>CAIQUX010000221.1 GCA_903875055.1 uncultured Bacteroidota bacterium
AATCAGTGAACATTGTATACTTCATTCAAAGTTACCTATTTGGCGACCTTCCTATTTAATTTCATCAAAAGCGAATAGCTCTGCAAACACCAGTATGGATGCTATATGGCTGAACGAATCCAAAGGCATTATTCCCTTTCTGTTATTTAATTCTGAAGAATCAATTGAAATAATAAAGGTTTGGACAGCATATTTTTCATTATTGAAGTCGAATAAAATCACTCAAACACCTAGTATAGGTAAGGTCAAGGTCCAAACGACAAGGGCATAAAAAAAACATGCATCTTAATTTTAAGATGCATGTTTTTTTTATAAAGAGGGGTTAGCTTACGCTTCAATGCCTTTAGGCATATTCCTTATCAGCCTCATGTTTGCTGTGAGTTTCTATCAGTTTGACCTGTATCTCATGTGCAACTGGTGCATAGGAATCGAAGTGCATATTGAAACGCGCCCTGCCTTGTGTAAGACTACGCAGCGATGATGAATATTGATGCATTTGGGATAGTGGAACTTTGGCGAGGATCTTCTGAAAATGACCTTCTGTGTCCATACCTTCCACAATGGCCATGCGCGTTTGTAAGTCACCCATGACGGCTCCTACCTGATCATCCGGACAAAGTACTTCTACTTCATAAATCGGTTCAAGTAACTTAGGATCGGCATGTGTAAAAGCATCTCTAAAGGCTTGTAAGCCGGCAATCTTGAATGAAATGTCATTACTGTCCACCGGATGCATTTTGCCATCGAAAACACTCACTCGCACGTCTCGAACATAACTTCCTGTGAGCGGACCATTCTGCATTTTTTCCATAACACCTTTCTGTATCGAAGGAAGGAATCGTGCATCAATCGCACCACCTACTATGCAATTCAGAAAGACCAGTTTGCCACCCCAATCAAGCTCGACCACATCGCGACCACGCACATTTAATCCTTGAGGATCAGGCATATCTTCATACCATGGTTCGACCCTCATCCATACTTCGGCAAATTGACCAGCGCCTCCACTTTGTTTCTTATGACGATAGGTGGCATCTGCAGGTTTTTGTATGGTTTCGCGATAAGCAATCTTAGGTTTCTCAAAAGCAACATCCAGTTTATGGATATGATCTATTTTCCATTGGATGGCCTGCAGGTGAAGTTCACCCTGGCAATGTAATAATGTCTGTTTCAATTCGGAGGAAACTTCGAAATGAACTGTTGCATCTTCTTCTTTCAATGTATGCAGCGCCTGAGACAGTTTTTCTTCATCCCCTTTATTCACAGAAGATATAGCAATTGTTACATTGGTATGAGGAAATACGATGGGTTCTAATTCAATATTAGCACCTTTATCGTGTAGGGTATTGTTGACATGTGTTGACCGTAATTTGATAGTGGCTCCGATGTCTCCAGCTACCAATTCAGTTACCGGAATACGGTTATGCCCTTCAAGCAGAAGTAACTGATTTATTTTTTCGGTAACACCTGTATTTTCATTCACCAGTTCTGAACCAGCCTTAATCGTGCCGCTAAATACTTTGAATAAACTAAGTTCTCCGATGTGAGGCTCGATAATTGTTTTGAAAATGAAAATACAGGCCGGTCCATTCGCATCACAAGGAAGAAGACTTCCGCCGATGGTTTTTTGAGGAGGCATTTCATTGGCCGAAGGGCAAACGATATCGATAAAGCTCATCAATCGGCCGGCACCCATATTTTTTTCAGCAGAAGCACAGAACAACGGGAATATGTCATGTTTGATCATTGAACTATGTAAGCCGGCTTTCATATCCTCTTCACTCAGTTCACCCTGGTCAAAATATTTTTCCATCAAGCCTTCATCATTTGCGGCAATGGTTTCGATTAATTCTTTGTGAAGTTGATTGGCTTTTTCTTTTTCATTGTCAGGGATTGCTTTTTTTTCTGGAATGCCGCCTTCTGGACCATATTGATACATAGTCATGTTCAATACATCTACGATACTATTGAAATCTGGTCCGCAAGAAACCGGATATTGCACGGCCACTACATTTGGCCCGAAATGTGCTTTTGCTTCACTCAGGGTGCGATCAAAATCGGCACCATCGCGATCAACCTGATTGACCACAAAGAGGGTAGGTGTTTTGAATTTGTCTGTATATTCCCAAATGACATCCGTGCCAACTTCAACACCCATGGCGGCATTGAGGACCATGACACCGGTATCGGCCACACGTAGTGCGCTGATCAGCTCACCGGAAAAGTCATCATAACCCGGGGTGTCAAGGATATTAATCTTATAATCTTTCCAGGGAATATGCATTAGGGAGGAAAAAACTGAACTCTGCCTTTCAATTTCGAGCTCATGGTAATCGCTCACAGTGTTCCTGCCTTGCACGGAACCGCGGCGTTTGGTAATACCTGCTTCAAAAAGCATGCTTTCGGCCAGGGTTGTTTTTCCGCAGCCTGCATGCCCGAGCAGGGCAATATTTTTTACATGGTTGGAATCGTATGTTGCCATAATAATATTTTTTTTGTTTTTAAAACGATGACTTACCCACTGACTTTTCTGTCAGATGAAGTCTTTAAATCCGCTATTTTCTGATAAAAGAATGAAATTCTTCATCAAGGTTCTTGCAGTCACCCAATTCCATGTCCAGCTTATCTTTTATTCTGTGATGCTCTACACGAGGCCCTAATTCTGGATGATGGTTAGCTTCATTCTGATGGTACTTGATTTCGTGTTTCAGATCATGGATGTTAATCAGTTGGATATGAAACTGGTTGTGAAAATGTTCGATTCCTATCAGCACATCTTTGTCTGTTTTTCCGGGTGCAAATTGATAGAGTTCGTCTTTCATTTGGTTGATTCTGCTTCGGCATGAATCCAGTTCGTCGTGCCACTCTTTACACTCATTGAGAAGTGTCTGGTGTTGTTCTTTTGAATACATAATTAATTTTTTTTAAGGATTTTATTATAAAAATAAGATTCATTTGACAGGATAAAGATAATGAGATTTTTTAGGAGCTATGCTACCTATAGTCATGAAAATGGAATGATTTTTATCATATCGAAAAATGATAACATTCCTAAAAACTTATGTATTAATATCGATTGGGATTTTGTAACAGGTCAGATTTCGCTCTGCTTCATTTGTTCTTAACAACATAATCATCGGCATGTACCGCTGTATGTTTCCAAAAGAGTTTGGTCTACCCTGAAGATTAAATGGGTATAATATCAGCAAACAAACAATGAAATTAATTTTTTGGTAGTATGAAAAGGCTAATTATAACGTTTTAAGCTTCAAATGAAGGGCTGAAAACTAACAATCCATTGGCAAGTATGCTTTATATGAGGACTTCGCCTGTCATTTCCTTAGGAATGTCTAGTCCCATGAATGTAAGTATGGTTGGCGCGATATCACCAAGCTTACCGTTTTTTACTTTACCCTGGAAATCGTTGGAGATGATGAAGAAAGGAACAGGGTTTAACGTATGAGCCGTATTTGGTGTCCCATCTTCATTGATCATATAATCACTATTGCCATGATCCGCTGTCAGGAAAATGGTATAGTCCTTTTCAAGTGCCAGGTGAACAATGCGCTCAACGCAGGTGTCCACTGTTTCAACGGCTTTCATAACGGCATTCCAGACTCCTGTATGTCCCACCATATCTGCATTGGCAAAATTGAGACAGATGAAATCAGCGCTTCTGCTTTCTATTTCTGGGAGGAGCGCTTCGGTCAATTCAAAGGCACTCATTTCTGGCTTGAGGTCGTAGGTGGCCACCTCTTTTGGCGAAGGACACATGATGCGCCTTTCGCCAGAAAATTCCTTTTCCCTGCCACCACTAAAAAAGAAAGTTACATGGGGATATTTTTCTGTTTCGGCGATACGTATCTGTGTCTTGTTATTTTTTTCAAGCACCTCACCTAAGGTGTTTTTCAGATCATCATTGGTAAAAATAGTACGCACATTGCGGAAGGACTTATCGTATTCCGTCATGGTAGTATAAAACAGTGATAATGGTTTCATTCCATGTTCGGGATAAGCGTGTTGTGTCAAGACTTCAGTAATTTCACGGCATCGATCTGTGCGGAAATTGAAGCATAGTACCGCATCACCTTCGCTTATTTTAGATAATGCATTACCATCTGTACCCGCGCAAATCAACGGCTTTAAAAATTCATCAGTCATGCCAGATGCATAAGCTTCTTCTATGCTTTGCAGCAGATCAGTGGTTTTTGTGCCAACACCATTGACCATAGCATCATACGCAATCTTGACACGTTCCCATCGTTTGTCGCGGTCCATGGCATAATACCGGCCTGTGACGCTGGCAATGGCGCCTGTCGTTTTGTTCAAATGCTCCTGAAGGTCCTGTATAAAACCATGACCGCTTTTAGGGTCTGTATCACGTCCATCAGTAAATACATGAATCATGACCTTTTTTATTTCTTCTTCATGGCAAATGGTACAAATCGACTTGAGGTGCTCTATATGGGAATGAACTCCACCATCGCTTAACAGCCCTATAAGATGCAATGTCTTATCATTTGTTTTAGCGTAGTTCAGGGTCTCAGTAAAAGCGGAATTCAACTTTAACTCTCCATCCCGGATAGCGACATTGATTCGCTGTAATTCCTGATAGACGATTCGGCCTGCACCGATATTCAGATGCCCCACTTCACTGTTTCCCATTTGACCTTCAGGAAGTCCAACGAGTTCGCCGCAGGTGATTAGTTCCGAATTGGGATATTGCTGATAAAGGGATTTGACAAAGGGTACATGCGCATGTTGTATAGCATCAGAAGTTTTGATTTGCCCGTGTCCCCATCCATCCATGATGATGAGTAAGCTCTTTTTTGACATAATTGCAAAAATACTGTAATCTTTGTAGTAAACTTGTGGTAAATAGCAAACTTGATTTTTAGAGGTAAAATATCTTCAAGCCAGCAGTGGAGCAAACATTTATTATGTTTATTTTTTTTTGTATTCGCTGAGCTTTCTGTGTTCGCACAATCAAATCTGCCGGACATAGGGAATGCTATTAAATTGGGCGATGCGAAGTTGCTCGGTTCATATTTTGATAAACAGATCGACCTTGGTTTTTCAGACAAAACCTACACATATAACAAGCTACGGGCCGAAGAGGTCATTCAGAGATTCTTTACGAAGGTAGAGCCTACTAATTTTGTAAATGTGCAACGCGGTACATCAAGCTCAAACAATACTACATTTACGATCAGTAACATGACCAGCAGCAAGGGTATTTATAAAGTCTATATGTTTTTTATTCAGAAAAATGGCCAGTTTGTACTCCGCGAGTTGAGGTTTGAGAAGTAGTTATTATTTCTTTCCGGCTTCAGCATGTATTCCTTACTTTTGAGACATGAATTTTTATGAATTTATTCGTACAGCACTGGAAGAAGATATACAGGAAGGAGATCATTCGACGCTTGCTTGTATAGCCGCCAACAAAAAAGGGAAAGCCATTCTTAAGATAAAGGAAAATGGTATCCTGGCAGGCGTTGAGATCGCACAACAGATATTCAGTTATATCGAACCGGAGAGTACGATAACTATTTTCAAGAAGGATGGTGAAAAAGTACACGCAGGCGAAATCGCCTTTGAGGTGAATGCAACTGTTCATACTATCTTAAAAGCCGAAAGGCTTGTGCTCAATATCATGCAACGAATGAGCGGTATTGCGAGTCTGACCAACCGATATGTTGAACAGATAAATAGTTTTCCTGCAAAAATATTGGATACCAGAAAGACAACACCCAATTTCAGATGGTTTGAGAAACGGGCCGTTGTCATTGGCGGCGGACATAATCATCGGTTTGGTTTGTATGATATGATCATGCTCAAAGATAATCATATCGATTATTGCGGTGATATTGAAAAGGCAATTGATAAAGCGAATGAATATCTGACGGCCAAGAATCTTTCGTTGAAAATTGAAGTAGAAGCACGCACTCTCGATGATGTCAGAGCCATCGTCGCGCATGGCGGTATCCATCGTATCATGTTAGATAATTTCAGTCCAGAGACACTGACCGAAGCGCTGCAAATCATTGATCATAAATTTGAGACCGAAGCCAGTGGAGGTATCACCCTTGAAACTATAGCCGACTTCGCCCGAACCGGCGTCGATTTTATTTCGGCTGGGGCCATCATTCATCACGCAGTGAGTATGGACCTAAGTTTAAAAGCTTTGATGTAACATGAAAGAAGCTGTCTTTTTTATTGTCAATGCACGCATCGGTGAACATAAGATCAGTTTGTTGAAAGATTCGGTACTGCGTTCGATGAAGCATCAGAAAAATGAGATCCATATCACCGAATACGGTGGTCATGCGACAAAACTGGCGAAAGAGGCCTTGTCATCAGGATACAAAACGATCGTGGCAGTCGGTGGTGATGGCACCGTCAATGAAGTAGTGCAGGTGATTGCATCCACTTCAGCTACACTAGGCATAGTGCCTACAGGTTCAGGTAACGGATTAGCCCGTCATTGTTCAATACCGTTGAACATCCCCGATGCCGTGCAATTAATCGCCGATGGCAAAAGCGTCAGTATTGATTTAGGTAAAGCCAATGATGTCTTTTTTATCAGTAATGCCGGTGTAGGGTTTGATGCCTGTGTTTGCAATGCCATCAAGCAAACCAAGAGCCGCGGATTGAAAATGTATATCCAACACGTCATACGTCATTACTTCTCCTATCAGGCAGATACCTATTGCATTCAGACAGATAAGGAGACACTTACTGAAAAGGCCTTCTTTCTGAATATCGCCAATGGAAAAGAATTCGGTTATGGTTTTGAAATTGCTCCGGAGGCAACCCTTCAGGATGGTATGCTGGATCTGATATTGGTAAAAAAAATAAACATTTGGAACGGATTCAGATTTGTGTTGGATGGCTGGAGAAAAAAACTGACCACCAATAAAAATTGCATTTATATTCGAGCAAAAAAAATACACATTACTGGAAGTCAGCTTCAATATTTTCAAACCGACGGCGATGCACACGATTGTAACGGACAATGTGATATCGAAGTGTTGCCAAAGGCATTGAAGTTGATCGTTTCACAACATATTGAATCTTTATAAGTACGCGATGAATAAGAAAAAAATATTTACTGGTGGATTGGTCTTCTCAACCAACCCGGATGCCTTTAAAGAGGAAGAATTCGAAGAGCAGGAAACCCTGCTTCCCGAACAACAACAATTGAAAGTGACACTCGATAGCAAACATCGTGCTGGCAAAGTAGTGACCCTCATCACAGGTTTTATCGGTAAGCAGGAAGACCTTGAAATACTCGGAAAAAACCTTAAAACAAAATGTGGTACAGGAGGCTCGGCCAAAGATGCACAGATCATCATTCAGGGTGATTATAAAGCCAAAGTTGTGCAACTGCTTCAGCAATTAAAGTATAAAGTAAAAATCTAATCATATTCTCTCTCTATGTATAAATTGAATAGTATCACTTTGTTTCTTCTCCTTACTTTGTTCGTTTCCGCTTGCGGTACTAAGAAAGTGTATGATGGCGATTCATTGATGAACTACCCGGATGTAGCTATGATTTTCAAAGAAAATGTTGAGCCTTATCAAACGGCGCCTTACACATTCAAACTGATGACCATCGAAAACGGTAAGAAGGATTCCGGTTTTCTCAAAGCAAAAGATGTGGATTGGGACGCATTAAAAGCACCGTTTCTGAAAGCTAACTTGCATCAGAGAAAACTAGATAAGCATTATAATATCAATGTGTTTATCGACACGATTTATAATAAGATGACTTTGCTCCTGACCGCCATCGATCCGAAAGATATCACGGCCAAAATGAGTATCACGGCCAAGACATCAGACAATAAGATCATGACCTTATATGCCGAAACCAGAGACGCGGGATTCTTCGCCACAACAGAATACAAACTGTTATTTGTCAATAAAAAAACGTTGCAAGTGCAAGAGACAAAAAAATATCCTTTCATGGATACAAAACGTAAGGTGCAGACACTCACGTTCCTGAACTAAGAGTATCTGTCCGCTGATTTTTATTTACAAATTACAATAGGTATAAACTTCTTATTTTCGCATCCGTGACCAAAGAAGAATTCTCTCACATACTGCCTTCTATTCCAGTCAAGCCTGGTATTTACAAATATTACAATGCCGATGATGTGATCATTTATGTAGGTAAGGCCAAACATCTTCGTAAACGGGTCAGCTCTTATTTCAACAAGCATATCGATTACTTCAAGACCCGCGTATTGGTTTCGGAAATTGTGCGTATGGAATTCACCATTGTCGATTCTGAACAGGATGCCTTGCTGTTGGAAAATTCGCTGATCAAACAATATCAACCCAAGTATAATCTGGCTCTGAAGGACGACAGGAGCTATCCGTATATCGTCATCAAGAATGAGGAATATCCCCGTATCTTCTTAACCCGTCGCGTCATCAAAGACGGATCGGAATACCTGGGGCCGTATACGAATGTCGACCATGTGCGTTCCATTCTTGAACTGATGAGACAGACGATTCCCATACGGTCATGCAAATTGCCACTGACAGAAAAGTCAATCGCGAAAGGCAAGTATAAAGAATGTCTCGAATATCATATCGGAAATTGTAAAGCGCCTTGTGTGGGATTTCAGACACGGGATGAATACATGTGGCATGTGAATCAGGTGAAGGAAGTGCTGAAAGGCAAGATGGGTGAGATTACGAAATACTATAAGAAGGAGATGAATGAACTAGCTGCCAACCTTGAATTTGAGAAGGCCGAGATTGCGAAGAAGAAGATCGAATACATCAGTAATTATACAAGTAGCTCCATTATCGTGAATACGAAAATTGACAATGTGGATGTGTGCAGTATCGTGTCGAATGAAGATTATGCCTATGTCAATTATATGATTATCGTGCAAGGCAGTATCACACAGACTCATTCAGTGCGTATCGAAAAGAAACTCGATGAAAGCGATGAGGAAATCATCACCCATGCGCTCTTGCAATTACGTGAGCGTTTCCGAAGCACCTCGAAAGAAATCGTGACACAATTTCCGATTGAGTTTTCCAATGAGATTATCATTACCGTTCCCAAAATGGGCGATAAGAAAAAACTGCTTGAATTATCTCTGCAGAATGCCAACTACTTCATACAGGAACAACGGCGCAAGAATGCCTTGCTGCTGGAAGAACCTTCAGATCAGGACCGCCTGCATCTTCTGAAGCAACTGCAACATGATATGCATCTAAAGGAATTGCCTTTACATATCGAGTGTTTTGATAACTCCAATTTTCAAGGAGCGTATCCGGTGTCAGCCATGGTGTGTTTCAAAGAAGCGCTGCCGTATAAAAAAGAATATCGTCATTTTCATATCAAGACTGTCGAAGGTATCAACGATTTTGCCAGTATGAAAGAAACAGTCTATCGCCGTTACAAACGTGTACTTGAAGAAGGTAAGTCTATTCCTCAGCTCATCATCATCGATGGAGGAAAGGGGCAATTAAGTTCAGCCATGGAAAGCATTCGTGACCTCGATTTGGCTGGTAAAACCACCGTAGTGGGGCTGGCTAAAAATATCGAGGAGATCTTTTATCCCGGTGATAAGGATTCGCTGAAGTTGCCCTTCAATAGTCCGTCTCTCAATCTGGTCAAGCGCATACGCGATGAAGTGCATCGTTTTGGTATCACCTTTCACCGTAAGACACGAAGCAGTGGTACCATTAAAAATGAACTGGAAAATATCGAAGGCGTCGGTGAAAAGACAGCACAGCTTTTATTGCAGACCTTCCGTTCTGTGAATAAGATCAGACAGGCATCAATCGAAGATATTGCCAAGGTCGTCGGGAATGCGAAGGCTACTTTGGTTTTGGAACATTTCAAGAAATAAGAGAAAACTATCTTAACTTCAGACTTAAGCGCCTCGTCAAGTTCATCCCTTAGTGTATGAATATATCGAACAAAGGCCCTGTCCATCCTCTTTTTGCCTTATTTGCGTTACATTTGCAGCCATTTTTATTCGGAATATGTATCAGGAACTAGTAAACAAAGAGGCGAAATTAGCCGTCATCGGCTTGGGTTATGTAGGATTGCCATTGGCATTGGAATTTGCTAAAACCATCAATGTCATTGGATTTGATATCAATGAAAAAAGGGTTGAGTTGATGCGTAACAGTATCGATCCTAGCAATGAACTAAAAAAAGAAGCGTTTGACAACTGTTCTATCGAATTTACTAGTGACCTTGAGAAGTTGAGAGAAGCCTCTTTTTATGTGGTGGCCGTGCCTACACCAGTCGATTCACATAATGTACCCGATCTGAGTCCCGTTATCAGAGCCAGTGAAACCGTATCGAAGGTTATAAAGCAAGGTGATTATGTGGTGTATGAATCAACCGTGTATCCTGGATGTACCGAAGAAGATTGCCTTCCTATCATCGACAAGCAGTCGGGTTTGAAAAGCGGTATCGATTATAAATACGGTTATTCGCCAGAGCGTATCAATCCGGGTGATAAGGTGCATACCCTCACCAATACTGTGAAGATCGTATCGGGTAATGATGCTGCATCGCTGGATGAGATTGCGAAAGTCTATGAAATGATCATTACCGCTGGTGTGCATCGCGCGCCTTCCGTAAAAGTAGCAGAAGCAGGCAAGATCATCGAAAATACCCAACGTGATCTGAATATTGCACTCATGAATGAGTTGTCCATCATCTTTGATAAAATGGGAATCAATACGTATGATGTGATTGAAGCGGCAGGTACTAAATGGAATTTTCATAAGTATTCGCCAGGACTTGTTGGAGGTCATTGTATCGGTGTTGACCCTTATTATCTTATTTATAAAGCCAATCAGCTGGGTTTTAAATCCCGTGTCATCCTTTCTGGCCGCAGTATCAACGACGATATGCCAAACTGGGTTGCCACCCGCACGGCACAACATATCATCAAATCGGGGAAGGAAATTTCGAAATCGAAAATATTGGTACTTGGTGCCACCTTCAAGGAGAATGTATCCGATATCCGCAATTCCAAGGTAGTGGATCTGGTGAAGGAATTGAAAGGATTCAATGCCGAAGTCGAAATCGTGGATCCGAATGCCAATCCGGAAGAATTTGCTCATGAATATGGACTAACCCTGACACCTGCTATCGGACAGGCTTATGATGCCGTGATACTGGCTGTCAATCACCGTGAATATGAAACACTCGATGAAGCTTATTTTCAATCGATCTGTACCGACCATGGGGTCATCATCGATATCAAAGGTGTGCTTAGAGGTAAAATCAAGAACCTGAGATATTGGTGTATCTAAGCTCTAGAAAGCTTACTGAATTTTTGCCTGCAATTTTTTTAGCTGATTCAATCGTTACGTTCCGACAGATGATGGTTGTTGCGGTTGCCTACCCATTCTTTTGATACCAATCAAACGCAATCTTCAATCCGGCTCTGACCGAAATGCTTGGCTGATAATTCAAGAGTCGTTTGGCTTTGTCGATATTGGCGAGGCTGTGTGGAATATCTCCTTTACGGAAATCGCCGAAGATGGGTTCAAGCGAGGAGCCAGCAATTTCTTTGATATAGTTATAAAGTTGAATCAAGGTTGTGCTTTCTCCGAAAGCGATATTGTATACTTGATTCACCGCTTCGGGCTGTTCGGTAAACAAGGCATTGATATTGGCTTGCAATACATTGTCGATAAAGGTAAAGTCGCGGCTGTAACTGCCATCACCATTGATGACCGGTGCTTCATTTTTCAGAATCGCCTCCATGAATAAAGGAATGACAGCCGCATAAGCACCTTTCGGGCTTTGATGCGGACCAAAGACATTGAAATAACGCAGACCGATAAATTCCATCTGATACGTCCGGGCAAACACATCGGCATACAATTCCATCACATATTTGGTTACGGCATACGGTGAAAGAGGTCGCCCGATGATGTCCTCGACTTTAGGCAATGATTCGCTGTCACCGTAAGTTGATGAAGAAGCTGCATACACTATTCGTTTTACTTCAGCGTTTTTAGCCGCTGTAAAAATATTGAGTGTGCCAGTGATATTGGTATTGTTGGTATTCAGCGGGTCAACGATACTACGCGGTACCGAACCCAAAGCCGCCTGATGACTGACAAGCTGTATGTCCTTCATGGCTTTTTCGCAGGTGGCGAAATCGGTGATATCGCCTTCTATCAATTCAAACTTCGGATGTGATAGCAGGTCTTGAATGTTTTCACGAAAGCCTGTAGCAAAATTGTCAAGTACACGGACTTTTGAAACCTTGTCGTTCGTAAGCAATGCCTTCGCCAGATTAGAACCAATAAAACCGGCACCACCGGTGAGAAGAATATTCATACGAGGCGACAAAAATAGTCATGAATCGTTTTAGAATGACACATTTTTTTCCTGCAGCAATTGGTAGTACAGATTGCGGACATCATTCACCAATCTCGACTTGTCAAACTTATCCTTGACAAGGTTGCAACCCTGCTCGCCCATGGTCTGTCTGAGTGTGGCGTCTTCAGTGAGCCTGAGCAAGGCATCGGCAAAGGAGGCTGCATCGCCGGAAGGAGTAATAAAGGCGGTTTCATTCTCGAGAACCACATCGCGTACACCGCCAACATCAGTGGTTACGATAGGTTTGTTCGCAGCTTGTGCTTCAATCAGTGATACCGGTGTTCCTTCATTGAGTGACGTCAAGGCTACGATATCGATACCTGCAAACACGTCATCCATATCGGTGAGCCAGGAAGTGAAGGTTACGGTTTGAGGATGCTTGTTTTGCGGGAAATAATTGTATGGGATATGATATGCGTTTAGTTGATTAAACAAGGCATCGCGTTGATCGCCATCACCCACGATGATGATACGGATTTTTTGCTGTGTTTGTTCCAATAATGATTTAACAGCATCGATAAACAACGCATGGTTCTTGATGGGTACGATACGTCCGATGATACCGATGGCGATTTCATCATCCTTGATATCGAATTGATGCCTGAATTTCGTTCGTTTACTTTCCTGATCGGTATAAAATTTCTCAAGATCCAGCCCGAGCGGCACCACCACCATTTTATCGGGAGAGCAGATATTGAATTGGGTTGTAAGTTCTTCTTTCTGTTGTTCGCTGATAGCGATGATACGATCCGTCTTTCGGGCCAGATAACGTTCGGCCTGAATGAAGAAATTGGTTTTCATCTTTCCGAAATAGGAATGAAAGACATGGCCATGAAAAGTATGCAGGATGACGGGCACCTTGCAGGCAGAGGCTGCCAGACGGCCTATGGCACCGGGTTTAGCGGCATGCGTGTGCACGATATGAGGCTTGTATTCCTGTATGATTTGCTTGATTTGTTGATATGCAGCACGGTCATCGGCCCAGTTGATGGCCCGTTTCATATCCGGAATTTCTACCGGCGTGATGCCATACTGTTTCGTGAGGAAATCAGCGTCCTGTTCGTGTGCATCTTTGGTGCCGATGAGCAGTTTTGTTTCGAAATCAGGCTCGAGAAATTTAGTCAGGTAGGTGACATTGAAGGCGGGACCGCCTAAGATTAACCTATTGAATATCCGGATGACACGTGGCATTAGCTGACCTTATTGAAGAATCGGTTGTAAAAGTATTCAAAAATTGTAGGATGATACCATAAACTCGATTCATTCGTCAGTGGCGGGATGGTTTTGCTGTTGTGTTGTTCTATTTCCTGCAAGGATTCTAAAAATAATGGTAGCCCTTTGGCTAATTGAAGATAGGGATAAGTAGCGAAGTTGTCGTGGGGGCCGGTGGAAATCAACGCTTGTTTCAAAACCGAACCGGTATCGATTCCTTCATCAATCAGATGAATAGTAACACCACAAAGTTGAGGATCTTTATTTGCCATCGCCCAATACGCACCATGTACGCCTCTGTATTTAGGCGTGATGCCCATATGCATATTCACGAATTTGGCATGGACGCTATCCAATACTTTTTTTGAGATGATACGGGTGCCGTTGACAACGATGATGGAAGGATTAAGTTTGTTGAGCAGATCAATGCAATCTTTATCGTTGACAGAGGAAACACGAAGAATCTTTGCATCCGGTATGGTAGCTTGTGACAGGTGATTCATAGACAAGATTTCAGCGATCCTGTTTTTTGATGACCGCAATAAAAGTTTTTGTATGAAGACCTGAAACAGCAATTGACCGATGACTTTCAATTGACCGATTTTTCGTAGACGATTCCTGATCAATTTCTTTTTAGAAATCTTATCCTCGATCACCACTGAATCGATGGATACATGCGCCGACAGGTAATTATACAGGATGTTGGTTTCAGGACAATCGACGCCGATCAGGATCATAGTTTATTGATTATGGGAGGATGCGATTTCCTTCATGTTGAGGCTAATCATGTGACTCATTTCCTTCAGATGGGTATAATGAATCAGGATGTTTTCCAGCATGTAGAGGTTTTCATTCATATGGCTGCCAAAGTTATGCGGATGCCACCAAAGATGAAAAACTTTATGTTGCTCAGCAGCCCGGGTCATGGAGTTTTTGATACGGTTGATATGTAAGGGTTGAAGGATAGATAAATATTTAGAGCAGGCTCGTAAAAAACGGCTGGCCGGAATATTCGTCATGCCATTTTCATTGACCGGTTCATGCAGATGATGTCCTGAGATATTGACATAGGCATCCAGCAAACGGAAGAATCGTTTTACATAGGTTTGTTTTTCACTATTACCCGAATGGTACATCCAGTTGTTTTCATTGCCCCTGAAATTCTTGATCCCGTGCCGGAGACAGATATCAGTGAATGCTTTGCTGTATTGGTTGCGTGGAAATACGATGCTTTGGATCTGTTGGTTTTTTTCTTGTGCCATTGCCATTGCCATCGCAATGTCGGCTTCAAAAGCGTCTAGTGTTGCACCATGTTCCAAGGTGTAGAAATGGCTATATGTATGTGTGGCTATTTCCTGCCCATGGGTGTCATGAATCTGACTGATAAGATCTGATGCAAAATGATAGATTGGATCCAGTTCTTCAGATCGGATATAGTGATATGGGTCTAAAGACTGGTTGTCGTATTGAGGTAATGTGCCAGGGATATGTTTCAGTAATTCGTTTTTATCCTGATTGAACAAGAATCCGACAGTAGCCCAGGTACAATGAATATCATATCGGGAAAATAAGTCCAATAACTTTGGAACGACAGCATGTACTTTTTTTATTTGTTCGCCGTACTCTTCAATGGATCGTTTATCCCGCACACCCCAGAAAAGTTCGAAATCCAGCGAGATAGTAAAGAGGCCATTCTTCATGTAATCGTATTGAGATAAGTGTCTGAACCGGTATGTAAAAAGAGAAAGGAATATGTTTAAAAGTACTATTTTTGATACCTGCAATGAATTTTTCCCCCGAACAAATACACGACTTTGACAGACTCACAAATGTACATGCATACAAGGAATTATTTTTCATTGAGGACCTCCTTTTAATTCCACTCTTCTTATTTCTTATTGTCAGATTCCTGAAATACTGGCGTGAACGGCAGCCTGCTGAAATCAGAAAATATTTCCTTCCAGGATATGGAGTCAGGCTGTTGGGTATCATAGCCTTTCTGATTCATCATATCCTTATCTATAAAGGCGGGGTCGATTCGTTTACATATTATTGGTCGAGCAATCAGTTATATACTTTGTTCAAGATCGACCCCTTGAGTTCGCTAAAACTCATCTTCACTTCGTACGATACCTATCTTCCTGAAAATATCAACCTGAATCTGAGCAGTTTCATTTTTACCAATCAGGAATCCATTGTCATCAAATCTGCCACCGTGATCAGCTTTTTCTGTTTCAACAGTTATGTGGTGGTGAGTATGCTCATGGGCTTGTTTGCCTATGGTGGCTGCTGGCGGATTTATAAGGTGTTTTATAGTTTTTATCCTCATTTGAGTAAGCCTCTGGCCATCACGTGTCTTTTCATTCCATCAGTCTTTTTTTGGAGTTCAGTCATCTCCAAAGAAATAGTATGTATCGGTGCGATGGGTTATTTTTTTTATGCCTATTTCAACTTGTTCTTTGAACGGAAGAACATACTAGTCAATACGCTTATGCTCATCATCATGGGCTGGCTGCTGATGAGGGTGAAGCTTTATATACTTCTCGCCTTTACACCTCCTATCTTATTGCTGTTGCTGATCAGTATGGTCGGGAACATAAAAAATAAATTTATCAGACGCGTATCAATACCGGTCGTAATGGTGACTCTCGGTTATGCCGTCTATTGGGCCTTTATCAATCTGTCGGACAACTTTGAAAGTTTTTCTATGGATACGATTCTGGAAAGTGCGCGGACTACCTATATCTATCTAACATTGGAAGGCTTTGCGGAAAGCCGTTATAGTCTGGGTGAGTTTGAACCTACTATCAACGGCGTCTTAAAGCTGGCGCCGGCCGGTATGAATGTTACTTTGTTCAGGCCTTATGTTTGGGAAGCCAATAAGCCTATCACACTCATTGCATCGATGGAAAGTTTGCTTACGTTGCTTGTGACATTGTATGTG
The DNA here is from genome assembly GCA_903875055.1 of uncultured Bacteroidota bacterium. Lineage (GTDB taxonomy): Bacteria > Bacteroidota > Bacteroidia > Chitinophagales > Chitinophagaceae > OLB11. Next base: position 16,539 of record CAIQUX010000221.1, read on the forward strand.
ATTTTCAAGACCGGTTTCATCCGCACACTGAACAGTATTTTTACAAATCCGGTTATTCTTTTCTGTGTGATTTTTTCAATGGTCTTTGCCTTGGCCGTAGGTATCACCAGCGGTAATTTCGGAACGCTGATGCGTTATAAGATTCCAATGATGCCGTTCTATTTTACATCATTGGTATTGATTTATTATCGGGTGCAGAAGAAATCTTAGGGCATAACTGACTTATTTCATCCATTGTTCGTGCCAAAGCTGAAACATCAGCAGGTACCAAATTTTTTCAGCCTTTTCTTTTTTGCCGTTATAGAAATCTGCCTTCAGGTCAAGTACATGCTGCGTATTGAAAATCTGTTGCTTTTCCATAAAATCATATGACAAATATTCGTCCACCAAAGGTCTCAGATCCTTTTCAAGCCAGGCATTGATCGGAATTTCAAACCCCATCTTGGGTCTTTCCATGATACTTTTCGGAATATATCGATGCGCAATTTCTTTCAGGATATACTTGGTGGTGCCTTCATGATATTTAAACGATGTTGGAAGCTGAGCGGCCCATTCGATGACACGATGATCCAGAAACGGTTCCCTTCCTTCCAGGCTATGAGTCATGGTGGCGCGGTCAACTTTTTGCATGATATCATCCGCCAGATAGGTCTGATAATCGATAGCCATGATCGATGAAATCACATCATAATTTTCAGGTCTGAGTTCTTTGCTGTCAAAGGCCGATGATAAAGTTGTGAAGGTTTTTTTCAGCAGCCTTGTCACATCTTTTTCAGTGAACTGCCTACTCATTGCCAGATTCATCTTGCGGTCATCGGATTCGAGCAGCAATTGTTTTACTTTTTCATATCGACTGTGAAAGAGATATTTGTTTCTTAGTATCGGAATAGAATCGGCATCAATCGAGCTCATCAAACCTGCCATGGCTTTACGTGCAAACCCCGGCATGGCCTTTATCTTTCCGCCAAATTTCTGCAGGTATTCGTATCGGTTATAGCCGGCAAATACTTCATCACCGGCATCGGCACTGATGGCTACGGTGACCTGCTGTCTCGCCATCTTGCTGACCAATGTAGTAGGTATGGCACTACTGTCGGCAAAGGGTTCGTCGTAATAATAGGGCAACGTGGGTACGATGTCGAGTGCCTCTTTTTCGGTACAGTCATATTCATAATGATCGGTTCCAAGATGTTGGGCGACAGCTTTGGCGTGATGAGCTTCATTGATACCATCATCGCTGAAGCCTATGGTAAAGGTCTTGAGTTTGGTGGATGAATGACTTTGCAAAAGAGCTGTCACGGTAGAGCTGTCATAGCCGCCGCTCAAAAATATTCCTACTGGTACATCACTCACCATGCGATATTGACATGCGCTGATCAGCAATGCTTCTGTTTGGGTAATTGCTTCGTTGAAGTCAATGCTGAGTTTGGGTTTATTGTAATAGTCATAGACATTCCAATATTGCTTGATGACCATCTCTTTGTTGGTAAGATTCAAGGTAAGGTGATGCCCCGGGCTTAGCTTCGATGTTTGCTGATAGATACAATGAGGATGTGGCACATAACCGAATTGCAAGAAGCTTGATATGGCATCGGTATTGATTTTTTTATCAAAGGCCGGATGCTGAAGTAATGCTTTTAATTCGGAAGCGAATAGGAAGACATCGTTTTGAAGGCTATAGAAAAACGGCTTCACACCGGCACGGTCACGGCAACAAAAAAGTTCATTACGCGATGCATCATAGATGGCGAAGGCGAACATACCTATGAATTTGTCGACCGACTTTGCTCCCCATTCTTCATAACTGTGAAGGATTACTTCGGTATCAGAATGGCTATCGAATTGATGACCTAAGGTTGTCAGTTCTTTTTTTATCTCCTTATAATTGTATATTTCTCCGTTGAAGGTGATGGTGAAATGTTTGTATTGCTTGGGTTGTTTGCCACCTTCCGAAAGATCAATAATACTAAGCCGGCGATGAGCCAACCCAACTACGGCCAGAGGATGTTGAAAGAGTTCAAGACCTTCGCCGTCGGGTCCACGATGATGAAGGGTGTCGTTCATCTGCTGGAGAACAGATAGGGTGCTTTTATTTTGAAAGTCAACAAAGCCGGTTATTCCACACATAGGTCACGAAAATAAACATTAAACCGCATCCATTCGGTCATTGAAGGATTAATTATTCAGCGCCTCTTTTTTCCCATTCGCCTCCATGGTACAATGTTTAAATTCCACCTGATCTTCTTTTGCCTTAGAGCCAACACCATTGTACCACATGATTTGTTTGTGCCTGGCAATAAAGGAACACTGATCGAAGACCATTTTTTTTCTTGTGTCGCATTCAAGCAGAAACTTCCCGTAAGGTTCTCTGCCGTTATACGCCGAGTCTTTGAAGACGCATGAAAAGAACTTGGTGGCTTCGGCATAGTTCGATGTATAACAGCCATGCACCAGCGAGCCAAAGATGGCACAGTTGTAAAACGAGTAGGCTTTTTGCACCACCCAGATACTCCAATTATCGATACCCCAAAAGGTGCAGTTTTTGAAGGTCATGCCCGCGCTTTCACCGTTATCTGCGAGCAGTCCGCACCCTTTGTTGTTGATGAAGGTGCAGTTCTCAAACAAGCCATCGGAGATCGTGTTACCACCTTCGGCTTCGATGTCGACACCTGCATGTGGCGGACTGTCAACACCGGCCTGACCTGTATGATTAAAGGAACATTTTCTAACCATGATACCTTTGCCGCCAACCAGTGAAAAGCCTTGTCGGCCATTGTAGTTGAAAGAGGAATTTGAAAGGATGATATGGGCGTTTTCCTTATCGCTGTTTTTTATCATCAATCCGTCGAGACAAAAATGATGCATATTCGTCTGTGTGATGTTTATATCATGGCAATTGGTCAGGTGCAACCCGTAATGCCATAGTTGTATGCCCATATCACCGTAGGGACCACCAATAATCATATTCGTGTTGTTGCCATCTGCCTCAACATTAATCACCGAGATAAAACTGCAATCTTCAAACCTGAACAAGCATCCAAGTTGGGCCAGTTTCGATGCGTCGAAGAAAGGCATAGACTTGGGTGTGAATTTTGTTCCGTCTGCAGGATTAAAGGAGCCAAAACGCAACTTATCGGCATATTTTATTTTGACCTTACCTGAGCCTTCGATTGAAAAATGAGTTGCATTCTTCAGATAAAATATATCTTCTTCGAGTAAATACCGATCAGGTGTTTTGCTTGGTGTTTGTCGCCCCACCAGATAGGTTCCTGTGGGAATGATTAATTTTCCATTACCCCCATTCTTATTAAAAAACTCCGCCGCTTTCTGAAAGGCGTCCTGATCGTTGGTGATGCCATCTCCTTTCGCTCCGAACGATCTGATTGATCGGGTTACGGCTGCGAACGAACAAAAAGTGATGGCTGAAAGGAACAGTATAAGCAGGCTGTTGCGTAAGAAAATCATGATCAATAGTTATATAAAGAGTTGATACAAAAGTAAGTCAAGTTTGATTGCAGATAGACGGTAGTGGAAGTCAGGACCTATATTTCGGCTGTGGTTATAAGACTTGCAGTAATTAAGTCCTCTGGAATGCTCAATAAGTTTGGTGGGGCAGCCGCCACGCAATCGAAATCTTGCCCTCCCAATCAGATCTACTTGACCTGTCATTTCGCCTTTGTCAGCCGTGATTTTCGAATTGAAAGCAATCATCTTAACCTGTATATTTGCCGGCTTTATTTAAACATGAAACATCTTATCCTCGCTCTCATCCTCTTGCTTCCTTGTATCTCGAAGGCTCAAGAAACCAAGGTCAGCAAAAAAAAGAAAATCACGCTATTCACATCTTGGGGATACAATCGAGCTTATTTTACCAACTCAGCCATTCATTTTACAGGAAGCGATTATCATTTTACCATTCGACATGCTCAGGCAAGAGACCGTCAATCTCCCTTCACGTTTGATACGTATTTCAATCCCGGCACACTTTCCATTCCGCAGTACGATTTCAGTATAGGTGCTACTTTACCTAATCATATCAGTATCAGTATCGGTCAAGACCATATGAAATATGTTGTACAACATGGCACTAAAATTGCCGTCGACGGCTCTATCCATAACGGCACCGAATTCTCCGGCGATTTCCATAATGAAAGCCGCATACTCACAGAAGATTTTCTTCAGTTTGAACATACCAACGGACTCAACTATGTACATGCACAGGTAAGCAAAGAGAAGGAATGGTTCAAAGGTCGGTTTAGATACGTGACAATGAAAACCGATGCCAGTATCCATGCTGGTGTGCTGATTCCGAAATCGGATGTAAAGCTGATGCATTATGCCGAACATGATGAGTTTCATCTGGCCGGATACGGTGTAGGTTTCAAAATTGGGATGAAGGCTGAACTATTCCGTAATATTTATATCCGTCTGGATAACAAGACCGGCTTCATCAATATGCCTGATATCCTCACACGCGGGACCAACTATAAGGACCGCGCGCATCAGCACTTCGGCTTTACCGAGTTCTTCTATGCGATCGGTTTTCAATGTGCGCTCTAATTTTTTTTATCCACCTATCGATATCATACTCCGGTTCTCCACATCAGCGCTTTCAATGCGGGTATAGTCTGTCATAAGTTGCCCGCCTAAGGCTTTTTCTTTCTGATGCAAATTGCCAAGTATGGCAGGAACTATATCTTGTCCGTTTCTGAACAAGGACAGTAAATCTGTCTCACCTTTTGAGAACAGACAATTCTTCATCTTGCCGTCGGCAGTGAGTCGCAGTCGGTTGCAGGTAGCACAAAACGGAGCTGTCATGGTACTGATGACAGCGAAGGTTCCCAATGAGTCGATCACTTTGTATTTCTTGGTGGTATCATTCAAATCATCCCTGAGTTTGATGATGTCATTTTCCGATTCGATAGTAGTCAGAATCTCCTGATAGGTGAATACTTTTTCACTCATCCATCGATTGCTGGTAAAGGGCATGAACTCGATAAACCGGATATGGACAGGACTATGTTTTGTCCATGCGACAAAAGGATTGATCTCATGATCATTGATACCCTTCATCGTCACCACATTCACCTTGACAGAAAAACCATGCCGTAGCAATAAGTCGATATTTTCCTTCACCTGATCAAATTGATCACGTTTGGTGAGGGCCAGAAAAGTGGCGGGATTCAAGGTATCCAGACTCACATTGACAGCATGCAAACCAGCAGCTTTGAATATGTCTATGAACTTGTGTGCCAAAACACCGTTTGTGGTGATAGTAAGTTTGACCGGCAATTCAGATAACATGGCAATAATCTCAGCTGCATCTTTTCGAACCAGCGGTTCACCTCCGGTAAGTCTGATTTTCGTCACCCCTAATGACACGAATACCTTTGCCAGAGCCAGTATTTCATCCTTGCTCATGAGTTTAGAATGAGGAGTCACTTCCACTTCCTCATCAGGCATGCAATAGAAACAACGGAAGTTGCATGCATCTGTCAATGAGATACGGAGGTAATTGTGCAGGCGCTGATGAGTATCGGTGAGCATGGGGTGTAAAGGTAATGTCATCCATCTTTATAAAATCAGTATGATTGAAAAGTATAGGATTAAACTCTATTTTTGAAGCCTAAACATTGAGTCTATCAAAACAACGTCAAAACTTAATCTCGCCTGCTGGCTTTTTGTCATGAGTGTGGTGATCATACTCACAGTGTCGACGCTTATCAAGCATGGTATGTTTATGGATGCCATGTTGTACACATCGGTTTCGCATAATCTGAGCCGGGGTATAGGTAGCTTCTGGTTTCCCTATTTCGATGAGTATAACATCATCCAATTGACTTCCTTTCATGAGCAGCCTCCATTAGTCTTCGGTATCCAATCGCTTTTCTTTCGATTGTTGGGCGACAGTATGTATGTCGAACGTTTCTATACCTTCTTCACGATGTGTATGAGCATGTGGCTTATTGCGATGCTATGGCGTGAGATCAACAAGGATAATGACAAATTGCGTCCCTATGCATGGCTGGCTATCCTCATTTGGATTACCATACCTGTTTGCTTCTGGTCATACTCAAACAATATGCATGAGAACACGATGGGACTATTTACGTTGAGTTCGGTATTGTTTAGTTATAAGGCGTTGCAATCGCAGAAGGAACATCTCTTTTATTATGTTTTGGCGGGCATCTTTGTTTGTCTGGCCGCCCTCAGTAAAGGGTTTCCGGGTTTGTTTCCGATCACGGTTCCTTTTCTTCATTGGCTGTTTGTTCGTGAGAAATCGTTTCCTAAGATCATCCTGTATTCCTTCATACTGGTGGGTGTATTGCTTATTATTGGCATCGCCTTGTATCTCTATCCCGATTCAAAAGAAAGTCTATCGATCTACCTGTTCAAAAGGGCCTTTCAACGAATCAATTCGGTACATAGTGTCAGTAATCGCTTCTTCATTTTATGGCGTTTGCTTTCTGAACTGGTCCCGGCATTTATATTGACCGCCTTGGTGTTTATTATTGCAAAATGGAAGGGTATCCAAACCGGATTTTCAGCACAGAAAAAACAGGCCTTCTTCTTTCTTGCTATCGGACTGAGCGGTTCACTTCCATTGATGTTGACCATGGTGCAGAACGGTTTTTATTTTGTTTGCTCGCTGCCATTTTTCGGAATCGGATTTGCGATGTTATTGGCGCCGGTTATTCAATCGTTGATGTCAAGAGTGAAAGTGATGTATCATGTCAGGTTTCTCAGCGCGGGTGTGCTACTTCTTGCCAGTTCATTGGTATTCACTTATTTTCAGAAAGACAAGTATAGTCGCGATAAGGAACTGCTGCATGATGTTGATCTGATCAGCAAAGTTGTTCCGGCTAATACCCGTATGCATTGCACCCATTCAGCATATCAGTATTGGGAATTGAATTGTTATCTGGTGAGGACGTATGATATCAGTGTAAGCGATATCGAATTGGAAACGAAAGAACAGCCTTTTTTCGTTACAGAAATTGAAGTGCCGAATCCCGATCCGCATCATTTTGAAGACATGAAATTGCCCTTATTGAAATACAGATTGTATAAACGGAAAGGATAATGGCTAGAAGCGTATGCTGAATAGACATCCGTTATCACCGACTACGAAACAGGTTTGTTCGTCCCTGAAGGTGATACCGTATAAGTCGTTAGAGGTAAATCGCATGGCTTCCTTCCAGCTAGCTCCATCATCTTCACTGACAAAAACCACACCGCCTTCGGCAACCGCTACGACGCGACTGCTGTTATTACGTTCCACATCAAGAAAGTGAATTTTCTTTTTCGTAAAATCATTCCCGTTCCTGATAAATTGCCATGAAGCACCGCCATTGGTGGTTCGGATGATACTGCCTTCATAACCTACCGCTATACCTTCATTCGAATTTTTCCAGCACATGGCTTTGAAGAAATCATTTTTAGCTGTTGTAAAATCATGCGTAAGTCCTCCGTCAACTGATTTCAGTATAGCGCCATAACCGGCATAATAGACCGTATTCGAATCAGGCATATCGATATCGCAAAGTTCGAATCCCAACATTTCTGAAATCTGATTGCTGCCGCTTCCGTCTGTCTTGAACCGGCTGATATGACCCTGATTAAATCCTGACCCTCCGATGATAAGGGCGCTGTCCTTACTTTTGAAAACGACATCTTTTAATTCTTTCCAGGAAGCGTGTTGCACATACTGAAAGCTGCTTCCGGTATCGCTGCTGACATAAATCGTTCCACCATACCCGACGGTGATTATTTTCCCATCTTTAAAAAGATCAAAACCATAAATTTCTTTCTGTTCATTATTGCCGGGCAAAGTTACTTCATGCCATGTTGCACCTCCATCGCTTGTCTTCAACATAGCAGGGTGCGAAAACTGTTGCCCACCGATAATAAACCCGGTTTGTTGATTAAGGAATTTGATCTTATTGAAACGGTCATGCATGGGTATCAAGATCTCAGTCGCATTGATATCGAGTTTCTTTTTCGAACAGGATAGCAGACCTGTAAGTATCATCAGACTAAAGAGAAGGTTACGCATTGTTGATCAGCACTTCGATATCGTGTGAAGAAAGTTTGGCAAATATTTTTTTTCCGGTAGGTGAAAGTTGTGGTTGCTCGCAGACAAACAGATCCTGCATGAGCCGCTCCATCTCACTTTCAGATAATTTTTTTCCATGTTGGATGGCCCGTTGCATGGCCAGGGTCCGTATGAGTCGCTCACGTTTATCAAGTCGCACTTCTGAGGAAGAATGTTTAAACGCTTCAAGAATCTTCTCGATGGATGAGATCTCATTTCCTTGTTTCACATCGGCCGGAATGCCCTGAAGGATAAACGAGTTTTTCCCGAATTCTTCCACTTCATACCCTAACTCCATTAGATCGGGGAGAATGCCAAGAAGAAGGACGGCATCGGAAGGAGGTAATTCAAAAGTCTGCGGTAGAAGACATTTTTGGATACTGACCGGTGTTGAGGCCACCTGTTCGAATCGCTCATATAGAATGCGTTGATGAGCCAGCTGCTGATCCACTAAAAGGAATCCTGTCTTGGTAGACACGATGATATACGACAGATTGATTTGCGTGTAGGTCGGTTTGAATTCTTCTTTCAGAAATTGAGTTTCTTTCTCTGTGTCACTTTCCACAGAATATATATTGGCAGCCGATGGCCGGTTTTCATCCTGATTGGTTTGAGGTAATGGCGAGCCTGCAAATTGCTCCTGAATCTTATACATGTCTTTCCAATTTCTCACATCCTCCTTCTTATTGAGGAAGTGAGCTTGTCCTTTTTCGGTGAACGATTGAAAGAGAAAATCACCTTTGGTATGTTCCTGCGTTTGTCTTGAGAAAGGTTGGGTAACGGCCGTCAGATGTTCAATGGATGAATCAAGACTGAAATCGAGTGAAGGTGCTATGCTGTATTTGCTTAGCGCATGTTTCACCGCCGAACTGACAAAAGAGTATATGATACGGTCGTCTTCGAATTTGATTTCCTGTTTGGTCGGATGCACATTGATATCGACACGTTTCGGTTCAATATCGATGAACAGCACGAACAAGGGGAATTCATCTTTGCCAATCAGTTCTCGATAAGCTTGTGAAACGGCATGATTGAGATAAGGACTTTTGATAAATCGGTCATTGACAAAGAAGAATTGGTTGCCCCTGGTTTTGGTAGAGATATCAGGCGTACCCACAAATCCTGTGATCTGGACAAAGTCGGTCGGTTCTTCTACAGGTACCAATTTGGACATCAGGTTATTTCCGAGTAAGGCAATGATCCGTTGTTTGAGTTTACCTTTTTCAAGATTGAAAATATCACTGTTGTTGTTTGTGAATTGAAATCCGATTTCAGGATTGGCCATCGCGACACGGATAAATTCATCCACGATATGACGCATTTCTACCGTGTTACTTTTTAAGAAATTACGTCGGGCTGGCACATTAAAGAACAGATTCTTGACAGCCAGGCTGGAACCTACGGTGCACTGACAAGGTTCTTGTGAACGAACAATGCTGTTATCAATCAAAATACTGGTCCCTATTTCATCATCTTCGGTTCGTGTCTTTAATTCCACCTGAGCAACGGCTGCGATAGAGGCCAAGGCTTCACCTCTGAATCCCATAGTGCGTATGGCGAATAAGTCATCGATCGATTTTATCTTGGAGGTGGCATGACGCTCAAAACAGAGACGGGCATCTATGGGGCTCATACCTTTGCCATTATCATTGACCTGTATCAATTCCTTTCCAGCATCTTTGATGATCAGATGAATCTGTGTCGCACCTGCATCAATTGCGTTCTCCAGCATTTCCTTAACGGCACTTGCAGGTCGCTGTATCACTTCACCGGCGGCAATCTGATTGGCAATATTATCGGGCAATAACCCTATTATGTCTGGCATGTTGCAAATGTAAGAAGAAGATATCAGATGGAATCAGCGGGTCACCTTAAATGAAAATGACCATAAACGGCTGCTGAATTTTCTTCGTGTGATCAGCGGTTCATGGTCATTCTTTGAATATTGCGAATGATTATTCTTCAGGTGCTATTAATCGGAATCCATGTCCATGGATATTGGAAATTTCAACGCCCTCGTCTTCTTTCAATATTTTTCTAAGTTTGGCGATATATACATCCATTGAACGGCCATTAAAATAGGTGTCACTTCCCCAAATCTTTTTCAATACTACATCACGTGGAAGAAGATCGTTTTTGCTTTCACACAACATCTTCAACAGGAAGTTTTCTTTCGGAGAGAGATTATATTTATTAGAACCGATACTCAGTTCCCTTAGTTTGCTGTTGAAATGAAATTTGCCGAAATCGAATTCAAATATTTCGTTTTGCTTTTCTTCTCTTTCAGAATTTCGTTTAAGGATGGCTTTGATTTTATGAATAAGGATTTCGCTGTCAAATGGTTTCAGGATATAATCATCTGCTCCGAGTCTGTAACCGTTTAGGATATCTTCTTTCATGTTTTTAGCGGTCAGGAAGAAGAGCGGAATATCGATATCCACATTGCGGATTTCTTCAGCCAGTGAGAAACCATCAAGATTAGGCATCATGACATCGAGCAAGCATAAATCATATTTCTCTCTTCGGAAGGCAGCAAGACCCAGAATGCCGTCGCGAACAAGTTCCACAACATAATCATTCAGTTCGAGATAATTCTTCAGGACCTTTCCAAAATTGGCATCATCTTCAACCAACAGGATTTTTGCTTTCTGGATTTTTTCCGTATCGATTTTTTCGTTTTCAATTTTACTGTCTTCCATTTTAAGTTTATTTCTTCAAAAGTACCCATTGATATTCCTGACTTTTGCTAAACCCGTGTAATATTTTGTTAAAACAACTGCAATCTTTATACCAGTTTATTAATCATGAAAAGGTTTTGCGATTTGGTTAAGATCGAAGCGAAGCGGTTTCGGTGACGAGCATTTAAATATTTGCATTTCCTTAGGTTATTAGTTGACCGTTTCGTTTATTTTTACAAAAACAAATAACAATGAAGAAATTACTTTGGATGTTACTCATGATGATTTCAGTTTCTGCCCTTGCCGAGCCCGGTGCCCATCTTACATTATCACCCTACTATAAGAAAAAGAAAAGCAGTAAAATTGACAAATCAAGGATTTTATTAGGCCCTGGACTAGGATTTGGTGCGGCATACAGGGCATTTTCATTTAATATTTCTCCATCAGTAGCTTATTGTTTTACCGATCATTTTCATGCCGGAGCGACATTAGGTTTTAATTATTTTCAATCGACTGAATCGTACACAAACATTAATACAGGTATGCCTGAGTTATATAAGATAAAGATACCCGCGTATTCTATGAGTATATATGCACGTTACTTGCTGGGCAATTTCCTGATCTTAAATGTTGAACCGGAATTGAATAATACCAAATTTTTCGGCGCGCCCGACTACAGTTCCACAACTGGAAAAATTATTGAAAGATCGAGCCGCCTCCTTGTCCCTTCAGTATTAATAGGAGCAGGATATACCCAACACTTCAACCGTTATGGCTATTCTTTTCTGATGGTTTGTTATGATATCCTTCAGAATCCCAATGCCAGATATTACCAAACCTTTGATATCAGAGCCGGTATCATGCTGGATTTGTGGAAGTAACTCAGTCATTCAAGATCACCCGAACGAATACTATACACTCTTGCTCTCTTGATGTATATTGCATATCCCCCGCAGACAGTTTAGAAAGGATAATTAAAACAGATGACAATGCAAAAAAAATGGAGTTTAAAGCAAACCGATGCGGCAATTGTTGGTGATTTACAAAATGAATTGAAGATTCATCCTGCTTTTTGTACCCTACTTGAGCAACGGGGAATTGAAACGTATGAAGAAGCCAAGAATTTCTTCAGGACATCAGAAGTTCATTTACATGACCCTTTTTTAATGAAAGGCATGGAGAAAGCAGTCACGAGGATACATGATGCCATAGCCAACAAGGAACGAATCTTGTTTTATGGTGATTATGATGTCGACGGAACAACAGCCGTAGCCGTAGCATACAGTTTTTTTAAGGCTATATATCCTGATATAGAATATTACATTCCGCATCGCTTTACCGAAGGATATGGTGTTTCTCAAAAGGGAATAGACTACGCCGTATCAAATCATTTCTCACTTATCGTCACCTTAGACTGTGGGATCAAATCTACGGCACTGATCAAACAAGCCAAGGAAAAGCAGATTGATACCATAGTATGTGATCATCATATGCCGGATGAAGAATTACCCGAAGCCTTTGCCATATTAAATCCGAAACAGACAGATTGTACTTATCCTTATAAGGAGTTGTGCGGATGCGGTGTCGCGTATAAATTAATCACAGGGTATGCAGGCCGTTATCAGGTAAATCTTGAAAACGTCAACATGCATCTTGATCTGGTAGCAACCGCTATTGCGGCAGACATAGTACCTATCACCGGCGAAAACAGGACTTTATGTGTTTTAGGACTGGAGAAAGCCAATCATAATCCATCCATTTCGCTCAAAGCCCTAAGATATATCAATGCCTTGGAGAAAGAATTTACGATCAGTGATTTGGTATTCATCATTGCGCCCAGAGTCAATGCGGCCGGCCGGATGGATGATGCCCGTAAGGCAGTAGACATGTTCATTGCAGACGATATGGATAAAGCCAAAGAATTGGCGGCTATACTTCATGAAGACAATAATGACAGGAGAGATGTGGACCGGACAACAACTGCCGAAGCATTGGAAATGTTGGATGCCAATCAAGCGGATCATGCGAACAGATCTACTGTGGTGTATCAGCCTCATTGGCATAAAGGAGTTGTGGGCATTGTAGCTTCGCGACTAATTGATCATTACTACAGGCCTACCGTGGTGCTGACCATGTCTGAAGGAAAGGTGACGGGTTCAGCCCGGTCTATCAAAGGGTTTAATCTGTTCGATGGACTTAATCAATGTTCCGAATACCTTGATAATTGGGGAGGACATTATTTTGCTGCTGGCTTGACCATGAAAGAAGAAAATCTGCCCTATTTCAAATCAAAATTTGATGAAGTCGTTACCAGAATGGTGCCAGCAGAGATGTTCCAACCGGTTATTGAAATTGATGCGGAATTAAATTTTCAGGATATCAATGATTCATTCCTCAGCATTTTGAAACAATTTTCGCCTCATGGTCCCGAAAATATGAAGCCGGTCTTTTTATCAAGAGGCGTTAAGGATTACAACAGCATGTCGACTATTGTGAAAGATAAGCATCTTCGTCTGGTGGTATGTCAAAAGCCTGGCCGGACTCTAAATGGAATCGGATTTAACATGGCCGAAAAATTGGAAGTCGTACGCTCCAAGTCACAATTTGATATTCTGTATCATATTGATGAAAACGAGTGGAATGGGAATAAAAATATTCAGTTAAGAATTATTGACATACGATGAGGTTAGTTTCATCAAAGCAAGAATCAAAATTCCGAAAATAATGATTGAAAAACTTAAAAACCTACTTGCTGAAATAATCAAGTAAGTCAGAGAGCTTCTGTTTCAATTCTTTTCTGTCTACAATAAAATCAAGGAATCCATGTTCCAAAACAAATTCGGAACGTTGGAAACCTTCCGGCAAATCTTTCTTGATAGTTTCTTTTATTACACGAGGGCCGGCAAATCCGATAAGTGCACCTGGTTCAGCAATATTCACATCACCAAGCATCGCATAAGAAGCTGTAACTCCACCTGTGGTGGGGTCTGTCATTAATGAAATATAGGGTAGTTTTGCTTTGGCAAGCAAGGTTAGTTTTGCTGAAGTTTTTGCCATTTGCATCAGTGAAAAGGCACTTTCCATCATACGGGCACCACCTGATTTTGAAATGATCATGAACGGAATCTTATGCGCAATCGAATAGTCAATCGCTCTTGATATTTTTTCACCTACCACACTACCCATACTTCCACCGATAAACGCAAAATTCATGGCGGCAGTGACTAATTTTTTTCCGTTGATTTCACCGACTCCGACCGTCATGGCGTCTTTTAATCCGGTAGATTTTTGAGCTTCAACAATTCTATCTTTGTAGGGTTTTAAATCAACAAACCCCAGTTGATCCTTGGAAACAATCTGTTCAAATAACAGTTCAGCCTCGCCTTTGTCATAAATGATTTCAAAATACTCGGCAGCATCGATTCGGTTGTGATGATTGCAATTCGGGCATACCCAAAGATGCTCGCTTATTTCATTCACAGTTGACGTCTTCTTGCATCCCGGGCACTTGAACCATAGCCCATCGGGCACTTCTTTCTTCTCTTTTGATGATGTAAGAATATTTTTCTTTATACGTTTAAACCAGGTCGATGACATAGCTAATTCATTTTGTGTTTATCAATCCTGCGTTTTGTTCAGGCCATCTGATAGCCTAATCAAAACGCACATTTCAATCGATCAGCCTGCGACACAGCCGCAGAAAAAAATACGTAGCTATTCAGCATACGTAACCACAAATGTAATGTAAAACATTAAGAATCGGTAACAATTTGCCCTCTTCGCTATTCAACCAAAGCATGATTTGTTATATTGAGTAATCGATATTGACAATGCAGTGTCATGGTGTGTTGGCTTGAAGAAAATGCAGTTTATATTTTGGTTGAGTAATACCAATTGAGATATTGTAATAGACAAAATTTCGTGCTGCTTCATTTGTTCTGAAAAACATAGCCATCGGCATTTGTCAGGGAATGTATCCAAAAGAGTTGGGCCTCCTCTGACTATCATATGGGCGTAAAATATGCCAAAATGCCGGAAAATTGGGTCCTTAGTCGTTTCAGCACGGATTGAGTCTGCTTTATAAATGTTGAACAGCAATAAAATGAATATGATAAAGGTACTATGCAACTAAGGTCAATTGTTTCAAGGCGATTTATTTGTAGAAGTCTTGCCAATTTATTGGCTTCGGCTAATAACACCCAATCACCTTATGGCCGCCGATTGCTACTTCAGTCTAATACAGATATTCTCATCAACTTGCTAAAAATGCAAGTTGTTTAATCGAAAGATGTCCAACTTGTAAATTAATGATATGCATTTAACGTCAGGTTTAAAGATTGTTCGGAAAGGCTTCGGAGTATTCGTATATCACTTCATTAATCTTTCCGTATTCATTCATCGTATAAGTTTCTTTGATGATTAAATTGCTCCCTTCGACATGGTTCATGGTCGTAACCTTATTATCCGATTTAGTAATACTTGTCATAGTTACTTTAAATTGGCCATGAAGGAGTGCAAGTTGATGCCAATAATTCTTTACATTGTCCCTTCCTTCAATCGTATTACCTTCATGTTCTGGGTACACCCGAGAAACCATAGGTGAAGTCAACCGCACATTGTTTGTCAGATAATTCATTAATCTGTCAACATCCCCATCATTCCAGGCTTTTGTAAATTCTTCGGAAATTTGTTTGACAATTTCTTCAAATCTCATAAGGGTTCATGAATTTAGTAATATTAAATCGGCTTTTAGGAGCACTTAATGTGTTAAACGATAAGCGATTATCAAATTCTCAATTATTCACCAAAGTTCCGATATTTTCACCCGAAAGGATCTTGAATAAATTACCGGGTGTGTTCATATCGAAAACCAGAATCGGCATTTTGTTTTCCTGACATAAGGTGAACGCTGTCATATCCATCACTTTCAGATTTTTTGAAATGGCATCACTAAAAGTTATTTTATCAAACTTAACGGCGTCCTTATTTTTTTCCGGATCGCTGTCATAGATACCGTCCACACGGGTCCCTTTCAAAATGGCATCTGCATTGATTTCTACAGCACGTAGAGATCCGGCGGTATCTGTTGTAAAGTATGGGTTTCCGGTACCTGCCCCGAAAATTACCACACGTCCTTTCTCAAGATGCCTGATGGCTTTTCGCCTGATAAAAGGTTCGGCAACCTGATCCATTTTAATGGCACTCTGAAGTCGGGTTTGTACGCCTACCTTTTCAAGCATGCTTTGCATGGCAATGCCGTTGATGACGGTGGCCAGCATACCCATATAATCTCCTTGGGCCCTTTCAATACCCGTTTCTTTTTCATTCATTCCCCGATAGATATTTCCGCCGCCAATGACAAGGGCTACTTGTATACCTGCGTCAGTAGCTGTTTTGATATCATTCGCATATTGCTCCAGTATTTTCGGATCCAATCCGAAGGCATTGTCTCCCATTAAACTTTCACCCGATAATTTTAACAATACACGATTATATCTTGGAGTCATTGCACGTAATTTTTGCAAATATAGATAGGCAAACCAGTATTCCGTAATGAAATTTACTATGTGTGAAATTTAAACATGAAAGCCTCAATCGCAGCGTAGATTTTGACAACAAAAAATCCCCGGTTCAACACCGGGGATTTTTAATCTAATATCTTATGAATTATTTGATTCCGAAATACTGATTGATCCAAAGCCAGAACGAACCATCCATCAGGAAGGCAATGATGAACCAGATGAATAAGGTCAATGGTATCAATATGGTCAGTATCATATTCTTGAACTCATCGCCAAGGTGCATGAAAACTCTCACGATGTAACCGGCTTTGAATAGCGTCAGTAAAATGAAGAAGGTATTGATCATTGCCTTTGGCATCCCGACATTGTGACCATACAAACCCAGACCTACTTCTATAATCGTTACGATGGCAAGTATACCTGTGACCATCCATATTTTTTTTACTTTCCCTTTGCTTTCTTCACTGCTCGCATCCTGATGATGGGTACCTGAATAAAGCGCTGATTGGTCTGCTTCGTAATGACTGAATTCTGACATGATATCTAAATTTTTTGTTTGTTAGTGTGTTGTTTAATTGAGAAATTCTTTTGTTAGAAATGACATTCCTTATGCCGATTACAAAAGATAGAAACAGGTAAATACGAATACCCAAACCAGATCCACAAAGTGCCAGTAAAGACCCACTTTCTCCACCATTTCATAATGTCCGCGCTTTTCGTACGTACCGTTGATGGTATTTAACAGGATAATGATATTAATCACTACACCCGAAGCAACGTGTGCACCATGGAAACCTGTAATCGTGAAGAAGAAATTAAAGAATTTATGAGCAGCATCTGCACCTCCTGAGGCAAACAACGTCGGATCGACATCATGTTTGAAGAAATGTGGCAAGGATTCTGCTCCGGCACCATTTCTGAAAGCTCCCCACCAAGCACCTTCTGCATACAAATGAGTCCATTCCCAAGCCTGACAACTTAAGAAGGCGATACCACCGATAATCGTCCATACCATCCATTTGATGACGCCGTTTTTATCCCTGCAATGACCTGCATGTACAGCCAATACCATGGTCACCGAACTTAAGATGAGGATGAAGGTCATCAGACTCACGAACATCAACGGCAAATTCATTTCACCGCAAAACGGGAAAGACTTGAAGACCGAATTCGCATCAGGCCAGATAGCACTGAAGAATCGGGTAGTACCGTATGAAATAAGAAAGGCACCAAAGGTGAAGGCATCACTCATTAAGAAATACCACATCATGATCTTACCATAACTGAGATTGAACGGACTCTGACCGCCACCCCACACTTTCTTATTACTTTCTACTGCAACTGTACTCATCTTGATTACAACGTTTATTTTTGATTAAAAAGGAAAAAAAGGAACAAATATATCCAAAGAACATCAACAAAATGCCAATACGTGCTGAGAATTTCCAAACCCGTACTGCTATATATTTTTGTTTTCTTACTGAAATTTACAACCAGATACATGACCACCAGCGCAATCACACCAGCCAGCATATGCAGGATGTGCACACTCGAAATCACATAAATGAAACTTCCGGAAACCCCGTCACCATTACTCGCCAGCGTGATGCCCGATTGACCAAGCTGAAAAAAGCCATAAAACTGAAGGAACATGAACGCGACACCCAATGCAGTGGTTAAAGAAAGCATGGCTTT
Organism: uncultured Bacteroidota bacterium; assembly: GCA_903875055.1. Lineage (GTDB taxonomy): Bacteria > Bacteroidota > Bacteroidia > Chitinophagales > Chitinophagaceae > OLB11. Next base: position 34,529 of record CAIQUX010000221.1, read on the forward strand.
GTACGACTTCATATTTCGTTTGGTGAATGAACGCAAGGTCAGATGCATGGTTACACTGCTTGCCAGTATGACAACCGTAGAAACCCAAAACGACCACGGCATCGGAAACAATAACCAGTTGCCCTGCGCCTTACGCACTAAAAAAGCACTGGTCCAACCCGCAAACATCATGCAGATGCTGCAGATGGCAATCCAAAGAAGGAGTTTATGCGGATGTATTTTCTGACGTTGGGCGATGACTGTATCCATTGAATGTTGCCTGCAAGGGTAGATTTATACCTGAAAACCCCTGAAGAGCGGCAAATTTAATCATCAAAACCGTAGATTCATAGAAAAAGGAGCTAGAATTTTGGGGTCATCGTCTTTTTCTTTTCTCATCGGTGTTGCGACGCTCCGTTTTGGCTCCAGTTCTTTCTTCAGCTTATTTTCCCCTTACCAAATTTTAAAAATTACTTTGGGATGTCGTCTGCAAATTCATTATGACCTAACTGGATTTTACTATAGATCATCATGAACCCACCATGCATTTCCGATTTCAGTTTCTATCCCTATTACTATAACTTCGCCGACTTCTAAAAAACACATATGACCGAATTCGCATCGACCATCAGCAGCCGCCTCAACATTTCCATAAAGCAAGTAAACAGCGTATTACAGCTGCTTTCTGAAGGTTCCACCATCCCCTTTATTGCCCGTTACCGAAAAGATATGACCGGGGACCTCGACGAGGTGCAGATACAGCAGATACAGGATGAGGCCAAGTTTCAAAAGGAATTCAGTGAGCGAAAGACCCTCATCATCAAAACGATTACAGAAGCCGGTAAAATGACCGAGGCCTTGCAAACCTCGATTGACGGCGCGACCACTCTTTCACAATTGGAAGATATTTATCTCCCCTATAAGCCAAAACGTAAAACCAGAGCCACCATCGCCAAGGAAAAAGGATTGGAACCCTTGGCAACCCTCCTGATGGAACAACAATGCGATTCGGTGGAGACCGAAGCAGCCAAATTTATGACCGATGAAGTGAAGTCTGTCGAAGCAGCCCTTGCCGGTGCACGTGATATCCTCGCAGAGGAAGTCAATGAAAATGCGGTTGTTCGTACAAAAATAAGGACCTTATATCAGCAAGAGGCTCTCATACAAAGTAAAGTAGTACCCGGAAAGGAAGAAGAAGCCGCCAAGTACAAAGATTATTTTGAGTTTGATGAGCCGATAGCAAAAATACCTTCACACCGCACGCTTGCCATTCTCAGAGGTTTTCTGGAAGGGTTTCTGCGCATGGTGATCGAGCCTCAGGAAGAAAATGCCGTGGCTCTGCTCGAGAAGGAACTGATTATAGCCCATAATGAAGCGGCATTGCAAGTTAAACGAGCAATCAAGGATTCATACAAACGTTTGTTACAACCCAGTATGGAAAGCGAATTCAGGATGGCTTTGAAGCAGAAAGCAGACGAAGAGGCTATCGAAGTGTTTTCTGAAAACCTGCGTCAGTTGCTACTGACTTCTCCGCTTGGAAGCAAACGTATTCTGGCCATCGACCCCGGTTATCGCTCCGGTTGTAAGGTGGTATGCCTCGATGAAAATGGCAATCTTGTCAAGACAGACCTGATTTATATCCATGAAAAAAATTACAAATTACAAGAGGCTGAGCATGTCATACGCACCCTCGTGCAGACCTATCAGATCCAGTCATTTGCCATTGGTGATGGTACGGCTGGCAGGGAAACCCAGCAATTTATCGCCTCGCTGAAACTGAATATCCCTATTTTTCTGGTGAATGAAGATGGTGCTTCCGTGTATTCTGCATCGGCGAATGGCCGTGAGGAATTTCCTGACCATGATATCACCGTAAGAGGTTCTGTAAGTATTGGCCGGCGATTGATGGACCCATTGGCCGAACTGGTCAAAATAGATCCTAAGAGTATCGGTGTCGGGCAATATCAGCATGATGTTTCCCAATTCAGATTAAAGGAAAGGCTCGATCAGACTGTAGTGAGTTGTGTGAATTTGGTGGGTGTCAATCTTAATACTGCCAGTAAACATCTTCTGAGTTATGTGAGTGGTATCGGTCCGTCGCTGGCTGAAAACATAGTCGCCTACCGTGCAGAAAACGGTCATTTTACCGACAGGAAACAATTACTGAAAGTGCCCCGTCTTGGTCAGAAAGTATTCGAGCAATGTGCCGGGTTTTTGAAAGTACCTCAAAGCGAAAATCCCTTGGACAATAGCACTGTGCATCCTGAAGCCTATCCGGTGGTTGAAAAGATGGCGAAAGATTTGGCCATTGAGCTCAAGAGTTTGGTAAAGAATGAAAGCGTCATCAATCTCATCAAACCTGAAGTCTATGTGACCGAGACCCTGGGTATCTTAAGTATAAAAGATATTTTGAAGGAATTGAAAAAACCGGGTCTTGATCCGCGACCCGAGGTTCAGACGTTTGAATTTGCCGACATTTTCAAGATCGAAGATGTGAAGCCTGAGATGATAGTACCCGGACAAGTGACCAATATCACCCGTTTCGGTGCCTTCGTCGATATCGGTGTCAAGCAGGACGGTATGGTGCATGTGTCAGAAATCGCCAACCGCTATATTTCTGACCCGAAAGAAGTATTGAAATTGAATGATAAGGTAATGGTGAAGGTTCTTGAAGTCGATATCCCACGCAAGCGTATCAATTTATCGATCAAGCAGGCTCTGCCGAATACCGGTTCCAAACCTACGTATCACAAAGTGAAGGCAAAAGCGCCTGTGCCACAAAAGGAAGTGAGTTTCTCCGATTCCTTATCGTCGCTGAAAGACCGGTTTAAGAAATAATAGAAACAAGGTTGCTTGTATATCTGAATGGGTTGCTTACCTCAACCTCGGTTTATGCTCAGCCTCGGTTCGTGTCCTCACGAACCGAAAGAGGTAAAGAAACAGTGGTCCGTGAGGACAGGTACCCCAGCAAAGGTTCCCCCTTTTTTCAAAAAGAAAACGTTCCCAACACCTTGGGCGTCGGAAACGTTTTCATAAGCTCCGCCTCGGTTCGTGTCCTCACGAACCGAAAGAGTTAAAGAAACGGTGGTCCGTGAAGACACGAACCACGGCAAAGAAACAGTGGTCCGTGAAGACACGTACCACGGCAGAGAAATTGCCTTGTTGACTTAAAGATTATCTTTACTTCATGGTTGGCAGTAATTACATCATTAAAAATAAATCATTCAATGTGTTCGGTATAAAGGGCGGCCTCTTTATGTTTTTATTGGTATTGGTTGTTTCTTTTGGAACGATTGCTCAGACGCATAAGGGAAAGGTTTTACATGTAAAAAACCGAAAGAACACAAACACTCAGGTTAGGGTAAAACTATATATTCAAGGATATTATCGTAAGCATGGTGAAATGTTACCTGCGTTATATAATCAGGGAAAGAAAACGGATATACATGTAACCGATACGATACAAGTGATCGTTCACGCTAATAGATATCCATATAAGGTGCTTGAATCCTGTCAGGCCATTTTGACTGTAAACGGGTATGCAAAATGCCACTTTAAGAGAGTAAAAAGGAGCGGTTATATTTCCATACGAAGCAGAAATGCACTTGAAACATGGAGCTCGCATCCGGTCAATATGAATAGAACATCTGTCTTGTTTGACTTTACTACAAATTCTGAAAAGGCCTTTGGACAGAATATGATAGAAGCAGAAAAAGGTGTTTGGGCTTTCTTTTCAGGTGATATCAATCAGGATGGATTTATTGATGAATATGATTATAGTATCCTTGAGAAGGCCATTAAGGATTATGCATTTGGATGGGTGCGAACAGATGTCAACGGTGATGGAAATGTTGACTTACTTGACAGAAATATCATTGATGAAGGATTTATCTACAAGAATAAAAGACCCGGGGACACCTCAAAAGATATGGAAATCTTAGATCAACACCCCAACAAGCGTATGCATGTTAAAAGACCCATGAGGTAAAAAAGGCGGTGTAGCATTTTGAAAGGCTGACGATTTCATTTTACTCAGAGATTAGCGGAGACATATTTCATCGGAATAACTTTATTCGCTTTTGGTTCGTAAGCAAAAGGAAGAATCTTTATGTGCTCCACAGAGCAAGCCACCGACCGTTGGTGGCAATTTTCCCCAACCGATAAGCAAACAATAACTTCAATATCATAACTTCAATTAAGGATTTGGGAACTTACCAAATTTTGGTAACTTCGTCAAAATTTCGAATAGAATGAAAAATACATCAATATCATTAGGAAATTATTTTGACCAGTTTGTGAGTAGCCAAGTTTCCGTTGGACGTTATAAAAATGTGAGTGAAGTGATACGTGCAGGACTCCGACTTTTAGAGGACGAAGAAAGTAAAACTATTGCTTTGAGGAATGCGATTCAAAAGGGTTTAGAAAGCCCTATAGTCGTAAATTTTGACTTTGACGAAAATTTGAAAAGTCTAAAAACTCAAAAAAGAAAAAATGGCTAAAGTTATTTTAAGACAAGAAGCCATTGAAGATTTGAATAATATTTGGGAATATACTTTTGAAAAATGGTCTGAAAGTCAAGCAGATAAATACTATTCCATGCTGAAGCTTTCTTGTATGGAAATCGGAAAGGATCCTGAAATCGGAAAGGAATATAATAAAATTGTAAAAAATCTACTCGGATTGCATTCAGGAAGACATATAATATTCTATCATTTTATTGATAAAGACGAAATTGAAATTATCAGAATTTTACACGAAAGAATGGATTTGAAAAGCAGATTGAACGAATAAAAAACTGCCACCAATCGAGTAGACGGCTCCACCGGCGCGGCAATGAGGCGTAGGAATTGTGCGACAGCTTCTCTTGCTATACTACAGATTTCCATTCATTGACTTTCATGAAAAAGTTGAAATTTTGAAAGCACGAGATGCTGGTACACATAGGCAAGGCCTCAATCTCGCACTAGTATAGAGAACGCAGCTTTTAACTATGAACTTGCTACTTACTTAATTCGTTTTCCGACAGCGTGCCAGTAAGGTGTGTTTTCTGAAATGACGATTTCATCGAGACCCGAATGGCGCATCATCTGCTCGATTTCTTTTCGTGAAAAACGTTGTTCAAGTGATGTGCCGAAACGGTCGAGAGAATCATTTCGTATCACAAAAAAGGTCTTATCCTGATACGCACTGAGCGGGAGCTTCTCAGCCGCCTTTCGAAGTCCGATCAGTTTCATAAACCGGCCCGTCAGCACCAAGGGCATATAAAAGACCACAGCCAGTATGTCGCAGACAAACTTTTTCAGGATCATCGGTAATGAACTCGTGACCTTGCGGATGGCAGTGACGACCGACAACAGCATCTTGAAAAACATACCCTTATTGTCAAGGCTATAGTAGAGATAGGTATAAAAGTAACCACCTATCTTTACCTTCTTCACACAGTCTTGCATGGCTTTTGGTGTATCAGGAATATGATGTAATACCCCGATACTCATCGCAAAGTCAAACGTTTCATCCTCGAACGGAATATTGTCTGTCGATGCCATTGACAATCGTACGTTCTTGTTTTTATCCAATAGTTTATCAGCCGTGAAGATTGCCTCACTTGGGTCAATCGCCTCCATGAAACCTATCCTGTCCGTAAGATATCTTGTGAACCTACCAGTACCACAACCGATGTCTATGCCATAGGTATTCTTGTTTACCATGGCCGGTGTGATAATATCAAAATACATATTCCCCAGTTGATTGATTTCCTCATCACTGAATTCACTAAACTTCTTCCATTCTTCACCAAATGAATTGACTACGGAGTGATCGATATTTTCTGTGGACGTATTGAAGCAAGTTATCTCTCTGACGGTAGTATTGACTGTGGATGTGGGTTTTTGATTATACGTTGCTTCGGTCATTCGTGATGTTGTTTTCTGATTCCGTCTGTTGAATTTCTTGTTCAGTTGACAGACACAAGTACTTCAAGTGATTTTTTGAATCCGGTAAAAGTACGAAACCGATGTATAAATCCAAAAGTCTGTACTAATATGAATGGGTCGGTAAGGGTTCGGAGGATGGCTGATCAGACAGAATCGACAGTTTATCGAAAAGTACTTTATGGGCGTTTACGGCTAAATGGGATAAACCTCGGTACTCTTTTTTGATAGTCGGCATAAGCGGTGTATTTGCCGGCACTGATTTCTTCACTGAAGTTAGAACTACCTTGGAAAAGAACGATCAGTAAAAGGCATCCAGCTATACTCCAGTTGAACCATTGTCCGCTGGCAGCCACGCTAAACAGATAAAAGCAAACCCAGATGGCCTGCTCGGCAAAGTAATTGGGATGACGGCTGAAGGCCCACAAACCTTTATCGATAAAACCCTTTTTATATTCACCCTCAAGCTCTTTACCGGCTTTGATTCGTGCATGTTTTTGCCGTTGAAACTTCCATTGTTGCCTATCGGCTATCATTTCATACACAATAAAAAATAGCATCATGGTGGCAGCGATATAATCGAATAAGCCTAAGGGCGTTTGGTTGTTTTGAAGGGCCACGATAACAGGTAATGTAAATAGCAGAATGAGCACATTCTGATAACCTGAGATGAAAAATAAATTAAAAAGCGTCCATTTCCAACGCGGATTGAATTCAGGCTTCTGCCGTAATATAAGCCAGCGATAATCTTCTTCACCGGTCCAGAAACGCCAATGATAAGCGCCTTTCAGCGCAAAGTTGGTGGTGAGTCTGATTCCCCAGATAGTCACCAGCAGACTCATCAATACAAGCCGCGGCGCATATCCGCCATAATCGGCCACCACCCATACATATACGATTGGTATGATGCTCCAGAGCTTATCGACCTGACTATTGTTATTGGTGAGTTCGCCCACCAGAAACGAATAGATGGCCACCACCGCTGCGATCTTGCATAAGGTATTCAGCGCTTTCCATTCTTCAGGCCCCAGAGCCGTGCCGAAAAAATACGTGAATATAGGAACAGCCAGGAGTGTGATGACTAACAGGGCGGCGGTAGTGATGATCTTCATGAATCAGGTAAATAGTGTTTTTTTGAATTTTTTGTTGATCGCATTTAAGTGCCCATATGATAACAGAATCGTGAAGATAATTTATTGGAGAAGAATACCAAGTTGAACTGTCTTGAAAAAATGGATGCATGGACCATCGCCTGTTTTCTCCAGAAGAATTTACATCCAAATTCAATTCCGTTTATCTGATCAGCGTGATATCGCCTTTTTGTATCACCTTCTCTTTCTGGAACGAGCAACTATATTCGAGATAATAGAAATACACATCAAGCTCACAATCAGTGCCATTAAATTTGCCATCCCAGCTTTGCGAAAGATCTTTGGTGGTGAAAATATTCTTACCCCATCGATCATAAATACTGAACTTCACCGATTGGACCGCACTGATAGGCATCACGCGAAGCACGTCATTCTTGCCATCGCCATTCGGACTGAACGCATTCGGCACCACTGCTTTGCAGCAAAGAAGCTGATCGACATCGATGGCCTTGTTCACTTCGCAACCTTTCTCGTCGGTCAGGCTAAAGGAAGTATGTGTTTCGCCGATCGGGTTCTGTTCTAATCCTGAAGCTCCATTAGCCCAGCTATAGTTATAGGGAGGCCAGCCGCCCTGCAGCGTCAGTTTCACCCAGCCGGTATTGGTTTCAAAACAAGGCACATCTTTTTTCTCGATCACCACGTCCAACGCAGAAGAAGGACCGGGTACACTGACCAGCACCGTTTCTTTACAATCATGACTGTCTTTGACGGTTACGGTATATACACCTTGCGTCAGAGTAGGATAGTTGCTTTGGGTTGTATACGCACCATTATTAAACGAATAGAGATAAGGCGTGAATCCACCGGTTGTGCTGATATCGGCCGTGGCCGTTTTATCATTAAAGCATATTACAGTATCAGCCTTGTAGGTCGAGGTGATTTGTGAGGGTTGGGTAAACACCACAATGGTATCATTCAGGCATGAATTCGCATCGGTGATATAAATGGTATACGTACCACCCGTAATATGAGTGATTTGCGCAAAGCTGCTAAAGTTGATACCATCCACTGAATATTTGTAAGGGGCGGTACCTGAAGTTCCGGTCAAGGTGATAGCACCAGTGGAGTCGCCATGGCATAATGGCGGCGTGTATGAAACAAGCCCGAGAAACGGTTTCCCATCATTAAGCAACACAATGGTATCTGTCCTGATGCATCCAATGCTGTCGGTTGTTTTTACCCAATAAGTTCCCGGAGCTAGTCCTGTGATCACATTGGCTGTTGAGCCCGTGCTCCATAAGGCCTGCACCCATCCCGTCTGATTGAGTATTCCATTCAGATAGATTTTCCCGTTACTGCTGTCGCAATTGGCATTTGCTTTCGATACGCTGTTGACCAAAGCCAGCGATGGATCTATAATGAGTGTATCCAACGCGGGGCAGTTATTGGCATCTTTGGTGGTACAGACGTATGTTCCAGCTGCCATGCCTGTTGGTGTGGCGGTTGTTTGTCCACCCGGCATCCAGCTAAAGGTGTAAGGTGGTAATCCTCCGGAAGGAATGATAAGAGCTGAACCATTATTCAGGTTACAGGTAGTATTGTGCAATACAGTATCAAATGTGGTGGTAGTCAGCGTGTCTTGTAAAAGAATAACGGAAATGGTAGAGCAACCGTGTATATCCGTTACGGTTACTCCATATTGCCCTGCGGGAAGATTGATAAGATTATGGGTGGTATCGCCTGTACTCCATAGGTAATGATAGGGGACCGTTCCGCCGGTGGCAGTGATTGAAATGTTACCTGCTGAATTATGGCAGATAGGTTTTGTGATAGCCGATTGGATATTGGGAATGTTGTCAAACTCCAGAAAAATGACAGCGGCCGTGGTGCAACCGTTCGCATCGGTAGCAGTCACCGCATAAGCCCCTTGCGTCAATCCTGTTACAGGCGAGCCTGCAGCGCCATTACTCCAGGTAATACTATAAGGAGGAACGCCGTTGTTGGCATGTACATAAATTTTCCCGTTCGAATCCGGGCAAATGGGTTTGATGATAGAATCGACTACGATATGCACATTGTATTGTGGTTGGACTAGTAAAAGGGAATCCTTCTTACAACCATTAGCGTCTTTGATGGTCAGGTAATAATAACCCCCGGTAATCATAGTGAAGACATTGCTATTGCCAAAAGGGCCGCTATTGATTGCATAGGTATATGGAGGCGTTCCCCCTGATGCCAATATCGTAATCATACCTGAACTGTCGCCAGTACATTGTGGTTTGATAATGAGGAGGCTATCAATATGAGGGCGATTTTTGTCAATGACAACAGAATCTTTGAAGGTGACAGATGGACAATAAAAATTGATCTCGGCTCTTATTTTACTGTAGGGCAAGGAAGGCGGACAAAAGTAGATACTATCGACATTGGTGGCGATCACATTATTGTACATATCTTTCCATTTAAGAAGATAGTTAGGTGGACCTGAAGGGGCTATGCGCATCCCTTCATTGCTCATCGTGAAGATAGAGGCATGTTTGCCCGGGACGGTGAAAGCCGATGTTGCGCCTATGTTTTGAACACCAACTGTCCCATAATTCGAGTAATTAGTCAGATTGCCGTCGCAGGTGGCTTTGCTGTTCACGTGAATGTCAATGATATTTGTCGATTCATTCAGTACCACCTCAAAAGAAGAAGTCGCATTGCTGCAAGTGGCTCCGAAAATTTTCATATTCTGATAACTCACTGCAAACTTCCTGAAAGGGGCTATTCCTGTAGTTGCGTATTTTATTGTACCGCCTAGCGTCGGGTCCACATCCATATACATAAAGAAAATGGCATTATCCGGAAACGTAGAATTGAAATAAGGCAAAAGCTGTTGCGTGTTATTATTACAACTGCCACCGCTATAGGCAGGATTAAAAGTCAGTACGCCATTGTCGGCGATATAGCATTCGGTATAGACATTTTCAAAAAAACAGAAATTGAAGCCAATCGGAATTGCAGAGGAAAATTTATCATCATTGAGGTTCAATGTCGTGCCGGTCATTGATATCGGGGCATAGGTTGAAGCGGCCGCTGTATACAGATTAGTCTTTAAAGGTTTGGGGAAATTGGCATGCAGCATGGTGCAGGTACTATCGCAATCTATCAGATAGGTAGGGCCTTCAACGATATCGAATCCGTTCTGCGAAAAGGCAGGAAGAGATATCAGCAGTAAAAGGAGAATCGATAAGTGGCGGAATAGTATACGTTGAATCATTCGTTTCAAATTTAAATGTTTTTCCATACTTTGCAGGGATAACTGCCACTTTCTTCACGTTCAATAAATATAGAGGTTATGCCAAGACGAGGATTCTGCTTACTTTGTTTGCTTTGCACGATAACAATTTCCGGTGCTTCAAAAATCATTCATAAAAATATTACAGTCAAGGGGCATATTACACAAACCTTGGATTATTGCGGTGGTGCTATGCCATCGCCGGAGGTGCTGTCATTGCTTAAAACACCTCAGGCATTCGCTCAAAAGGTGATTTATATAAAGATTGGATCTTCTAATAAGGAATCGGCCACTGTCGTTAAAAAGTTGATGACTGATGAACAAGGTAATTTTTCTGTAGTTCTTACATCCGGAATGGTCTATTCCTTTGTGGAAGAATGGAAGGGCGGACCATTACAGATTCCCAAAGATACGGAATACACCAAGTGGGATCCAGCCTGTTTTCGAGAAAGGTACAGCAAAGCCGATTTTGTTTTGAAAGTCAAAAATACAGGTAACCCTGTGGTGAATATCAATTATCATAAACCTTGCTTTTATCGGCCTTATTGCGGTGAATACAGCGGGCCATTACCTCCGTAAATTCATCGACTTTTTTTCTAAGACGGGGTACAAAAAAATGAATCAATTGAGGAACCTCAAACGGCGATTCATTCAGTCGTCATAAGCCATGAATACTAGCTACGAAGCAATTTGACAATTGTCATATGATTGTCATATTTGAATCAATGGCCCTCAATATGACTTTCCCAAATTACTTTTGCTGCACAAAAAATATATACATGAAGAAAGTAATTTTTACATTGATTTCGCTGATAGTTATGGGAAGCTCAGCGATGGCGCAATGGTCAGCCGATTCAGTCCTGATGGGTGCTGGATCTGCAAATGACGTATTTTACAGTTTGCAAAACGGGACTGTCAAAACTGAAAACAACAAAAACTGGCATCTGGCATTTGCATTAGGCGGTGCGTTGGATAGTGCAGCGGTTTGGGCTAATCATAACAGTTCGGCAAGTTATGTGAAAGTCTATAATGTCCATAAGGACATTTCGCAATGGTCGACGGTGACATTGGCTGATACAGCAACGGCTAGTTTATGCTTCAATAACGACCAAGGTTGGGATCAGGGTGCTTTGAACATGTTCGGCTCAGGTCCGATGCAATATGGCTGGGGGCATTATGCCGGAAGTCCTACACATGATAATGTCGGGGACTCTGTCTTCATTATTAAAGCGAATGGAGTTTTTTATAAATTTTTCATCAATTCATTGGTGGGTATCGGTGCCGATGCCGGTAACTGGAATATCCAGATTGATACTTTCTCAGGTCCGACTATCCATGATACAATCCGATATACGAACTATCCTAACCGTCGTTTTGCCTACTATAATCTGGCAACAGGTGTTGATACCAATCGTGAGCCGGCAAAAACTGACTGGGATATGGTCTTCAACCGTTATACATCGAATGATCCTGCCAGCGGCCCTAGTCCGTTTAATAGTGTGATAGGAGCTTTGAATAATAGGGGAGTGAAGGTTTCAAAAGCTAATGTGGTGCATGTTGATTCGGCTTTCGCCCATTATGGTAATTATGTCTGGCCATGGCCTGCTAGCAGTACTGTGATTTCAGCTATCGGCTATAACTGGAAAACGTTTACACCTCCGACTACCTGGTCAGTTCCAGATTCTGTTTCATATTTCGTTAATGATATGACTGGGAATCTCTATCAGTTGCAGTTTACCGGTTACAGTGGAAGCGGTCAGGGCAAAATCTATTTACGTAAGAGACTGGTAGCGGCTACTTCAGTCAACGATATTTATTCCTTGATCAGTCGTTATGAATTCTACCCGAATCCTACGCAAAATGAAATCAATATAGCACTAGACAGTAAAGAGAATACCGAGGCGCGATTGTTGTTGACTTCTATGACTGGTCAGGTTGTTTTCTCTTCAACAGTAAAGATAACTACAGGTTTGAATGCATATACGGTTTCTACTGAAAAGTATCCTGCCGGAAATTATCTTCTTTCAGTAAAAGGCAACCATACGAACATCAGCGAAAAGATTGTCGTTTCAAAATAAATCAGTTTGTTCAGGAATATACTTCATATCATCATTTTTATGCTGGCAGCTTTAGGATCTAAGGCTACCAGCATAAAAATCGATGTGAAGGATCAGGCTACAAAACAGCCATTGACGGGTTCGACTATCAGGGTATTCGCCAAAGGAAAAGAGAAAGGAATTTTGTTGCCGACTGGTGTCCTGGCAGAAATTAAAGACATCTCCTATCCGATAAAATTAAAAGTATCCTTTACCGGATATGAGACTCTCTCATTGAACCTGCAGCAAAGTGATGTGGTTAGAATAGACGGTAAAGACTATCTCACTTTGTATCTGGTGAAATCAGTCACTCAAATGAATGATGTTGTCATAACGGGACAGGTCGTTCCGGTGATGGCCAAACAATCCATCTATAAGGTGAACACCATTTCTAATCTTGAAATCAATCAACGGGCTGCCATATCTCTAAATGATGTGTTGAATTACGAAATGAACAATTTTATTTCGAATGATAATGTTCTCGGAACTTCAGTGAATATCGGAGGTATCGGAGGACAGAACGTGAAGGTACTGGTGAACGGTATACCTGTCATGGGAAGGGAAAACGGCAATATTGATATGGGACAGCTTAATATGAACAATATCAAGCGTGTGGAAATGATACAAGGGCCTATGAGCGTCATCTATGGAAGTAATGCGTTAGGTGGTGTGGTTAACCTGATTACCACTACACCCAAAAAGAAATTCTCGATAGGCGCCAGGTCATATTATGAAAGTATCGGACGATACAATTTCTCTGGGAATATGAGTATGAATAAGAAGAACCATCAACTTCAGTTGTCCCTTGCAAGAAACTTTTTTTCAGGCTGGACACCAAAGGATTCTATTGATCGTTTTCAGCTTTGGAAACCCAAAACCCAATACACAGGCGATTTGCAATATTGGCTGACTATCAGGAAATTGAAACTTAGTTATTTCGGTTCATATCTGAATGAAAAAATAACTAATAAGGGGCAACCTATCATTAATCCATATGAAGGATACGCTTTTGATGAATATTACAGGACAAGCCGAATCATCAATTCCGTTTCAGCCAACCTTCCATTAAATAAGACTGACCAGCTTGTCTTTACGAACAGTTATCAGATATACAAACGTACTAAGAACAGACTAAAAAAAGATCTGGTGACGCTCAATGAATTCGAAACAGAAAATGTAGGGGATCAGGATACAACCCGATTTTATGACCTTAATCTGAGAGGAACCTATACCAGTTCTCGGATCCGAAACCTCGATTTTATTCTTGGATATGAATATGCACATGAGGCGGGAGTGAGTTATAAATTAGCAGACCAGAAGCAAAACATGTCCGATATTGGTATCTTCAGCTCTGGTTCGTATAAGTACAGGTTTATTCAACTTCAACCTTCCCTGAGGGTGACGTATAATAACCGTTATAAGACGAATTTCACTCCGGCACTTCATGCAAAACTTGATTTGAATTCATCAACACAATTGCGAGCTTCGTACGCCCGTGGATTCAGGGCACCTACCTTAAAGGAAATGTACCTTCAGTTTATTGACCAGAATCATACGATTATCGGGAATCCCGATTTGAAACCTGAAATTGGAGATCATTTTGAAATAGGACTTGAACATCAGCAATCTATTAGCCACCTGATAGCAAGCTACAGTGTGAATGCTTATTATAATTCAATTCAGAACCTGATTGCCCTTGCTGTCTTTAATAATCATGGAATTCTCAGACAGTACGAGAATATCGAAACGTATAAGAACCTGATGCTGAATCTCAAAGGGAAAGTTTCAGGATCACAACTCAGTCTAGGTGCCGGGACTGGTATTATCTATGTTGAGAAGACCAATATCACCCCAGAACATGCTATTCTTGAATGCACATTTACTGGTAGTTACACATGGAAGAAAATCAATACCACCTTTAATCTGAATTACAAGTATAATAGTCGCCAACCTGTAATAACCGTTGATCAGCAATTTTTGTATACTTCACCAATGCAAATCGCCAACGTTTCAATACAGCGTTCATTTTTCAAAAAGGGTCTACTTGCACAAATGGGCGTTAAGAACCTTTTTAATTTACAGAATTCAACTTTGACCGGCAGTATAAATACACAATCAAGTGGTCATTCAAGCTCCGGCGCTATGCAAGCTTTCCCGGCAAGAAGTTTATTTATTGACTTAACGTACTCATTCTAAAGAGCTTAAAATTTTACTTTTCCAATCTCTCATTGTTTTTTGTTCGGAAGTAAATTTTGGCACAATGTTTGCAAATTTTTTTATTAAAAATATAAACATCAATGAGTAGAAAGAATTCCGAAATTCTATTTAATAAGAAAAAACTTAAATCTCCTCTGGTCCAGTCTCCAAGTGCCGCAAAGGGAATTCTATATATTTTAGAAGACATTAAAGTGGTAGAAAATGCAGAGGATTCAGCAGAATTGATGAATCTTTATACTAAAAGAGTCAATAAACCTTCAGCTTCCTTATCAAAGAAGATTCTTGCAAACCAATTCCGACCTTTTGAATTTCTCATCAATCGTAATTGATTCGTGATAGCCGCATCCGGCTTACTAAATAAATTTAGCATAAAATTTTGTTTTATAGATATTCGTCTATATCTTTATTCCATAAATACTCTTTCTCTCTGAAGAAATCTCTACTAGAATAATCAGGCTTTAAGTACACCTGAACTTTATTAAAATAAAAATCCGCGTAATGGATTATTGATAGAATTTCTTTTCTTGTATCATATAAATGACAAAGAACCTGAAACACGAATCGTATTCAAAGCGCCATTAAAAAGAGAGAACACACGCCTATAGTTGACACTTCTACATGATATTTAACTTATTGCCTTAAACAATAAAAAAGAAGTGTATGCATACCTTACAACATCTCACAGAAGAAGATTTATTTGTTCTCATCAGAAAGAATGATGAACATGCGATTGCTGAACTATTACAACGCAATAAACGCAAACTATTTACTGCCATTTACCTCTTAGTCAAAGACAGATATACAGCTGAAGATCTTTTCCAGGATGTCTGTATCAAAGTAATTACCAAAATCAGGGAAGGGAAATATAGTGATGACGGACGCTTCACTCCCTGGGTTTTGCGGATTGCCCGTAATTTGACCATCGACCATTTGCGGATTGCGAAACGGATGATCAAGATTACACTACCTGATGGACGTGATATTTGCGAATTGATAGGAGTGGAAGAGACAAACCGCGAACAGGCTATGATTAAAGGACAGTCCTGTGGTCGTGTTCGTAAAATGCTTGATATGATACCATATGAACAACGTGAGACTATCATACTTCGTTTATACGGCAATATGAGTTTTAAACAAATTGCAGAATTAACTGGTGTGAGTTTGAATACCTCGCTAGGGAGAATGCGCTATGGCCTGATTAATCTCAGAAAGGTGATGGATGAAAAAGGAATTTTGTTATAATGTAACAGATTACTGTATCCATTCACTTAATTCGTTCTCGAAATATAGCAGTGAATTCTTTATTGGCAAAGGCAACCCACCCCCAAGCGCGCAAAGCGAACCTATTTCCAATGTTTCAAGAAGGTCATTCAAGAGCTGCTTGTCAATCTTATAATCAGTAGTCTGGGCTTTATGAATCATTTCATAGCCACGTGTACTTCCGATTCTGCAAGGGAAACATTTACCACAACTTTCATGCGCAGTAAATTGAAAAAGATGTTTAATATAATCGATTACTGGAAACGATTCCGGAAGACAGACAATCGAGGCATGACCTAATAAAAACCCTTGCTGATTAAAGCTCTCAAAGTCAATACTCAAATCATCAATCTTAGACATAGGCACCAGGCCGCCTAAAGGTCCGCCAATATGCATTGCCTTTATTATCGATTTGAACCCACCACCCAAATCATCAATCACGTTTCTAAGCGGGGTGCCCATATCCACTTCATAAATACCTGGAAAGTTGAAATGTGAATCCAGAGAAACCAGTTTGGTACCAGTACTTCTTCCTTTTCCGATTTGAGCAAAGGCACTTCCTCCCTTCTCAATGATATACGGGAGGCATGCCAGCGTTTCCACATTATTGACAATGGTCGGTTTGTTGAATAATCCTTTTTGTGCAGGATAAGGAGGTCGCACCCTCACTTCGGGCCTTTGACCTTCAATACTTGACAGTAGGGCTGTTTCTTCACCACAGATATAAGCACCTTGTGCCTTGATGATCTTGAAATCAAAATTGAAACCTGTGCCAGCAATATTCTTACCTAATAGATGCAGATTTCTTAAGGCTGCCAATTCCGCTTCGCAAATGTTCACGGCTTCAGGATATTCACCTCGAATATATATGACACCCCATTCAGCTCCTATAATATAACCGGCTATCATCATACCCATGATGACACTGTGCGGACGTTGTTCAAGCAAAAAGCGATCGCTGTACGCACCAGGATCTCCTTCATCCGCATTGCAAACAACAAATTTGGTATCGTTCAATTCGTTTTTACAAGCTTCTAATTTGAATGACATCGGAAAACCTGCACCGCCACGTCCTCTGATACCAGATTTTTTTATTTCATCCAGTAACTCTTCTTTTGATTTTTTTAATGCAGATGTCAGTGTCTGATAATAGGTAGGAATATCC
>CAIQUX010000222.1 GCA_903875055.1 uncultured Bacteroidota bacterium
GGTAGGATTAGGATAAACGATTACTGCATTGGCTACTGCCATGTTAGCACCTTCGGCTGTGTTACGAACCAAGTTAGGTGCAAACTGCCCATAATTGCCATGCATATCCATCTGAGCGAAATAAGGATTGGTTGTTTCATCAAATCCGCATTCTGTCAATTCGAATTTATCGCCGTTCGCTAAATTACCTGAGTAAGGAATCGTAGCGATGACATTCCATTCACCTGACATGAACTCTTTAGACAACATAGGTAAGTTGTCGGCAGGATCACCATACGATTGGAATTTAAAACCACCTTTCTCCAAAATACCTGCAGATGAGATAATCTCGAAAGGAGCTTCAGAACTGTTTTTGTACAAAACGATATCACTTTTGGCGGACCATTTGATACCGAATACAAGTCCGACGAAATTGCCATTGATCGCTGGGTTCACATAACTTGAACGGATGGTTCCTGTGGTGTTGCGTGCCTTGATTACAATGTTTCTTGCATCGTTTGTGATTGAGAACTCATAGTTCCCTGTCGTGTTGGGGCACTGACCGAATACATTCAGAGATGTAACAAGGGCGAGTGCGGCCATGATTATTTTTTTCATGATATTTTTATTTTGTTTTTGATTTTCAATAAGTAGGAAATTTCTGCCGACCACAAACGTACATCTATGATCGGCAAAGATCAATTTATTAGTTAGGTGTATGTTGAGAAATAATGGTATTAGGATTCGCCACACCAACCTGTGCTCCTATAACAGTACGATCATTATCTGTGCTGTTATATTTCACCTTGCCATCCAGATTGACATCTTCTGATCTGTAACCGCTCACTACGTTATTTACTGAACCAGCTCCTACCGCCAGAAGCACAGCTTCCTTATCATTGCTCAATCCGTTATACTTGACATTCTTGTTGTTATTCGCATCACCAGGCCATAAGGTAGCCAGACTACCTTGAATTTTTCTCGGTGCATTCGCAATCGAAGGATTTGTATACACTGCAAATGAAGGAGATGTAAAATCAATGGATGTCGGTGCAAAGGCTAATGCAATCGAAGAAGCGCTCATCACTCCTAAATGGTTTCTATGTTTGATACTAACGAAGTAATTGCCACCGGCAACACCATTAAAAAACAGTGGTGAGGTTCCGTCGGCATTCACGATATCACCATCACGTTGCAATAAAGCTCTTTTGGTGGCAACAAGAGTTGAAGAATTAGATGCAGAACGCAATTCGACAAATACCCAATCAACAATCGCATCATTTCCTGGGATAGCTAAAGTCTGTGCAGAAACAGTTTCTCCACCTGGGCCTGCCACCTGTGGCTTCATGAACGGAGCAACAGAATAGGGTTCTGTCATCGGAATGAGATTGTTGACACGCAGACTGTCATACATCAGACCAGTTGATATGTCGAATGCACCGGAAAGTATTACTTTCGGAGCAATAGAAACGCCTGTGAGTATTGTCAGATTCAATGTGGCGGAATGTAAACAACCAGAAGCATTTACAGAGGTTACGGTATAGATTCCGGATGCTGTATACGTAATGCCGCTGTTAGCCCATGTATATGATATGTAAGAATTCACTGTTTGTGAAGTTGAAGTACTATTGCCAATTGCTAAATTCAAGGTAGCCGTATTGGTGCAACCTGAGGCATTCAAGGATGTGAAGGTATAGGTGCCGCCAACTGTAAATGTCGAACCGTTCCAAGTATAACTATCACAAGCACTGGTTGTTAAAGTACCGTTCGTCGAACTATTCCCTAAAGTCAGATTCAAAGTAGCCGTATTTGTACAACCTGATACATTCAATGAAGTGAATGTATAGATGCCACTGACCGTATACGTTGAACCATTCCATGTATATGTATCACACGTGCTGGTTGTTAAGTTACCATTCATTGTGCTATTCCCTAAGGTCAGATTCAATGTAGCCGTATTTGTACAACCTGATGCATTCAATGAAGTGGATGTATAGATGCCACTTGTCGTATATGTGTTGCCATTCCAAGGATACGTGTCACAGGCGCTTGTTGTTATGTTGCCATTCGTTGTGCTGTTCCCTAAAGTGAGATTCAACGTGGCAGTATTCGTGCAACCTGATGCATTTAAAGTTGTGAATGTGAAGATACCAGTGGCTGTGTAAGTAGTACCATTCCAGGAATATGTATCACAAGCATTCGTTGTTAAGTTACCTATCGTTGTGCTGTTACCTAAGGTCAGATTCAAGGTTGCCGTGTTGCTACAGCCTGATGCATTCAATGAAGTGAATGTAAAGATGCCACTAGCTGTATATGTTGAACCATTCCATGTATATGTATCACATGCACTCGTTGTTAAGTTACCCATTGATGTACTGTTCCCTAACGTAAGATCCAAGATAGCCATGTTCATACAACCTGATGCATTTAAGAAAGTGTAGGTATATGTTCCGCTTGTTGTGTAGGTACTTCCATTCCATGTATAACTGTCACAAGCGGTCGCATTGGAGTTGCCAATTGACGTGCTGTAATTAATAGTTAGATTCAGAGTATGAATCGAATCACAAGAGTTAGCGGCCGTGAACGTATGTGTGTAGGCTCCGCTGGTCGTATAGGTCACCCCACCGAATGAATAACTATCACATACAATAAGACTGGACGAACCTGAAATTTGAGAGGGTTCATTGACAGTAATAACGGTTGTAGCGGTACATCCTTTTGCATCGGTTGCTGTAAGTGTATAAGTTCCTGCTGATACTGTAAATGACCCGCCATCAATTGATGTTGAAATGGTACCTGTGCCGCCCGACGTAGTCGGAGTGATAATACTGCTTCCACCAAAACATGCGATCGTGGTGGCTGTGGCGGAAACCACAACCGCAGGTGTCAAGCCAACAGTGGCTGTTGCTGAAGCAAGGCAATTATTATCGTCTTCAACCGTTACTGTATACGTTGTTGCTGATAAACCAGTCACTGATAATGAATAGATAGAACTGGTATTCACAGCATTTGACCAAGTTGTCAGATAAGGTTGAATGATAGTTGTTCCACCCGTAACAATCGCTGTTAATGCCCCATCATTACCCAAACAAGAAACAGTTTCATCAGTGACCAGATTGACCGTTAATGCATTAGGCTGAGTCATCACAATGGTACTACAAACCGTATTGAAGCCATCTGTTGCACAAACTGTATGAGAACCTGGCGCTATATTATCGAAAAATCCAGTGGCATTCGTCATCGTTCCTCCATCCAGCGAATAGCTATAAGACCCTGTAGGCGTTGCGTCGGCTTGAATAGAACCATTGTTATAACCAAAACATGAAATAAGTTGATCGATGGCTACATTCAATGAGAAAGATCCCAATGGAATAATAGTCAGGATCAATGTAGCCGTATCAGCACAGTTGGCCGAACCAGTAGAGTAATGATAATAAGTGCCCCCTACTGTATACGTTGTGCCGTTCCATGTATATTGTCCGGTTGCTGATTGTGAAACAGAATTATTATTGCTATGATTGACTGTCAACACCAAGGTGGCTGTGTCCAGACAATTTGTTGAACCGGTTGTGTAGTTATAATAAGTACCACTCGCAGTATATGTGGAACCATTCCAAGTATAACTATTACAAGCCGTTTGTGAGGTACTGCTATTATTGCTTTGATTTACTATCAATGACAATGACGCAGTATCAGCACAATTCGTTGAACCTGTTGTATAGTTGTAGTACGTTCCGCTCGCGGTATATGTGGTTCCATTCCAAGTGTAACTATTACAAGCCGTTTGTGAGGTACTGCTGTTATTGCTATGATTTACTATCAATGACAATGTCGCAGTATCGGCACAATTCGTTAACCCTGTTGTATAGTTATAATACGTTCCGCTTGTTGTATACATGGTCCCATTCCAGGAATAACTATTACATGCTGTCTGAGTTAGAGAACTGTTGTTGCTGTTATTTATCGTCAATTTCAATGTATCGGTATTCATACATGGACCTGAACCGATTAGAGCTGTTTTTGTATATGTGCCGGATAGTGTATATGTCGTATTGTTGTTAGCCCAGGTATACGAATTACACGATGTCACAGACGTTGATGATGTTGTATTGCTGCATGGAGTTGCAGGAGCGAAACAAATCCCTCGGAAAATATTATTTGCCGTAGCTGTAGCAAGTAATGTGGCTGCTGATGATGCACCTCCATCTGTGATTTTAACCACTCTGTTTAGCGCTGTCTCAGTTGTTGTAGCATAAAGGATAGGATTACTTCCTGAGAAATCTACAGTTAGTCCTCTTGCGCCGAATGTAGTTGCTGCCCCGGTCGATGGATTCAGGGTATACGCCAAAGACCATGTTCCACCTGACCATCCAGTGGTGGTTGAAAATGCTCCTGAATATATCCATTTTTGAATACCTCCTCCACTGGCAATCACTCGATCATCTGCCACATAACATATGAGTCCATTCGGGCTAAAGGCAAATGCATATGGGCTTCCGGTTGACGTTGAATTTATTATATTCGTAGCTGTGCCTGCTGCCACTAGAGAGGTTGGTAAAGTGTTGAAAGTACCTACTTGATAAATTCCAAGATTAGAACCTGCGCCATTAAAACTACTTGAGGATGTACTAACAAAAAGTGTATTGTTAAAAATCAAACCGTTTCTGGTATTGGTGCCAAAGATGGTGGTTGCTGTTGTGGCTATTCCGCTTGTAATATCTGTGGCCGTATAAACAATTCCTGCTGCGCCTGTCAACCAATAGGCCGATCCATTTGATACAATAGAACGGTAGTTATTGGCTGTCAATGCATTGAACGTGCCATTTGCCGTTAAAGTCCCGTTAGGAAAAGCCTTCCCGATGGTTCTGCCATTGGTTGCGGCATTTGAACTGGCTATACCGGCGGTACCGCTTGCTCCATTGTAACCCGAAACTACAATGAATGATTTATCTGATGACAAACTAAGATAACCATTCGAAGTACCTGATCCTGTTTCAACTAAATTATAAGGAGCCGATGAAGGCGTTCCAGTAGAGCCGAAAAAGCCGGTGCCTGTTTGCGCTAAACCCGCAGTACTGAATTGCAACAACTGAACTTTCGTAGCAGCACTACTCAAGGCTGCTGTTCCATCGCCAACCTGCTCGACTACAATGTTACCTGTTGTCAATTGAGCCTTAGATTCTTTGCATTGAAAGATGATGAATTGGAATAACAAGACAATTGTAATGGTTTTTGTTCGATTGCGATCTGGCCTTCGAATTTGAACATGGCTTGTTCGATTTTTGTTTGTTTGCTTCATTTTTTTACAGTTTGTTTTTGAATAAGTTTTCATGAATTCGATACAAAGGTTGATTTGGTCAGGTCCTTGATATAGTGTTTTATGCGCAGATGTTGTAAGAAAGAATGCAGTGTCGACAACTTCCTGGAAGACACATTGATTTGTTTTTGTTTGACAGTCGTTTTAGTCTCGGACCCATTCAGGTATTGTTGCAGATTGCTGATATATTGATGATTCATTATTATTTAGAATAAGTGAAGGCAAATGTAAGTGTCACTATTGCTCATTCATACCAGGTTTCAATTTCTTAACCCACAGGTAAATTTTAAGTAACATTGAATCAAGTATCATAACAATTTCATAGCAATTTGTTCATCCTTATCCTGAAATTCATTCATAAACAAAAACTGCTTCGTGATAGAAGCAGTTTTATAATTATCAATCAATATTTACAGTGTACTTATGGATGATTCGAAAAGACAAAGTTACTTAGGTTCAATTCAAGAACAGGACTATCCAACAAATCAACATTTCCGTCACCATTCAAATCAGTTAACAAATAGCCATAAGCAAAATTACTGATATCGAATTCAAGCAACCCTAAATCGAGCAAATCGATATTTTCATCCACGACGATATCACCACTATAAAAGGCCCAAATTGTTCCATTGCCTGATACATCAAACTGATTATCGCCATAGGCTTGTGAAGCGGCGGTTGTAAAATCGTAGCTTGCAGGGACAGCGCCGATGGTCATCGGCAAGGCCGACCATGTCTGAACAGCATTACGATGCTTGATGACAATATAATAGTTGCCGTTAAGGTTTTGAAAAATACAATGTGCGGTACCATCCTGATGTAAAAGGGTGCGAATATTTTGTACCAATGCAAGAGACGATCCTTCATGGAGTTCCACATCAATTGAATCGCAGGCTGTTGATGATGAAAGTTCACCCTGATTGGCTAAGACAGGTAACATCATTCCACTGCTGGCATCCCAATACCCTTGGATATAGCATTTGACATCGAGAATATTATCACATATGTTAACAGTAAGATTCAAGGTTGATACAGAATCACAGCCCCCTGCATTCATCGTGGTATAGGTATAAATACCGGTGGCACTAATTGACTGCATATTCCAGATATACGGCAAACTATTTGAACAGACTGTAACATTGCTGACACTCGATGTCGGTGTACAGCAATTACCCAGACTTGCGTCACTGGACGATATTACCAAAGCCGTTGTGCCTCCGGTCGGGTTGACGGTATTGACACCACTTGGCCATATACCATCCGTATCGGTCGATGCACATCCTACTATTGAACCCGTTGTTATGTGTCTTTGTTCGATGCGACGTACACCATTCGGGTTAGTATTTGGGATAACGACACCATAGGCACCCGAAACACCTTCCACTGAAGTCGCATAAAAAGAAGCATAACTAGTAACATTGGCACTTCCATCGTTCTCAATAAAGGACGCAGAAAGTGGCCGGCCACTGCCATTCACATTATCATAAAGCACTACAAAATTCTTCTCGGTTGCAGACGACAGACCTCGTAAACCTGTACCGTTATTTGCACCTGCGCTCGCCACCAGATTCAGTACCTTGGCACTATTCGGTGTGGTTACTCTGGTTGCGACTGTGGTGCCATTAGCTCCATCATTGATGTTCAGACGGATAAATACATCATTGCCTGGTATGAATCTGGTTGCATTACCTGTTGGCTCAATTGCGAACCAACCAGTATATGAGCCGGCTGCGTTTGTGGTAAATGTACCATATCCACCAGCAGTAGCTAAACTTGCTGATGAACTTTTTGTAAAGCCTGAAGGTGAAACAAAAATTGGATTTCCAGCACCGCTGGAAGTTGAAGCATCCGATGCGATCACAACGCCAGTAAAATAGCGATACGTAGCAGAAGGCAGTAAATCATGTATATTCAATAAGCAAGCAAAAGGGATACGGTTTGCGTTTGTTCCATTTACACCTTGTATATATTGCGGCATAACCAATTCACTTATACCTGGGCTTGAGGTTACAATCAACGGCTGCAGAACATCTGCCGCAGCCAAATAATTGCCATTGCCAGTTTGTGACGCCGTGATATTGGCACTACCAGCCCCCACTATGGTCACGGTATTTCCTGATACGGTTGCCACTGAAGTATTTGAGCTGCTATACGTTATGCCCAAACCTGATGTACTGTTTGCATTCAAGGTGAATGGAAGATCAGCCGTAGTCTTAGCTGTAATTGCTGTAAAAGTAATAGATTGAGACGCTTGTGTGATATCACCGGATAACCCACCTGGTAATGTCAAAGAATAACGGGCCGCATTAGATCCGCTTAATGTTTGAGTGGAAGTGACGGCAATGCCTGTTCCTACATTCGATGTAGCAAACACACCAGTACCATTCACTAAAACCGTATCGCTACCCACAATGCCATTTAGAACCGAACCGGTAATAGTGGCACTTGTATTTCCATCATACACTTTACTTGTTACAGATGCACCAGTAATGGTTAATGATTTAGGATTGACTAAAAAAGTTTGAGTCACATTGATAGCAGGATTATAAGTTGCATTACCAGCTTGCGAAGCCGTAATCAAGGTTGAACCTGGGGCAAGTATAACAATTGTATTTCCAGAAACAACCGCTACATTGGTATTTGAACTGCTATAAGAAACTGGCAATCCTGAGCTCGCGGTGGCAGTCAATACCACTGGAGCATCACCATACATAGCATTTGACAATGCATTGAATGTAATGGTTTGATTTTGCAAAGGTGATGGCGTGATATCGGCAGAAAGAGTCGGCTGCACCAAAGAATAATAAGTTGATGCGCTTCCGCTTAATGTATATCCCGTCACTGTTACTGGAATGGCTGTACCAACAGATGCACTCGCAAAAGTAGCAGATGGTGTTCCTCCTAAAAGAACATTGCCAAGGTCTGCTGGCAATACCCCATTCAATAACGGGGTGCCGCTGAAAGTGGCATTGGTATTACCGTCAAACATTTTATTATTCGCCGTAATTCCGGCAATCGTTAGTGTCTTTTGCTTAACCGTATCTGTCATGGTTGCAATACTTACATTCGTTACACCCAGACTAGATAACACAATATTACCTGCATAGTTTCCTGGCATTGTGCTGGCCATTAATCGCAGATAGACAGGTATATTACTCACGTTTCCGGCTGAACCTGCAGTAACACTTGTTGTAAATATTCCTCCGGACGTCAATGACACTTCATACCCGGTAGGTGGCGTCACGGTAATACCGGCAGCTAAACCAGTTCCGGAAACTGTAAATGTATTTTCAGATGAGGCCGTACCGTATTCTGTGCTCAATGTATTGAAATTGGCGGATGATGAAATCGATGGGCAAGTAGGAAGCACTGTAAAGGCCCAATCAGTTTCCGTTAACGCTGCTGCGCCTGTCGTATTCCAATTAGATGCCAGATTACCGATAGCCGAAAGCAAAATCGGCTTGCATGAAATATAGGTAGCACCGCTTGTTGAATAACGCAATGCTGTGCCGCTTGGTGCAATGGATGTAATACCTGCAACCAGGCCATTTGGAATGGCTGAAGGGCTTGATCCTATTTTTGCCATATATAAAAATGTAGTAGGCGTCAATGAAGTGATAGAAGGTGCAGTATAAACATATATTTCATCGTTATTATTACCAAGACCAAAACCTGTCGTTGAGCTCCATGTGTACAATGGTGTGGTAACAGCTGCAGCCCCCCAAGGTAAAATAACAATAGTACCAGCAGGTATGGTTTGTCCTGCATTGACAGTAAACGAGGCTTCACCTTCTGCAAGGTCAGTGAAACTTGTCCCGCCTGCTGTCGCTACTTCATTGTCATTCACATAAAAGACAGTCCCTTCTTGCAAATCACGTAAGATCAATAAGGCAAAATTGTCAGGGATACCGCTTGTATTGTATCCGATAACGGCAACATCTCCGGCAGTCAAGGCCGCATTCACGGTTAATGTCTGCGTCACATTTACAGCAGATGATATATTTGAATTGCCTGATTGCGATGCGGTGATGTCGGTGGTACCAGCACCTAGGATGGTGACCGTATTTCCTGAAACTTTCGCTACCGAAGTATCTGAACTCGTATAGGAAACAGTTAAACCTGAACTCGCTACACCACTTAAGGTAAAAGGTGCATCAAGTGTTGACTTCACTGGTAGTGGATTGAAAGTAATGGTTTGCAGTGCAGGTGTTATATCGGCTGTTAATCCCGAAGGTAATAACATAGTATATTTAAATGAATCAGCACCTCCTAAAACCTGTGTGGAAGTGACGGCAATACCAGTACCGACGTTAGCTATTGCAAAGGTTCCGGTTGTCGAAATAGTCACATTATCACTCCCGACAATACCGTTAAGGGATGAACCGAAAATAGTCGCGTCAGTTGTGCCGTCATATATCTTTGTAATTGCACTTGCACCGTTCACTGTCAATTGCTTCTGATTGACGAGTTGAACTTGTATAACATTCATCGCCGGATTGAATGCACTGTTACCCACCTGTGAAGCTGTGATGGAAGTTGTTCCGGGTCCTATCACTGTCAATAGATTGCCGGTAACCGTTGCCACATCAGCGTTGGAGCTCGTATAAGTTACGGGCAATCCTGAGGATGCTGATGCGCTTAATGTCAAAGCAGCATCTCCATATGTAAGTGCAGGCAATGTGTTAAACGTGACCGTTTGATTTAGTAATAAAGTAGGTGTAATGTCTGCAGCAAGACCTAAAGGTGGTTGCAGATTGTAATTACCCGAAGCTGAACCTGTCAATATATAACCGGTTACCATAACAGCTATTCCGGTGCCCACAGCTGCTGTTGCAAAGTTTGCGATAGGGATACCCCCTAATAATACATTTCCATTATCAATAGGTTCTATTCCATTCAAAACGGGTGTTCCGACTAATGTTGCTGTGGTATTACCATCGAAAGTTTTATTATTAGCAGTCAATCCGCTGATCGTGACCGTTTTTTGATTGACAGTACTATTCGTAAGTGCAACATTGACCGAAAGAGCTCCCTGACTCGACAATACGATATTGCCTGTATAAGATCCTGCAGTGGCTGTTGATGACAAACGGAGATAAATCGTTGTTGAAGTTATTGTGCCTGACGCTCCGATAGTGAGTGTCGGTGTAAATGTTCCGCCCGATGTAAGTGACAATTCAATACCAGGAGGGGGAGTTACTAAAATTCCCGCATTCATGGTAGCACCTGATACGGAAAAGGAAGTTTCGCCTGAAGCTGTACCATAGGTAGTAGATAATGATGATAAAGATCCTGATGCCGAAATAAACGATGAAATCACGGTGATCGTATAAGTCGGAAATAAAGACGCAGCTGAACCGTTTCCGAACCATTTTGCGGGATTAGAAAATAAGGCTGATAAAGAAGATGCTGTACCTGAAACAGCCACTGCTGTCGTGGATGTAGAAGCATTCGCAAAGTAAGCATTCGCGTACGAACTTGTTGGAAGATTAAGGAACGAGGAAGCAGGAAGCAGACTTGTTGATGGTTGCAAGGTATTGCTTGCAGCAGATGTGGCGTTCAACGCAATCCCATAATTCATCCCGGATAACAATGTGATACCGCTTTGCGTTGACCAATTAGCTGTCGGACCTTGAAAGACAAACAACTGATCGCCTGATGCATTGAAGGAGAAGTTAGTTGGTGCCGCTGAGCTCCATCCTGTACCTGTTATATTCATACTATTTGACCAGGTCAATACCGTACCTGCCGTAAGATTCGCAGGTGCGGTATAAGTCAGAAAGCCTTCACCGGTGCGACCTGTGGTATTGGTACCCGTAAACCCGTTGTCAGTAAAATTAATCACCGTGTTGGTGCTGATATTTTTCAACAACACCATCGAAAACATATCGGGGTTTGCTGCATTGATGGCAACAATTGCAACATCACCGGCTGATAACGTTGTTTGTGCTATACCGGTTGCAGGTACAAAAAACAATACAATCGCAAGACTTACAAAAAGCCGTTTTAATTTGCGAAGGCTTTTTAACCAGAATGCCATGGGGCTTCTACCAAAATGTAAACGATTTTTCATGTGTATTTTTATTTAAGTATACAAATGTATCCGGTCATTCACCTACAATGGCTTGAAACTAAATTTGGTAATACTATCTTAATCATGTGATAATATTGGACATTAAAACTTAACAATTAATTGATGGTGCAGAAATAAAGGGAACTTTCCAAAGTTGGAAACATTTTACTCTCCTTCCATAAAATCATCCAGATTACGACGCTGCTGTTTGGTCGGGCGACCTACTTTACTCAAGCGTTTACCAGTGTAAAAACTGGTGGCTAAAGGCTTGGTCAATATTTTCTCATCTTCCGGTGTCAGGTCGATATAGTTTTTGATGGCTTCAGGATACGCCACCCGTTGCGATATGATACCCGTGACCCGGATAATCATTTTCTTATCCTCGTTCTTCACTTCATATTCTTCGTTCAACACCACTGCTTTGGCCGGTTTCACCGATTCGCCCTTCCATTTCACCTTGCCTGAATCACAGGCCGTCGTAGCCAATGAACGGGTCTTAAAAAGACGGATGCTCCACAGATACTTATCCATTCGCACTTTTTCACTCATGAGCCAAACCTGTTTTACGATGATCGATGAATTTAATCGCCTTGCGGCTTCCTTCCGGAAATTGCATAGCATAGATTTCGGCGGATGACAGATAATTGACGACAGGCACTACCCTCAATTGAGATTGCAGAAAAGGCTTGAGTTTTCGTTCGCAGTCATCCACCACCAACGGTGTCGACACGTGTAATACGATATCATCCATATCCATCTCATTTGATTTTACTTCAATGACATACTCTTTAATGAAGTTACATTGGTTTAGCAATTCAAAAATCGCCGGCGGATATAAAGTCGTGCCCTTATACTTGATCATCTGCTTCTTACGCCCCATCACCGGACTCAGACGTCGGGTGGTTCGTCCACAGGCACAATGTTCATCATCATAACAACAGATATCACCGGTACGGTAACGAAGCAAAGGCATCCCCTCGACACCTAATGTGGTAATACAGACTTCACCATATTCACCAGCACCTAGTTGCTTGCCCTCTTCATCGATGATTTCAACAATGATCAATTCCGGATGTGCATGTCCGCCACGTCCATGCCAACATTCAGTAAACCCCGTCTGCATTTCGGTTGACGCATAGGTCGAATACAGCTTCACATTCCAATGCTCCTGTATGTACTTGCCAAGGGCATTCAATTCGAATGTTTCAGTACGGATATTTTCGCCAATACAAAGCACTTTCTTTATTGGCAAAGTAGATAAATCTATTTTCTCTTTTTGTGCGTATTCAATCAGCTTGATCAGAAAGGATGGCACAGCCACCAAGGCCGTGGCACCCAAGCGTTGAATATTGTCGAATTGCATCGAAGGTAAACCCGGACCAGTGCGCACACCCGCTGCGCCTGTCTTTTGCAACCCTAGATAATATGCTATCCCTGCCATGAATTGACGATCGAGGGTAAGCATGAATTGCACGATATCATCCTTGGTGATTTCCATCAACTCAAACGACAGGTATTCATTATAAGCCAGACGATCGAGATCATGTTGAGTGAGGGCGATACTCACCGGACTGCCGAGTGTACCTGAGGTAGCAGTATACTCTACAATCGAAGACTTAGGCACACAAAGAAAATCAAGGTTATACAACTGGATATCCTCCTTACTTGTGGTGGCAATATGTTCCAAATCCTTCAGGGATGTCAGCGACTCCGAATCCAGATTTCGCTTCTGATAAAAAGGCGAATGCTTCTTGACGTACGCCACCAATTCCTTCAATTTCTTCAATTGAAAATCGGCTTGCCTTTCGGGCGACTCAAGTTCTATTTCGGGTATAAAAGTCATCTTAGATTTCAGTGGTTTCGATGATGACATAAGCAATTGCGTGTGTATCGGTATGCGAAATACTCACATGAATACTCTCATACTTTTTTTCAATAAATTCTTCCCTGGCCTTGCCTAATAAATTCACATGAGGCTTGCCGTCTTCATTGTTCAACGTTTCGATTTCATGTAATCGGTGATTGCCGATAAACTTCACGCCATAGGCTTTCAGATACGCTTCCTTAACCGCCCAACGTGCTGCATAATGGATACCTGGTTTCTTTTGCTTATCACAATAGGCAATCTCGGTGGCTGAATAGACATGCTCCTTGAAGTAGGCATTCGTCGAAATTTTTGTTTCGATACGATGCACATCA
Source organism: uncultured Bacteroidota bacterium (assembly GCA_903875055.1). Lineage (GTDB taxonomy): Bacteria > Bacteroidota > Bacteroidia > Chitinophagales > Chitinophagaceae > OLB11. The sequence goes on from CAIQUX010000222.1 coordinate 13,569, forward strand.
ACGATGTCGGTTCCTATTCCTGCTATCATGTGAGAGTTCATTCTTGTCGGACAAAGATATTTAGGGCCTGCTTAAAAACACTCAATAATGGATGAATTAATATTTTCAAATCAAAAGCAGTCTAATAAGTTGCATTACATGTAGCTAATAACCACTGTAACCTTGCCTCTTAGCGATTACGAAACCTTCAATTATATCGTTAGCTTGAAGCACACCATCTACTTCACCCGCTGCAACTCGCAGTATATTAATACAGCTTCGTCTTGCCGGCTCGTATCTGATGCACTTCAACCTTTTTAAGCTGGCCCTATTTACCTCAGTGTATTTATCCGCTTTATTTTTTCGGCGATACTTTCCCGTTCGCCTTCGGTGGCAATCTCGAGTGTCAAGGCTTTTTTATATGCCAGTAAGGCGCTGTCCTTTTTACCTTCTTTGACATACTCATCACCGGCAATTCGATATGAATCGTAATATACAGGGTTGATCCGTATGATTTCTGAAGGATCGATGGGACGCTTGTATTTCAATTCGTTTTCGAGATACAGATACCGTTGTACATTCTGAAACGCTGCCGTATGCATGAAAGTATCCTCCTTGATTTCAAGTGCCGCTTCATCATTATCTTGTTGCATCAAGCGCATATCGAGGGCAAACATCTTGTTTAAATCATAACATATATACCTACCTTCCTGCCATGGCGAGGTGCTTACCCATACCAACAGCTTCTTCGGTTCGAAGATCACCGAATGATGTGCAATAAACTGATTCATGGCTTTTTCATTCGTGAGACCGATATCGGTATTATGCAAGCCCATATGATCGCGGAGTATTTCGGCTGTGCGTTCAGGTGTATTCTTGACGGTTGCGTCCATCAGTTCTTTAAGTCGTACATAACGATACACTGAGGCGCTGTTTTTCATCTGCTCCTGATTCAAATTCTGCTTGCCCAACAAAGTTCCCTGATAATGATTGGTGCATTGGATGGAGCTGGTGCCGGATACATATACATCCAGATCGGTCGGCGTCTTCTCGATCACCACCGCTTTATTGTCACTGGCCGAACTCACCAGAAAACTTTCACTCACAAACATCTTCCTTTTTTTCGCTATCGCAACTGCCTCCTTGATGTTGGAGGCATACTGCAAAATTTCTCTCGCCACCAACGACACCGGTGTTGCTGCGCCATACGGAATCGATGATTTATTGGCATTGATGGTCACGGTCAAGCCTTTGACATTCATACCACTCACAACGCCTGTAAATCCGCCCCAAGTCACCGACATGAACTTATAGCCTTTAGTCGGATTGTAAAACGCCACAATCTTATTTCTGGCAAATTCATCACCCACATAAAAATCAAAATTGCGACCTACGATCAACTGACTGTCTTGCGACTTCTCATTCCAGGTGGCGAAGGAAGTACAACCTACCAACATCATATTGGCGAGTGCATGACCTATATCATGAGCCGCATGATAATTGAGTTGCCTCGAGTAGTTGGTGCCTATCCAGTTGAATTTCTCTGAAGCCGATAAAGACACACCATAAATTTCATCCTGATATTCTTTGATCACATACTCTGCCAGATCACGATTCATGAAACCGACCACATACTTCAGAAACTTGAGGTATTTCTTTGAAGGAATCATACGTTGAATCTCATTCGTGAACGCTTGTTCCTGAAACCGCACCAACTCCTTACCCAGTTTACCGAATGCCACTCCCCGCTCAAAACCATCGCCTTGCAGATACATTTCATATAAGCCTGAACGGTTCTGACGAAGCCAGCTGTTGTGAAAAGTGTGAAGATTCGAATCGACATCAATCCTTGATTCGCCAGCAAGATGCTGATCTTTGATCTCGGGCGGCTTGGCGTCGCTGATGGAGTATACATAGAGTCCGAAGCCTGCCAGTAACAGCAAGATCAAACCGAAAAACCATAATAATCCTTTGAATATTCGTTTTAGTATACGCATGGCGGCAAAGATAGTGAATAAGAGATAAGAGATGTGAGATGTGAGATAAGAGAAGTACACTTTCCTGATTATCCTTGTATCTTTATACCTGCTTACAATATAAACTTCCCGGCATGAAAACCCTTTTCTCTACCCTGCTTATCCTTTGCTGTTTCATTATGCACGTTGTGGCGCAGACTGGTAGCGTACTCTGGCATTTCGACACCCATGACAAATCATTTGGTAATGCCGCCATGGCCGATCTGGATAATGACGGCAAACCGGAAATCGTATTCAGTTGCTATTGGAACGATAGTTCTATTTATGCGCTGAATGCGGAAAATGGCTCCCTGCTTTGGAAAAAAAATATGGGCGGATGCAACGACGCCGCACCCATCATCTGGGACGTCGATAATAACGGTGTCAAAGATGTCATACTCGCTTCATCGTGCAATCCGGTGCTGACTTGCTTTGCCGGGAATGATGGCAGTATCAAATGGCAGACACCGTTCGGCGGAACCGATTCCCCTCCTTCGATTGCGGATGTGGACGGTGACGGGAAAGTGGATCTGCTCACAGGCGATTTTGCAGGCTATCTCTGTTGCTACAATCCTGTCAATGGTGCCTTGAAATGGAAAGTACTAGTCGATAGTGATGCCGCCATCGAAGCTTCTCCGGCCTTGGTCGATATCAATCAGGACGGGCATCCGGATATCATTGTCAATACCTGGAGCTTTGCCGGCAACAATCACGACAGCAGCGCCATCTATGCCTACAATGGCTTGACACATACCCTCATTTGGAAAAACAGTATGCCCTCCGATTTCATTTATCATGGGGCTGCCTTCGGCGATATTGATGAAGACGGCAAACCTGAATTGGCCGTGACCTGCTACGATAAATATCTCTATGTTTTGAATGGCGAAAACGGAAGCCTGAAATGGAAGTATGCCGCAGCCGATTCGGCCTATGTCGGCGACCCGCCTGTGATAGCTGATCTTGATAAGGATGGACATCTGGACATTCTGTATATCGGTGGTTATGGCGACGTAGTAATGCTCGATCGATTTGGTAATCTTAAGTGGTCTTATTTATTACCTACTTACGAATCATCATTCCGTGGAGCTGCGCTGGCCGATATCAACAATGATGATACGCTCGATGTGGTATTCTCATGTTCCAACGGCATCTTGTATGCCTTGAACGGCAGCAGAGGAAATCTGATATGGAGTAAGGACCTTGCAGCTGATTATGGCAATACGGCATTCGAACTGGAACAAGAACCTTTGATTGCTGATTTTAATAATGATGATACGCTGGATATTTTTGTTGTAGGCGGACATGCCGAGTACCCTGCCATTACCAATAATTACGGACGGGCCTATGCCGTGAAAGCTGCCAAAGGGAAAGGACCGGCATGGACCATGTTTCAGCATGATGCAGTGAGAAGCAATTGTCTTTGTCCAACGGCACCTGCCGGTATCGAAACTCCTACACAAACTGTGTTAGATTTCACAGCCTTCCCTAATCCCGGAAGCAAGGTTTATTTCAATCTGAGTTTGCAGCATGAGGAAAAAGTTTCGATGATGATTTATGACATGCAGGGCAGAAAGATCAGTACGCTTGTCAATAAGAATCTTTCTGCAGGCGATTATCAGTTTGTGTGGCAGGGCCTGACTGATACCGGTGCTATCTCTCCGGCCGGTATGTATGTTTGTCAAATCCATGCAGGCCATCGGACTTCCGAGAAAAAGATCGTGCTGAGGTATTGATGATTGTTTTACACTGCTGCGTCTGTTACATACTTCAAGAAAAATAACTTACTAGAATCCATAATAATAAGCTTTTCTATCAAAATTATACGTACGACATAACTCATCGATTAATGCATAAAATTCCTTTGATAACATTTCAACGTCTCCATTCATTACTTTAGTACGTACCAAATTCGAAATCAACACCTCTGTTTCTAGCTTGCCTTTCTTATGGGCCGCTTCAAGTGCTGGAATTACAATTTCTTGTCGCCCCATTTTCATTGGTACATGCCAAATCAATACTCTCTCAGAAATTAATAAACGACCAATTTCAGATTTGGTCAAGTAACCATACTTCCTCAGAATTTCAACGAATCGAGCATTCACATCTTTGTCTTCTGCCCAAAGTTTCTTAGAATCAACTCCAAATACTTTATTAAGATCCATCTTCTTTCGATTGAACTGGTCTTTAAAGCCCAACAATAAGATCTCATTCCCGATTTTCGAATCAGGGTAGTTTCGGGATTCATAATAGTCTATATCCTGTTTCTTATACCTGTCTATAAGCTGTTCGTCAAAACACATCGGATTGAAATAAACACAATCTTGGGTGAAGAAGATACTGATATCATCATTGTATTGTCTTGTCAGATCGTTTTCAAACCCTATAGCCTGATCCATATAAAGGCGACAATCATCCATTTGTTTCAGGTTATAATAGCACAGTGTATAGTTTGTGTAGGCTTGCCATCGGCTGATTTTATTTTCGGCATACTGGGTCTGAGTGTACAATAACAAGGAATCAAACTTTCCTTGTTCGATATATCTGGTATAGCAATACAAGCGGAAAGTATCAGTTGCTAATCCTTTAAGATAATAGTTTCTTTGTACGGAGTCAATTTGAGCTGCTTTTAATTGCGTTACCGAAATCAGTAAAGCCATCATATACATGGCTATATAAAACGGCCAAGTCAACAATTTAAATGTCCCTTTACTGTGTACTGATTTTAAATTCATTTGATATACGCTGTTGGTTGTTATCTCATCTAAAATACTACTTTTCTATCATTTGCCTTAATCTGACTCGTCCTAAAATAGAGGTTTGAGGAGACATAAACCACGGGATTAAAAAAGACTACTTATCATTCATACTATTTACAGCTCCGGTATACGCTGAATAAAAATCATTGAACATTTTACTGATTTGATGTTTGTACGGCTCCTGATAAGACTGATTGCTATCGTAATTTATCTTTATGATATTGATATTATCCTTATAGAGATTATTCAAAATTGTTTCCCATTCGATAAAGTTATCATCTTGTTTGATTCCAAGTTTCATATTCCAGATGATGATGGCGGTATATTTCTTTTGTGCCAATAATACAGACGAAATAGGGTGGACAAAGTTCATGATGGAATCATAGACAGAAGTGTTTGTTTCTACCGGTGTTTTTTCAAATTGACTGCTTGAAAGTAATCTTTTGTTATACACACATTTAAGACCAGAATAAAAGACCAGACGCTGATGAAGCGAATCGAAAATATACACTTCATTCAATTTCTGAACAATCTTTCCCAACATCATAAAGCATGAATCCTTTGGAATGTAGTTATTGAGTAATGAAAGATGATGAGATTGATAAAAAGCAAGCAGACTATCATTGGAAATCGCTACACTAGAAGCGGAGGGAGAGTAGAGGAATTCCTTATCTATTTTTTGGGCGCTACTTGTTTGGCAAAAGAAGAATATGAATGTGCTTATAACGATTGTTTGGTTTCTCACTTACCAAATATACCACAATTCTGATGTGGATTTACATTCACCGTATCCTTATTGATTTGATTAATATGATATCAAATTTCGGCAGGTGAGATATCAACCGATAGTCAAGGATTCGAATCGATGAATTGACGCGTTTGCGAGGCTTTGCGAAGCAATCTCATACTAGATTACTAGATATTACTCAAAATTAATCGAAGTACAAATCGCTTATCTGAAACTTACTTTTAGTATTTGATCTTTATGAGACATTGTGCCAGCCTTACTTTGAGTACAATTTCTTGCCAGTTAATCTAATCTTTCAGAAATCCTTTGAACACAATTTCAAATTGCCGGGTGGCTGTAAAACATTAAGTCCGCTTATCCACAGACAACACTTATAATTTACTTTCTACAAAATACATATCAATCTCCCCTTTATGTTTCGCGGCTATCTTTCCTCTATGGACACAAATGAATTGATTCTTTACTAGCGCGTAGGTGCTGCCACTGATATTCACTTTACCTGCTTCCCCGCTGCTTTCCATGCGTGAAGCGGTATTGACGGTATCGCCCCAGATATCATACGCAAACTTCTTAACTCCAACAATACCTGCTACAACAGGTCCGGTATGGATACCGATCCTGATCTCAAAGGATTCCTTTCCTGCTTTCATTTTCTCCACCCTATAGTTTAGCATGAATTGCTGAATTTCCAATGCGGCCTTCACAACGTCTTCAGGATGTGTTTTATTTGTCAGAGGTAAGCCGCCAGCACACATGTAACTATCACCAATTGTTTTTATTTTTTCAATGTTATACTTCGTGATAATATGATCAAAGGCTTGAAAACAAGTATGAATTTCAGCGACCAATTCAGCCGGAGATAAATGTTCTGAAATCTTGGTAAATCCTTTAAAATCTGTGAACATTACTGTGACATCATCAAACTGTTTTGCGTCCGCACTTCCTTTTGCTTTTAGTTCTTCGGCAACTTCCTCAGGGAGAATGTTTAGGAGTAAATCGTCACTTCGTTGCTTTTCCTCGGCAATGATATTTTTTTGTCGTTGCGACTCACGGTAACGGTTGAAGATAAAGACTCCGAAAATCAGTAGCAAAGAAACACCGCCATATAAGGCATAGGTCGTTGTTTTCTCTTGTTTCAGTTCTGCTGAAATCACCTTTTTCTCTTCACCTGCTTTGACACTGTCTGCTATCGCCTTCTTATCGTATTCAAACTGGACTTCCTTTCTTGTTAACTCGTTAGTTTTCTCTTTCGAATAAAGACTGTCCCTGATCAGAATATGTAATTTGTAATAATCAAGAGCTTCTTTAAAATTTCCTGATAATTCCCTGACCTGAAAAAGATCTAAATAATAATTCTCAAGATTATTCTGATCCCCGATTTCCTTATCAATGGCAACTGCCTTCATTAAGCAGGCATTGGCTTTTTGAATCGCTTCTGCTTTTGTGATGCCTGGAATACGAATTGTCTTCCCTGAAACCAAATGATCTGTCGACTGCCCGAATAACTTTGCCATTTCAAGATATGTACCGCCCATATTCCCTTCGTTTTTCGCTTCTCGGTCTTTCTCGCCTAATGCTTCATCCATGCTGGCAGACTTTTGGAAGTTCTCTATCGCTTTAAAATATAAAACAACTCTCCGTTGCAAGACTAAATCAATGTTCAATCCGACAGAATCCTTGAGGGCGGTAGCCTGATCGGAATAAACAATACCCATGTTCCCAAGATTAATAGCGACACCGCTTTTATTTCCTGCTTCTTCATGCAACTTCAAAGCTTTCATATTGTATTCCAGCGCTTTGGCAAATTCCTTCTGGCAATTGTACACGATGCCTATATTACCCATATCGTTGGCAATTGACATTTTATCTCCCGCTTCCTGATTTGTTTTGAGTGATTGGAAATAACATTCAAGGGCTTGGGGATAATTTTCCTGCTTCCTGTAAACAATCCCCATGTTGGCCAGATTCCTTGCAATACCTGACTTGCTGTCAAGATCATCTGGATTGGCAGCGCTAAGTTCTTCATACATCCTGATAGATTTCAGGTAATACTCCATCGCCTTGGTATAATTGCTCAGGTCTGAATACACATGACCAATATTTCCTAAATCATTGGCATAGTAACTTTTGTACTCAGGCTTATTCGGAAGTATTTTAGACAACTTTTCATCAATTTTTGCAGAACGTAAAAAATAATTCAGTGCCTGAGGATAGTCGTCTCTTGTTAAATAAATGGCTCCGATATTTGTAAGAATTCCTGAGAGACCAACCTCATCACCCAACTCTTCATCTATTTTTAATGTCCGGGAATAATATTCGATGGCCTTTGAATAATCTGATTTGCATTGTGCATTCACTCCTAAATGATTGCAGGCATTCGCAATTCCTTTTTTCCATCCTATTTTCTCAGCTATCTTCAAGCCCTGCTCTCCGTAAATAATTCCTTCATCCGGGTTAATGCGATAGAATAGTCCGGACAACGAAGTCAACAATTTGATTTGGTCTGTATCCGCTCTTTTCTTTGGCAACTCAGTTATAATCGAATCAATCAGGGCTTGCCCTTGCTTCTTCTGTCCCAGGGCAAAAAGTTGCACCAGGTTCAATAAAATCATCAGGAATAGGTTTCTTTTCATGTCAGTTCATTTAATCTGTTTCTAGTTGATGATATGCTCAATAGAAAAGCGTTGTATCAAGGAGAAGGTTTGATAGTTTATGAATTCATTCGTCTAATACCAGAACAAATCAGTCTGTTCAACTGCACTTTCACTTTCTATTGATAGTTTATACTGTTCAACTGAGTTTTCTGAACATGAATAAAACCGATCTATTCAGACATTTAAATTTCGTGCTATACCAAGATGGCGAGTTGCTCAGGTGTCATTCAGCTTATCACATTCTTATCAGGTTACTTCACCCAAAGTGACATTCAACCATCTTACTCAAAAGTACCTAAGAATTTCCAATCGCATTGAAGAAACCACAATATTCCACTCATTTTATTTTCTTCGAGTGCCTTACTCTTCGTGGATCATTGATATTCATAAACTTGAGCCTGCTCTAAGTATTCAGTCGGACTCTGCCGCGATTTTTTTTTAAGTTCATGAACATCGTTTCATTGTCCATGAACATCGTTTCAATGTTCATGAACATAAGTTTTTTGTTCATGAACATCAGTTTAAAAGCTAATGAAAAAAGTTTTTTTCAATGGTTTTGGATTTTCAACGGCTTAAAACGACAAAAAGTCGAGCAAATCAGTCATTCTGTTAGCCGCTTATAACTTGAATAAGGCTCGTTTGGGTGAAATTCGTTTCCCTATTGGGCTTTATTGATCTTGTTTACCAGATAATCGAGTCCCACAAAATCGGCGGCACTCAACACACCGGTAATAGATACCCCCAACACCCCATGGAGGTTGATATTTTGTCCGGTCAGATAGAGGTTAGGAATCTTGGTGCGTGTACCGATGGTCGTTTCGTTCAGCTTGCGTACATCTTTCTGTATGCCATACATACTCCCTTGCGGTGTATTGAGGTAATCGCGATATGTCAGTGGCGTTACGGCATCGATAGCCTTTACCGCATCTTTCAAACCGGGTATGCATTGCTCCACGGCATCTATTACATGAGCGATATGCTGTTGCTTGAACAGCTGATATTCCTCATCTCGTTCCGATCGATTGGAGGTGGTGTGAAACGTATCATTCCATGCGTCCGTGGCCGCGGCGTTAAGGTAAGTCAGTACCGAAACAGATGCCGCAAATGTGGGGTGATGCTTGTCTTCCGAAAAAAAGATTCCAAAGGATGTTTGTCCTTCAGTGATTTCGTCAAGCGCATCTTTCCAGGCATCATCGGTCGTATGAAAATAGATATTGTGGTTGACAAAAGGAATCTGCCTTTCCTTCAAGGAGATATTGACGACAAAACA
>CAIQUX010000223.1 GCA_903875055.1 uncultured Bacteroidota bacterium
AGAGTGAAGACATAAAAAAAGTATAGAATTCTAAAATAAATCAAATAAAAAGGATTTACATAATTCTTAGAAATGTTTTTTGAAAAATAGATGAACAGTGTCTTTAAAAACATTGTACAGCAAATGATTCGGTGAAATATTAAAAAAGAGATTATCCTCCTGATTGTCTTTTCGAACACCCACAAAACACTTCCTTTTTGCAATTGTTCCTTAAAAATAAAAGTGCTATTTACACCAAAATTAGTTGCCTAAATTTACTTCTTAAAAAAACCGGATGATGTTGATTTTTTTCTATTGTTTCTGATTAGTTTCGCCGGCCAATGAACAATTATACTTACATATCTGCAGAAGAAGCCATACACTTGATCCAGTCAAATCAGCGGGTCTTTCTACACGGAAGTGCTGCAACACCGGTCTTTTTAATTCAGGAAATGATTGCCCAAAAAGAAAGGCTGACAAAGGTTGAATTGGTCAGTATCTCACTACAGGGAATTGATTTGAACAGCCCTGAATTGGAAGGTCACTTTTTCATCAATTCCATGTTCGTTTCGGCAAGCAACAGAAAAGCAGTTAATAATGGAAACGGCGATTATATTCCTGTTTTTCTGAGTGAAATTCCTTTACTCTTTTCAAGAGGTATACTTCCGATTGATGTGGCCATCATTCAGGTCTCTCCTCCTGACAAGCATGGGTTTTGCTCACTAGGCACTTCAGTTGATATCGTCAGGGAAGCCTTGCAAGCAGCCACAACAGTCATTGCTCAGGTAAATCCAAGAATGCCGCGTGTTCATGGTGATGCATTTATCCCTTTCAGTTTATTTGACGCAGCTGTCTGGATGGAGACAGATTTACCGGAAATAGGCACGGCGGAAGGTTATAACGAAGTAAATGACAAAATCGGTAAAATAGTGGCTGGTTTAGTCGAAGATGGTTCCACATTGCAATTGGGGATTGGCAATATACCCGACTCGGTATTGAGCAATCTGACAAACCATAAACATCTGGGTCTGCATACCGAAATGTTTTCAGATGGTGCTATCCCCTTGATTCAAAATGGAACCATTGACAATAGTCTGAAGAAGATTGTGAATGGCTATTGTGTAACATCTTTCCTGATGGGTACTAAAAAGCTATATACGTTCCTTGACGACAATCCTATTGTCAAAGCGCTCGACATAAGTTATGTGAACGACCCACGTATTATCAGCCAGAATCCAAAAGTGACAGCTATCAACAGTGCCATTGAAATCGATGTGACTGGACAGGTTTGTTCAGATTCCATTGGGACCTATCAATATTCTGGTATTGGCGGACAGGTAGATTTCATCAGAGGAGCTGCTCTTTCAGAGGGAGGTAAACCAATCATTGCCATTCCTTCTGTAACCTCCAAAGGTCTTTCGAGAATAGTACCTTATCTGAATCAAGGAGCCGGGGTGGTAACGACTCGAGGGCATATCCATTGGGTAGTTACAGAATACGGTGCCGTGAATCTATTTGGAATGAACATGGAACAAAGGGCGAAGTTATTGATTCATATCGCCCACCCTGACCACAGAGAGGATCTTGAAAGAAGTTCCTTCAGACGATTCAAGAAAGGTCATACATCGTCCTATTGATCAACTAGCACGTTGTTAAGTGAAAAAACTCCAATAGGTACAAATTTTTGATTTGTTATAACGAAGCAACCCAAACCTATTATCCAATAAGAACGCAAGTTAATAGTCCGGCCAGATACCCAACAAGTGCTGCCAATGAAACATTGCGCAGATACCAAAAGAAGGTAATCTTCTCTATGCCCATGGCAGCGACTCCGGCTGCTGAACCAATAATCAGTATACTGCCTCCTGTACCAGAACAAAAGGCTAAAAGGTGCCAAAAGAAATGGTCTGTCGCAAATTGATTCAGTGTAAACATTCCTTGAACAGCGGCAACTAAAGGGACATTATCGAATACCGCCGACAAGATTCCAATTCCTGACACCAATAATACATCATTGTGTAGTTCCTGCGAAAGCCATTCGGCAAAGGTATGCAGCATACCCGATGATTGCAAAGCACCTACAGCCAGCAGAATGCCCATAAAGAACAGGATACTTGGCATATCGATCCGCTCCAATGCCGAAAAAATTGATGAAGATTGTTGTTCTTCATCCGGCTTTCGCTTATGCAACAATTCCGAAATCAACCAAAGTATACCCACTGCTAACATCATACCCATGAAGGGAGGCAGATGAGTCAATAGCTTGAACACAGGTACAAAATTGAGCAAACCTAATCCACTGAAAAACACTATCATCTGTTCTGTCTTGTTCACCTTAGTTTGAACAAGAGCTTCCATTGGAATAAAATGACCTTTCATTCTACATATCAATATAAGCAGAGGCACTAATGTCGCAACTAGTGCAGGTATGAAAACCGATTTGACAATAGCCAGTGGTGTAATCTGATTGCCGATCCACAACATGGTGGTAGTGACATCACCAATCGGGCTCCAGGCTCCACCTGCATTGGCTGCGATAATAATCATACCGATCGAAATATACCGGTCTTCCTTGTCTGAAAGGATTTTCCTCACCAACGCCGTCATGACAATCGCTGTGGTAAGATTATCCAGCACAGCTGATAACAGAAAAGAAAGCAGCGTAATGATAATTAGCAACTTCCTTTTATGAGTCGTTTTTATTCTGTCTATAATGATTTGAAACCCGTCATACAAGTCAATAAGCTCGACTATTGTCATGGCGCCGATCAGAAAGAATAAAATGCCCGCTATTTCGGCAACATGTTCATACAATTGATGATTCACCGAATCAGTATTGGTAGCGGAGAGAATATACACTAGCCAACAAAATACACCGGTCATCAATGCGGTCGCTGCCTTGTCAAGTCGGATTGTTTGTTCAGCTATGACAAACAGATACCCCAGAAAAAAAACTACAAGCAAAAACCAAGTCATGAAACAAAGATATTGATGCGTAAAGCATTTTCTTATATATATTTGTGACTCCCGAAAAACAATAAAAGGAATGGCAAAAAAAATAAATCTCGAATTCAATAAAAATGAAGACGGAATGAAACTGGCAGTGAGTGCCATGATGAACAAACTGGCAGTCATTGAAAAAGGCGGAGGAGAAAAAGCCATTGCCAAGCAGAAAGAAAAAGGGAAGATGACTCCTCGTGAACGGATTGCCTATTTGATTGATAAGAATTCAGTATTCACAGAAATGATGGCCTTTGCAGGTTACGACATGTACAAGGAACATGGTGGATGCCCTGCTGGAGGTACTGTCGCCGGAATCGGGTATATCAAAGGGAGACAATGCGTCATTGTCGCCAACGACCAGACCGTTAAAGCGGGCGCATGGTTTCCGATTACAGGAAAGAAGAATCTGCGCTTGCAGGAGATGGCGATGGAAAACAAACTGCCTATCATTTATATAGTGGACAGTGCCGGTGTATATCTGCCTATGCAGGATGAAATTTTTCCAGATAAGGAGCACTTTGGCCGTATCTTCCGAAACAATGCACGTATCAGCAGCATGGGAATACCTCAGATTGCCGCTGTAATGGGCAGTTGTGTAGCGGGAGGCGCTTATCTTCCCATCATGAGTGACGAAACGATAATGGTCGAAGAAAACGGCTCAATTTTTTTAGCCGGACCCTATCTTGCGAAAGCCGCTATAGGTGAAGATGTAGATATTCAGACCCTAGGTGGTGCGGTGACACATACAGAAATCAGTGGCATTGCAGATTACAAATTCAAAACGGAACAAGAATGTCTTGATCAGGTGAAACGGATCGTCGATAAATTCGGCAGTCGGGAACATGCAGGTTTCGACAGAACTAAGCCTGCCCTTCCAATCAAGGATATGAAAGAAATCTACGGCATTCTTTCAGCCGAAAACAATAAACAATATGATGTAGTCGAACTGATTGAACGATTAGTTGATCAGTCAGAATTTGATCAGTTCAAAAAAGATTATGGCAAGACCATTGTCTGCGGCTATGCACGTATAGACGGATGGGCTGTTGGCATCGTTGCAAATCAACGTACGATTGTCAAAAATGGCAAAAAGGAAATGCAATTAGGTGGCGTGATCTATAACGACAGTGCTGATAAGGCAGCCCGCTTCATCATGAATTGCAATCAGAAAAAAATCCCGCTGGTCTTTTTGCAGGATGTAACCGGTTTCATGGTGGGTAGCCGAAGTGAACACAGTGGCATTATCAAAGACGGTGCTAAGATGGTCAATGCTGTTGCCAATTCAGTGGTACCTAAAATAACCATCATCATCGGCAACAGTTATGGTGCAGGAAACTATGCCATGTGCGGAAAAGCATATGATCCCCGATTTATATACGCCTGGCCTAATGCCAAGATTGCCGTGATGGGTGGAGAACAAGCAGCCAAGGTCTTATTGCAAATACAGGTCGCATCATTGAAAGCTAAAGGCGAGCTCATTACGCCAGAAGATGAAAAAATCATGTTAGATAAGATCATCGAACAATACAATCAACAAACGACCGCTTACTATGCAGCAGCCAGACTTTGGGTTGATGCGATCATTGACCCAATCGAAACTCGAAGTGTGATATCAGAAGGAATCAATGCTGCTAATCATGCACCGATAGAGAAGCCGATGAATGTAGGCGTTTTTCAAGTCTGATCAATTTTGATAATGAATGGCATCTAATCAGTAATGTGTTGATTCAAGATATTGATAGCCCCTAAATGAATGTAGATGTGCAATTGACGTAAAAATCTAATTGAGCGAAAAACAGTACGGTTGAAGGGGCCTAATAATTTTTAGTATAGAAGCTAAGATATCCCAGAATATCCCGAGTCTTGAGCAATTCCGTGAAGTTGGATGCACTGATCAGACAGACTGAATAATCGTCTTTTTTAAATTTCTGAAAAAGTGTAGGATCCTTCAGTATATCATTCATATAAATTTTGGCAAAGATCGCATTCGAGAATTTGCTGACCGTAATGACACCTTCTTTTATCGTGAATAAATTCTGCCCCGTAACCAATTCTTCTGATTCATGTTTAAGCAGATTGAAATCACTTAGACCAGCTTTGAGAGTCAACGTCCTCCCATCGATCTTCATGATATATACCAGAAGTAAATGGGTTTCCTTTGCATCATAGGTATAGACTCCTTTTCCTTCTGCTGCCTGTATCTCAGACTTAGGAACCGGCAACGAATCTTTCTTAGTGGTAGCAATTGCCGTTGAATCCTTGGCAGGAAGCAAATTATTCGATTTAAGATAATTCAATAATTCCTGCGCTTTGATTTGTTGCGGGGTAGATGGATATGTTTGAATCACATGTTCGAGATTGACCTTGCATTTGACATAATCCTTTAAACCGGCATTACACAACGCTTCGAGCAAATCAAACCGCGCCATGACAGTCTTACCGATGAAAGCTGTTTGTCCATAGTTGATGCGTTGCATGGCTGCTGTGTATTGTGAATCTTTATACGCCAGATACGTAGTATCATAATAGTATTCAATCGCCTTGGCACTGTTTTTCACTTCCTGTAAATAATTTGGATTGTTCGCCAGTTTTGCGAACTCTGATTGACCGAATTCATCCTGTAGAAGTTTTTTATAGCGTGCTGCCTCCGTATCATTTTTCAACAATGAATAATCAAGATACATCGTATAATAACTTTCCTTTTTCAGAGTCGTAGAAGGATATCTGCGCAAAAGCGAATCAAAGGAAGTGACCGAGTTAGGATAATCTTGTAACTGTGCATAATAGATAAGCCCCAAGTCATAGTAAGCATTCATGATAAAGTCGTTGGCTTTATCTCGCTGTGCTGCGGTTTTCGGAATCTCTGCCAGCAATGTCTCATATTGAGAACCATTGACCAGCAATTTACTGTCTTCTTTGCCTGAAGTTGAATCACTGGTAAGAGTCATCATGACACTGCTTGCTGCACTTCGTCTCCAGTTATCTTCAAGTTTTCTGAGCCCCCATTTCTGTCTGAATTCTGACGCCCCTTTTTCCATCAAAGAATTATTGTAGAAATACCAATTCGATTTGACAGTGGTTCCTGGTGTCAAAGATATCACTTGTGTTTTAGGCTGAAGCGCAGCTTGTTCGGCCTTTTTGAGACGTTCAGCCTCCTTTTTGGCAATGGCTTTCTGTTCCTTCTCACTTTTCTGGGATAATACTAATAAACTGTCCTGTTTACGTATTATGCGAATGTTCTTTACCACATCTGACAACACATTCTTTCTGGTATTCACTTCATCAATATTGTCGATTGGTGGATTGGTGCCATAAAAAGAGGCGCTATCATATGAAACTTTGGCGGCTTCATATTCCGATTTAGTATAATAAAGTTTGCCTAACATTGCAAAGGAAACTGCCTTCTGAAAAGGGTCCTTATTATCCATATGTTTGATACTCTTTACAAGGATACTAATGGCCTTATCCGGATCATCTTCTGCATAAATTCCTGCCAATGCATTATTAGCCTGACTTCTGTATTTTTCGAACTTAGGGTCTTTGATCAGTTTGTCAAGCTGAGTGATGGCATACTGCTTGTCGCCTCCTCCTTTGGCCGCATTTTCCGCCATCATCAATTTGGTATAGAAATCCATTTCTGGGTTTGCTTTACCGCTGATAGAATTTTTAAAATGTTCTGTTGATTGTGAGTAGTTGCCTTGGCCGGCATAAAGCTGCCCTATGACAAATTCAGTCCTTGCTCTTTGAATATCTGACAATTTATACTCTAATGCTTTGGTTAATGAAACAATAGCATCCGCTTTGTTTTTCTGGGCGATTTCAAGCGAAGCCTTGGTCAGATATAATGCAGCCTGATTCCGCTTAGGAAATGCTTTATCCTTCTCAAGTGTACTTATAAGAGCTGAGGCTTCACTGTATTGCTCAGCCTGAACATAGGAACTGGCAAGACCTATCAGTGCCTGATTTCGTATGGGATGATGGCTTAACTTTCGAAGACCTTTCCGGTTATCGATAGAAGCGATGCTGCCCGGATCCCGTTCAATGGTTTTGGCTTTGCTCTTCGCCCCCGGCTTTCTTTTCTTAGGTGTATCCTTGTATTCATTGGCAATAAACTGATAGGTTGTTATAGCACCGTCAAAATCATTTTTTATGTACGAAGCCTGAGCCATCAGAAAATAAAGATTATCAAACCATTTTGAACGCGGATCATGAATCTGTGTACTGAACGAAGCCTTCTTGATCACAGAATCCATCTCACCGGCAACGCTTGTCCCCGACTTTCGCACGTCATAAGGATAAAGACTGATGACTTTGGTATAATCATCCTTGTTATTTTTCTTGAGATTTCGAATGCCATCATCATATTTACGACGGGCATTATAAAAATAATTGTATCGGGTTACGGTGTTCTGATAAACACGTCTTGGCACGTTCCACTTCCGCTTCAGCAGTTTCTCATTGGTCCATTCTTCCTGCTTTTTATCGTGCAGCAATTTAATCGATAAGGATTTTTTCTTCTCGTCCTTTTTCTTGGCAGTTTCTCCACTCGCTTTCTCTTTTGACTTCCGAACCTCAGCCAAACTATCGGCCCTGTGTTTCCGAATAGTAGCCAGGCTATCATTCAGCTTCTGCCTTTCAGTCTTTTGCTTTTCAATGGATGCGGCAACAGCCGTTTTAGTACTATCGTTAATGTGTTTCCTGATTTCTTTCAGACTGTCATTCACCTGATTTCTGGCTGTGACCATGCTATCACGTACCTGCTGATTCCGTGACTTCTGTGCATTCAGTTTAGTCTGCCTGACCAGCGCAATACTGTCTTTGTGATTTTTACTCACAGTAGCCACGCTGTCTTTGTAATGGCGGCTATTCTTATACTTCTCAAGGGCCGATCGGTTCTTCTCTTTTTTTGTTTTAGCGAGACGCAGACTATCTGCATGATTTTTTCTGGCCAGAATCGTACTGTCTTTTTTTCGAATCCTATCATTCGCCAGACTATCACTTGTCTTTTTCTTATTGATTAACGCCTGTTTGGCCTGCTCACGCACCAGACTGTCAGCTTTTCGTTTGGCATTTCGGGCGGTGATTATACTATCCCGGAAAGCTTGTAATTTAATCTTGGCCAATTCGCGGGCAGTGCTGTCATCCTTCCGTTTTTGAACGATAGCTTTGGCGGCACTGTCGATTCCATTTTGCTTAAACTTTTTTTGCGCCTGAACGACAGACGGCACAAAAAAAGTCAGAAACACAAAGATTGAAAAGTATATATATAGTTTTATCTTCACTTTTTTAATAAACTCAAAAAAACTAAAATTATTTGATATTTCAAGATTAATTCGATTCTAAGAATTGTAAATCTACATAATACTGAATTAAATGCTTAAGATTTCAAGCGGAAACATTTATGGGATTTTACGGCGCTTTTTCAAGAAAATAAACGCCCCTTACAGGCTATCGGTGACAAACGAAGAAACGATGGCTGAAGCGCTGTCCATTCATCTGACCAAGAAAAGTGTTTATATCCTTTTGTCCACTCTCATTGTCCTGATGTTTCTTCTTTTGTCATCGTTGTTCCTCTTTACTCCCTTGCGATTCTATATTCCTGGTGCCAATGACAATGTATCACGAACCAAACTGATGCAGCTGCAGCATGTATCTGATTCGCTTGTCAAAATCAATATTGCCCGAGAACAGTATATCAATAATCTGATCAGCATTTCAAACGGACACATTTCGGGGAAACAAGACAGTAGCATGCTCAGCGAAAAACAAATCGAATTGGCAGCACAGCAAAACCTCAATAAAATTGACCACGCCAGCAAATACGACTATCTCAAATCATTGAACCAGGATAGCGTGAACACCGATTCCGCCCCTGTGAAAGAACCCAATCAAAAAAAGAAGAAAGTAAAGAAAAAAAATTAATTTTACCCGATTAAACACAATAAACACATGTCTATCTTCTCTTCAAATAAAGACCAACGCGAAACACCTCCTGCCGGCGGCATCGCACCTCAAACAGCCAGACCAACACCTGCCGCCGCACCGGCTTCAGCACCTACGGGTTATCAGTCTGCTCCATCTTATTCTTCAACGCCACAGACAACCATTTCAGAAGGTACCACCCTTGATGGTCAGATTAAGATCGAAGGCGATATCAAAATCGAAGGCACGGTAAAAGGGACAGTCACATCAAAAGGGAAAGTGATTATATCCGGAACCGGAAAAGTGGACGGCGATATCATCTGTCAAAGTGCAGAAATTGCAGGCAATGTCGGCGGAAAATTGAAAGTGGCCGATATCCTCTTTCTGAAAGGAAATGCCACGAT
>CAIQUX010000224.1 GCA_903875055.1 uncultured Bacteroidota bacterium
AGTGAACAAGCTACGACACAATGATAGCTTTGTGTGGCAGTGATAGTGGCATTGTAAGTAGTATTGGTGGCACCGGTAATAGGGCCGGATGAAGTAAACCATTGCAAGCTGACTGCACTGTTCGGATAGGAAGGATATTGCAGGGAAAGTTGCGATTGGCTTCCCGGACATCCACTGGTTACAGAAGCGATCGTATTGCCGGGATTAGTCATCAACAAACAAGGAGATGACGGCACGACATTCACCACATAATCTTCTGTTTCTCCATAGGAATACATACCGCATGGGCTAGGGGGCGTATTCCCTTCTTGACAAACGACACGCATGATCGTATTTCCGGGAATAGATGTAGCCGGAACTACAAAAGTTCCTGACACCGTTCGTGGTCCGACACTGCCGCTCGATTCGATAAAGACTTGTTCACCAGGATCGCTGAAGCTGGAATTATGATTAAAGTCTATCCATATTCCTATCAAATTGGAATAATACGGAGCGCCATCACATTCATCCTGCACCACTGAGAAAGTAGCTGCTGTTCCCTGAGTTATATTTGCCAATGCTGGCAAGGTAAGGAAACTGGAATATTGTTTCAAAACAGATCCGGGTCCCGGAGCCACTGTCGTACATCCATTAGCAAATGAATAGGCCGGATCGGTGGAATTGCCATTGAGGGTTACATTATAAATATCTTCGTCTTGCGTAGCGGTGGCACCGGATGTGCAATAGCAACTTATAGAATTCCATGGCAACACCGTAACAGTAACAGGCACAGAGGAGGCATTGCTGCCACTTCCTAAACAAGTTACAACACAATAAATCACAGCTGTATTTCCAGGTATCGTATATAAAAAGCTCGCGTTGGTAGCACCGGACATCACTACAGCCGGACCTGTAAGCGTCGACGATCTATACCATTGGTAACTCACACCACTGCCCAGGCTTGCTGCATTTTGTAACGTGAAATAAACAGGCACACCTGGACATACTGTAACAGAGCCGGCCAAAGAGTTGCCTAATGTATTGCCAGGATTCGGCGTACCTGAACAAGGCGACAATGTATAGTCAATTTCGAGATAAGGTTTGTTGCTCATCAAGGTGGCATCATAACCATATTGAAACATATTGAGACCGCTACCGGAATTGTAATCAAATCCTAGAGCTGTCCAGCCTTGTGAAATCTGACTGGTGATATCATTCAGGGCATTAGGGAACAAGGTATCCCCATGCCAACCTAAAGTATTGTCTCCCCAAACATAATTGTTATCATAAAGAGGACCAGCCAACATCGTTTGATTTTGAATGCCGCTGCTTGTGGCAGTCACAGGGTCTATATATTGAAAGCCTCTGATGCTGACAATTTTACTTCCCCCACCTGAGCCTCCATATTGATAGCCCCAGTAATGCCCTCCGCTTACACCGCTACCTGTCGGTAATGTCGATATATTAAATTTGGCCCATGCCACTCCCGTTGATGATGTGGAAATGCCCATGGCGCCAGCATATTTTGTACCGGTTGCTGACATAGTTCGTCCGGTGGTATACAGCACGCTGTCTGGATAAAAAGTCAGCGTAGGGTCAAGATTGACAGGATAAAGTCTATTGTTATCTCTCAGCCAGTCAAGTGGAAATTTCGTGATCACAAACAAATCACGGCCTGATTGTTCAACCTCCAGTTGTCCTTCATGTTGCCTTTCAGCTTCATTCCCGTGACTCGTGCCGGCATTGTCATAAGCCATAGGTGTCTGCAAATGTATGAGCCGGGTAGATCCCGAATAAAGATCATAACCCGACTCATTCTTTTTCACACGCCATGTTTCAGGTAAGGTTAATTTTTCTTTG
>CAIQUX010000225.1 GCA_903875055.1 uncultured Bacteroidota bacterium
AAGAAGCCGATGGTTTCCAATCGGTAGAAATACCTTTTACTTTTTCTCCTTGTTTGTAAGGGATTGTTTTAGAAGCGGTATACGGTTTTTCAGAATCATCAGACATTTTGAACTTGCTGCCATTGGCCGAAATGACGTTTCCGTTCGGATCGTATACACAGATATAGATGATCTTCTCACCACTTTCACTGATCCTGTTATCATCCAAATCGAACGAGATACGAATCAAATCCGCCTTGCTAGCTTTGGCTGTTTCTTTCTCCTTTTCTTTTCCAAACAGATTTTTGGTATTGTTGATGGCTTCCATTTTGATACCTGAAGCATGTAATACTGAACCCAATTCAACGGTTTTTTCAAGACCCTTCTTCTCCTCGGTAAGCGTGGCTTTCTCTTGTGTCAGTTGCCCTTTCTCTTGCGTGAGAGATTTCTTATCTTCACTCAATTGTACATTCTCTTGTTTTAACGCGGTAATCTGCTCCTGATAACCGGTCATTTTCGATTTCAGATCGGCAATGAGTTTATTCGCTTCTGCCAATTGACCCTTGGTCAGGTTTTTTTGCTTAAGGATCGATTCAATCTTCGCCTTCATGGCACTCAGCTCCCCGTCTTTGGTGGTCAGTAAACTGTCCATCTGTACGCTTTGCGTTTTCATTTCATCCAATCGCTTCAGGGCATCGTTATATTCTGTCTCAACAGTGGCTTTATCGTTACTCACAGTAGCCATTTGATTCGTAAGATCTTCATTCTGGTCTTCTGCTTTATTTTTTGTCAGGAAGAAATAGATGCTGGCAGCAAGAAGAAGGGCGATGATGCCAAGATAAATCCAATGCGGACTAAATCCTTTGCGCGGCTCATTTGAATTGATTTCCATGATAGTGGGGGTTTGGATAGCAAAGGTAACCATTGCCTCATTAAATGTATTATTGTCTGTGTAAAGATTTGTTATTATTTTTATGGTCAAACAACATAACCTACTACTATGATTAAGGCTGAAAACCTGTTGTTGATTGATATAGAGACCGTCCCGCTCTATAGTTCCTATCAGCAACTGAATGAAAAACTGCAAAAACTCTGGGACAAGAAATCGCTGACCTTAGACAAAGAAAACACCGACACCGCAGCCAGCTTCGCTGAAAAAGCAGGTATCTATGCCGAGTTTGGCAAGATTGTCTGTATCGGACTCGGTTATTTCATCAAAACCAATGAAGGCTATTCCTTAAAGGTTAAAACCCTGGCCGGACATGATGAGAAAAAACTGCTCGAAGATTTTCGCGATGTATGTAACAAGTTTTTCAGGAATACCGAAAAGCAATTTTGCGGACACAATATCCGTGAGTTCGATATTCCTTACATATGCCGGCGTTCATTCATCAATCAGGTGAAGTTGCCTGATGTATTGATGGATCTTCAAAACAAAAAGCCCTGGGAAAATCCCATGCTCGACACCTTGCAATTCTGGAAGTTCGGTGAGTATAAGAATTTCACCTCGGTCGATTTGCTGTCTACCATACTGGATATCGACAGTCCGAAAGATGATATCGACGGTAGCGAGGTCGCGGCGGTCTATTGGAAAGAAAATGATCTCGATCGTATCGTTCGTTATTGCAATAAGGATGTGGTTACGGTCGCGCAGATTTTTATGCGTCTCAATGGCATGCCTTTGTTGAAGGAAGAAGATGTTGTGGTGATGAAAGATGAACCGACGGGTGAAGGTTAATTCAATTCTCTTTCAGGAGTATTGTCAGTACAACGATAGAATGATAATCTTAATCACTCATACATGATCTACCGTTCATTAGTACTAATATCAGCGATTATAAATAAGTATTAATGAAGTTTTTCCAATTCAATGACTATCTTGTAATAAAATGAAGTCCGTATTAATAGTAATAATCCTATTGATTGCCTCACTGTGTGAAACAGATGGGCAGCCTAATAAGGCAACCTTCTTGGAGAATAAGTGGAATGAAATTATCACAACTTTCATTTGTCAAACGGAAAAAGAAATGTGGGATGAAGGAGAGTTAAAAGATGGATTATCAACCCTTCGCAAGCCCTATGTTCTTTATAGGGTACCCCTATTTGCGACATTGTTGGTGATCCTCTCTTCGAAGACTGTGCCTTCGCAAGCCCTATGTTCTTTAT
>CAIQUX010000226.1 GCA_903875055.1 uncultured Bacteroidota bacterium
AACTCGATTTTTAATTGTGGAAACATAAGTTGAAACTCTTGTTGTATTGTTTTCAGGTATCTTGATTTTTCGATGAGGATATTCATAAAATGGATTATTTATTTTACCAAGCAAGGTTCGGTGTTTTAGCAGCAAAAAATTCCTTAAACAGTCTTTATATTGTATCCCCAATGCCAACCCCATCTTGGCATTGGGGATACGAAATAAGGCGTCGACAAGAAACTCAGAAATTGGTCCGTGAAGACAAGAACCATGGCGAAGGGTTTGATTTGACGAAGCTGCACAAATAGTGCAGAAATAAGACGTCGACAGGAAACTCAGAAAAAATAGTCCGTGAAGACACGAACCATGGCGAAAGGTTTATTTTATTTACAAAGGCTAAGGTTGTGTACATAAAACTATAAGGTTTCAGAAATCTTATAGGTTTTGATTTCGATGATCGTTAAACGTGTTATCTGGCATTAATACAAGCCTTGAATCATCGACGTACTTATTCGTTTGAAGTAGTGGCACTTTTCTCTTGTTCAAGCAAGCGAGTCTTTTCGGCACGTGTCAAATCAACAGAAGTGGAGATATTGCCGAATTCAAGAGATCGGCCATTCCACCACATACCAAGTCCACTTTGTTTGCGGTTGCCATCATTAAATAATGCCTGGCTAAAGGAACGGGTAAATCCTTTTTGTTTGAACATCTCAGGTATGGCCTTATTTTTCGCATCACAGCGATTACCGACAGCAATCCATGAAACCAGGATATCACTATGTCCATCATTTTGTTCTTTCACCATAAAGCCATCTTTAGTGACTTCATCAAGATAGACGCCGTTACATTTTCCCATGGCACTGACAGTCACCACAGGTTCTTCACCTAGTAAGCGACGATAGGCTTCATCAAACGTTATTTTCGCTTCTCCTTTTACAAGATGTATTGTTCCTTTGGTATACACGGTAAGTTCTGGTGAGGTAGCACCATAAGAAGGGGTCAATTGATCGCCATTGTTCACTAAATCAATCTGTTTGCCGGAAGTATATACATCGCCCTGGTTGTAGGCTGCAAATAATTCACCTTCATTCAATTGTCCGATGACACTTCCCTTCGATACCGAACCGATCGTTCCGAAAAAGCCTCCGCCGATACCATTAAGTGATGTGGTAGGTAATTGTCCGCCTCCACTGGTATAGGCTGCGCTACCATACACACCATAATTGACATTTGCACTGCTACGGTAACCCAGGCTTCCCCAATAAAATCCGTTCACGTCAGCACCAAGACTACCTCCACAACGGTTAAAATCATTATAATTGAACGAGGCATCGCCAAATGTATAGTTATCTCCCCAGATATTATAACCACAGGTGGCCTTGTTCGTACCAGACAATCCATATGAAAAGCCATCATTTCGGGAATCACGGCTCCTGGTTGTAAAAAGACCGCTTTGCCCGTCACCATTGGCTAACAGTTCCACGTTAGAGATATTCACTTTGTATACAGTCGATGGGCCGGTGTTTATCCCGATATTGCCATCATCTCTCATTTTGAATAAGGAAAGACTTGCAGCGTTTCGAAAGTTACAGTTCACGGTTGCACTCGTACTTCCGGAACCCATGAGATCCAGTCGGGCAGTAGGCACTCCTATGCCTACTCCAAAACCTACATCTCCGTTTTGTTTGAAATAATGGGTCGGTGTGAAAAATGTCCCATCAGTAGTTGTCTGCCACATCATATCAGCCCCGCCACCTGTGGTCGCAAACCGCCATTGATTACTGGATTGATAGCCTAAAACGAAGGCACCCGAACTGGACTGGATAAACAAATCGCCACCATAGATATGAAGTTTGGCCTGTGGATTTTGTGTGCCAATACCGATATTGGTTCCATTATCATATAAGATGGAGTTTCCCCCTGTATTGGTTCCGGTGAATTTCACCAATTGATTGGTGGTTCCGTTCAGTGTTGCCGAACCGCTCTTTTCGGCATACAAGGCATAAGGAACACTTAAAAGTTGTGTGGTGCCCATATCTGCATAAACGATTCCTCCCAAAGGGTCTAATTCTATCTGCAGAAATTTCGAACCGCTATTCCAAGTGATACTGCTAAAAGTTCCTACGGCAGGTATGCCTTGTCCGATATTGACCATAAATAAGCCAAGTGAATTGGTAGTGGCCGAATGTGTTTCCCTGTAAATAACGGCGCCGGATGCAGTCAGATCATGAATAGAGACCCGTAATGAAATTGTCTGATTAGCAATCAGGTTTCCGGAGGTATTCCGGGCTACGGCCTGGTAAGGGAAAGATTGAGGGGCTTGTGTGTGACCCGATATGCCGATCAACACAGCGCTTAAAATCAACAAAATGCGAATGGCAAGGATTCGGGGAATTCGTGTAGAAGTGGTTTTCATGGAAGGTAAAATTTAATTGATTAGAATAAAGAATATGAAGTTAATGACAAAAATTAAAATCTTATACTACTCCAAGATGATTTGTTTAGCAAGATTGCTATGCAGTGACAATTAATCCACTGGCACGAGTATGAGGCGCAGGAATTGTGCGACAGCATCTTGTGCTAGTTAAGTGGACTGTGAATACATGTACCACGGCGAAGGCTTTATGGTCCGTGAAGACACGAACCATGGCGAAGTCTTGAACTCTTTAATTATTCATCCGCTTTTGATTATGTGAATTAATTGACTAAATTTACTTATCACATTATTAACCTGATGAGATTTAATTATTGTTGGTTTGTGGAGATACAAACCAGTAGAAAAATAATAAACAATGAGCGAAATTAAAATGGTCGACATCGACCAAATACATGCAAGTGCAATTCAACGTGATACCCTGCCTGAAATATTTTACAACGAGGCTTTATCTATTTATAATCTTATTTCTGAAGTGGAAGGCGGAAGTTTTGAAAAATTCGAAGAAAATTTCAGAAGAGATGCCAACTTTGAGAAAGAAATGGCAATATGGCGATGCATAGCGAATGCATACAACAACTTCGTTACTGCTAGAATCATAATTTCTTTACCTGAAAAAAAAGATGCGTTTCATATAGCATTGTATAGTTCAATGAGCTATCGTGATGAAGATCAAGTAAAGGCAAAAGAAAATATTTCTGAAGAAGATGCCAAGTTTATATATAGATCATACCGAAGTATGATAGAGCAAACATTCAAAAATAGAAGGAATCGTATATAATTAAGCGACTGATATTATCCCGCTACCGAGAGGTTTATTTTAAACACATCGGCTGGCGCAATGTCTGTGACTTGTGCCACATAAGAAGCGAGATTAAGCGAAACGAGCTTACCTTAAAAGGAAGTATCTATTCCAACTATCATCAATAATATCAATACTGAAAAAAGCTTCATTAGTAGGTAGTCTTGTTATTTATTATAGTTTTGCGTCAAACTATCAGGAATGAAAAAAACAGATGTATTAGTCATAGGAGCAGGCCCTTCAGGCACCATCGCAGCCGCGATTATCAAGAAGGCTGGATATGATGTGAAGATCGTTGAGAAATTGAATTTCCCACGTTTTGTCATCGGTGAAAGCCTGTTGCCTCGTTGTATGGAAGCCTTGGAAGAGGCCGGTTTTATGGAGGCTGTGAAAGGGCAGGGGTTTCAGGAGAAATTTGGTGCCAAGTTTGTCCGCGATAATAAGGATGTCTGTGATTTTAATTTCAGTGAGAAACATTCAGGTACTTACGATTGGACTTGGCAGGTGCCTCGTGCCGATTTTGATAAGACCCTGTCCGATGAATGTGAAAAAATGGGTATCGAAGTCAAGTATGATACCGAAGTGATCGATGTGAATATCAAGGAGGATGAATCATCGGTGACGACCGTCAAATACCTTGATGGCAGTACCGAAGACATCGAAGCCCGTTTTATTGTTGATGGAAGTGGTTTCGGACGTGTGATACCTCGTTTGTTTGGTTTGGAGAAAGAAAGCAATCTGCCTACCCGTGAAACCTTATTCACCCATTATGTCGATAAGAACCGTGATACGGTGGCACAGGAACCTAACCGCATTACCATTTATGTCTATAATGCCAATACCTGGGTATGGTGTATTCCATTCAGCAACGGCAATACATCCTTAGGTTTTGTGGGTTTCCCTGAGTTCTTCTCAACACTGACAGGTACGCCCGAAGAGAAGATGAAGTTTCTGATCAACTCTCAAGATGAATTGCGTGAGCGTTTCGGTGATTGTGATATGGTGTTCGAACCACGGGTATTGAAAGGATGGAGCGCTACCACAGAGAAGTTTTATGGGAATGGTTTTGTGTTGACAGGTAATGTCACCGAATTCCTGGATCCTATGTTTTCAAGTGGTGTTACTTTGGCTAGCGTATCGGCTCAGAATGCCGCTCATCTGGTGATTAAGAAATTACAAGGCGAAACGATAGATTGGGAAACCGACTATATGCAACCTTGTATGCAGGGTGTGAATGTCTTCCGCACCTTTGTCATGGGATGGTATGATGGTGATTTACATACGATCTTCTTCTCCAAGAATCAGAATCCTGAGATGCGAAAACAGATCTGTTCGGTCTTGGCAGGTTATGTATGGGATGATAGCAATCCGTTTGTAAAGAATCATACCAAGCAGGTGAGAACCCTGGCTAATTTCCTCAGACAAACACAACCTTCACTTTTACCTGCTTAAAACACCCTTCTTATGATAATGAAACAGGACTATGGAATGACTCATGTCGTTCATATCAGAAATCATTCGATTTATTTGGATGATGAATGTGTGTTCTCTGATGAATCCGGTTCGGACGATTTTCTGATCAATGCCTATAAACAGTCAGGCGCCAATTATCCTAAATTTTATAAGATGGATACGCTGAGTAAATATGGGTTTATTGCGGCTGAATGGTTGATGAAAGGTAAGAAGTCAGATGAACTGTCTTCGTTTCGTAAAGGGATTATCCTTCAGAATCATTCATCTTCTTTAGATACTGATCGTAAATATCAGGAAAGTATCGCTGATATTGCCAGTCCGGCGTTGTTTGTCTATACCTTACCTAATATCGTGATGGGTGAAATAGCCATCCGGCATCTTTTGAAAGGGGAGAATACATTTTTTGTGGCGGATAGGTTCAATGCGAAGGAATTGTCGTCGTATTTACAGATATTAACTAGTGAGGAAATTCTGTCACAAGTCATTACAGGTTATATTGAATTGAATGCCAGGAATCCGGATATATTCTTTTGTCTGATTGAGAAAGATGGGGACATACCGTTTGATGCGGAGAGCTTGCAGGAATTGTATACCAAGCATCCTTTGGTTGAGGTGGTGGTGTGATGAATTTCTTTTCCTAAATTTTTTTACCGCAAAGAGCGCGACGAGGACGCGTAGGTCGCAAAGTTAATAATAGTGCTATTGAATGCTTCCCCGTTAATATGCACTATATTGGATTAATGGCCTGTGAAAAATGGCGTTAAGAAATGATGGAAATGAGGCGTAAAAAATACCTTTTTCCGAGTGAAGGTAGGCCTTGAAGCGTAGCACGAGTTTAGGTATTTTTAGGCGAATGAACATCATTTTAGCTATTTTTCATCAGCCTTGATTTTTTTGTTTCTTTTTGCATTAAGGCAAAAAGAAAGGAATATGAGGATTACAAACAATGGTGTAATTTATTGGATAATCATTGAGCTTTGCATTCCTTTGCGTTAAATGAAATCTATTTCATTCCCACTGATTTTGATTTTATATTTACAGCATTCAAACAGTACAATTATTCAATAAGGTATGCAGCAACATGTGTGGATAGCCGGAATGGGAGCAATATCCTCGATCGGTGATAATGTGCAAGAAAATCTCAAGTCCTTGAAGGAAGGGCGAAGTGGTGTGGGCTATCCTGAATTTTTACATACCGTTCATACAAACGATTTCCCGGTGTGTGAAATCAAACTATCGAATGATGAGCTGGCTGCACGTTGCGGTATGAAGAATAACTTACCAAGGACAACCTATCTGAGTGCGATTGCCGCCATGGAAGCCATTGCTGATATTGAAAGTAAGTTGGAAGCCGGACAATCTTCTCCATTTGTATCGTACCGTATCGGTTTCATATCCGGCAATACCTTAGGAGGTATGGATCGAAGTGAATTCTTTTATGATGAATTTCTGAAAGATAAAAGCAAAGGACATCTCAGCGATGTGGTTCATCATGAATGCGGTAGTATTACCGAACTGGTAGCAGAACATCTAAGTATCCGTCATTTTATAACGACCATCAGTACCGCTTGTTCTTCTTCGGCCAATGCCATCATCCACGGATGTCGATTAATCAAACACAACAAACTGGATATCGTGATTGCAGGCGGAGCAGATGCCTTATGCCGTTTTACGTTGAATGGATTCAATACATTGATGATCTTAGATAGTCAACCGTCAAAACCGTTTGATGAAAACCGTAAAGGATTGAATCTGGGAGAAGGAGCTGCCTATGTGGTATTAATCAGTGATAAGGTGAAGGAACAATTGAATTTACAAACACAGGCGAGAGTAAGCGGTTCGGCTAACGCCAATGATGCATTTCATCAGACGGCTTCTTCAGCCGAAGGAAATGGTAATTATAAAGCCATGAAGGAAGCACTCGATCAAAGTGGGTTGGCGGCAAGCGCTATTTCATATATCAATGCACATGGAACCGGTACAGCAAATAATGATTCCAGTGAAGGTATCGCGATTGAACGATTGTTCGGCGAAACATTGCCACCTGTGAGTTCAACCAAGGCCAATACAGGTCATACTCTTGGTGCTTGTGGGGCTTTGGAAGCTGTTTATTCCTGTCTGGCATTGCAACATAATTTGATCTATCCGAATTTACGTCATGAGACAGCGATGAAGGAATTATCCTTTGTTCCGAATACGCAATTGTTAGAACAGATGGATGTACAACATGTGATGAGTAATTCATTCGGATTTGGAGGAAATTGCACCTCCATCATTTTCAGTAAAAGCTAAGTAACACAGATGAGCATATATATCAATGGCATAGGATCGGTTTCGGCACAACAATTGGATACAAGGGCAGGGGTGATGAGTTTCGACCTTGCTGAATCAAACAGAATGAGCTGCAAAGAACCTGATTATAGTGGGCTGGTTCCACCGATGCAATTAAGACGAATGAGTAAGGTGGTTCGCTATGGTGTTGCAGCGGCTAAACAAGCATTGAAAGATGCCGGATTGGAACGTTCGGATATTATCACATTAGGAACAGCCTATGGATGTCTTGCAGACACGGAAGTGTTTCTTTCCAAATTGCTCACTCAAGAGGAGAGTATGCTCACACCGACGGCCTTCATACAATCGACGCATAATACAGTCAGTGGACAAATTGCCATGTTGACCAATTGCTACGGACATAATTTTACCTATGTACATCGGGGGCATTCCTTTGAAGCCGCGTTGCAGGAAGCTATGATGTGGTTGAAGGAAAAGTCAGAGACATTAACTGATGAGAACTTTTCGGTACTTACAGGAGGCATAGATGAACTAACGAATGATTCATTCGATATCATTTTACGTTTCGGTACCTTTAAGAAAGAACAAGATATTTCTATTCCAGGTACTGAAGGAACCATTGCCGGTGAAGGCGCTAATTTGTTTGTGGTGAGTCAGGTTAAAAACGAACAGAGCTATGCCGAAGTGATGGATATGCATTTATGTTATAGTACAGATATCCAAACTGAATTACTTGAATTCTTACGTATCAATCAACTACAGGCGGAAGAGATCGATACTTGTCTGATTGGAGTCAATGGCGACAGCCGTTATGATGAAAGTATATTGGGAAACATAGCCGCACTTAAACAAGCACAATGGTTGGCATTTAAGCAATGGAGCGGTGAATATCCGACGTCGAATGCATTTGGAATGGCATTGGCCTGTATGGTATTGAAGCATCAGCAGATTCCGGATGAAGTCTATCATGCACAAACACCTTCCCGATCAGAAAAAGCTCAAAATGTCTTGCTTTACAATCATTATAAGAACAAGTATCATTCATTTATCTTATTGAAACGGATATGAATCTGAAAAAGTTTATTCTTGTTTTTATTCCAACATTTATCTTGCTTAGTGTTATTATTGCCAAGATGGGTTATTCGTGGTGGTGGTTGCTGCTTTTCTGTCTGTTATCTACGATACCGTTGGTTTTAGGCGCCATATATATCGAACAGAATTTTTTTATCCGTTCTGTCAACTCATTACAAGATAGCAATTTGCCAAACATCAAGGATACTGATATCATACTGACCTTCGATGATGGTATTCATCCACTATGGACGCCTAAGGTATTGGATATCTTGCAAGTGCAAGGAGTGAAAGCCATGTTCTTTGTGATCGGAAAAAACATTGAAGGGCATGAAGAAATTTTGAAACGTCTGGTACATGAAGGACATATCGTAGGAAATCATAGTCTTACCCATGATATGTGGTTTGATATGAAATCATCAGCGGAGATGGCCGCTGAACTAGAACAGATGAATTCGACAGTCGCCAATATATTGGGAAAGGAGTATACACCTGTTTATTTCCGTCCACCTTATGGCGTCACCAATCCTAATTTGGCCAAAGCCATCCGACAAACAGGCATGACCAGTGTCGGATGGAATCTTCGTTCGATGGATACAGTAGCTAAGAGCAAGGATCAATTGCTGGAAAAGCTTAAAACGTTGACACGTCCTGGAAGCATCGTATTGCTTCATGATCGCTGTGAGATAAGCGTTGACACATTAACAGATTATATAGTATTTTGTAAACAACAAGGTTTTACTTTTACCACCCTTTAAAGCTCCTCATGCGAACATTCTTTTTCCTCCTTTTTATTACTGTTATCACAAATGCGAACGCCCAGCAGGGTGGTTTTGCACCGTTGAAAGATGTGGCCACATTCAAACAAAAATTCACGGCAGCCTCCTTGCAATTGCAAAGTGTCGAATCGGATTTTGTGCAGGTAAAGAATTTGAGTCTTCTAAAAGACAAGATTACATCATACGGTAAATTTTTCTATAAGAAAGGCAATAAGGTTCGCATTGAATATGTGAAGCCTTTCTCGTACCTGATGGTGTTGAACAATGATGCCATGATGGTGATGGATGAGCATAAGAAATCGAATTTCAATACCCGTTCCAATAAGATGATGCAATCGATCAATAGTATCATGATGGATTGTATGTCGGGGAATGTCTATAACAACAAGGAATTTTCGACCAATGTGATGGAGAATGCCAAAGAATACATGCTGACCATGACACCTTCGACCAATATGATGAAGAAGATGTTTTCGAAGATAGAAGTCTATCTGAGCAAATCAGATTATAATGTCCTTCGATTGAATATGGTTGAAAGTGAAGGCGATAACAGTCTCATGACCTTTTCAAATCGTCAGTTAAATAAAGCAATCGATGAAAAGCTTTTTAGTACGAAGTAGTTTATGGTTGATTGTTTTGTTCAGTCAAAACGTATTTGCCAGGACTCTTGAGCCTGATGAATGTCTGAAGAATCTAAGAGCTGGTATTGAATCAGTAAAATACAGGGCGTCGATCGATGTCTTAAATAAACATCTCAGCGGAATCTTGATTTTCAAACGAATGGAAGACAGCAGTATCCGTTCAGTATTTATGAATGAAGTGGGTGCGACCTTTTTTGATATCACATTCAATGCTTATTCATACCACTATAATAAGGTGATGGAAAGTCTCGATAAGAAAGCGGTCAAAAAAACACTGGCTAAGGATTTGGGCATGATACTCATGCGAGGTATCTATAAAGGGTTTCCTACGTATTTCACTGAGCCTGATCATACGTTGATTACTTTAAAACTACAATCAAAAGGAACCGTGCGATACACCACTTCACCTGATTGTGCACCTGTCGAGTTGATTGAAAATCTGGGACGAAGAAAGACTGTGATCAGTGTGCGGCAATTTTATACTACAAAAGTATCGATGCCAGACAGTATTTTTGTGCAACATCATACCGTACATTTTACCATAAGTCTCAAACAATTCAATGCTGAAGAATAAGTTATTTCATATCGATTCATTAGAGCAAAATGATGGTCTCATCCGTTGTGCCATTCATATTGATGCGACCCATCCGATCTTTGAAGGACATTTTCCCGGACAAGCGGTTCTTCCGGGTGTTTGTATGCTTGAAATGCTAAAGGAAGTGATTGAAGAGGCCTATGCTAACTCGTATCAATTGGAAACTGCTTCTTCGGTGAAATTTTTAACGATGTTTACGCCACTGCAGTTTACAAAAGCGGTGTTTGACATCAAACCTGTTGTTGCTGCAGACAATAAATTGTCCATCAATGCTACGTTGAAATTTGAACAACATGTATTTCTTAAATTTAACGGCACCTATAAACGTTTGAATTCGTGATGTCAGAAACAGCTAAGATTCATTCAGGACCTTTACACGAAGCCATCTTTGAAAAAGATAAGGTTTGTATATTATTGCCGACCTATAACAATGCCGAGACGATAGCGGATGTCATAGCTGATTCCTTGGCTCAAACGTCTCATGTCATTATCATCAATGATGGATCAACCGATGATACCTTGAACCGAATTAAAGGTTTCCCAGTTCAGTTAGTGACGTATGAGAAAAATCAAGGGAAAGGTTGGGCTTTACGAAAAGGATTTGAGTATGCGATACAGAAAGGTTATCGATATGCCATCACCTTAGACACCGATGGACAGCATTATCCAGAGGATAGTCTCATATTTTTGGAACGATTATCAAGCGATGAAGGAGCCCTGATGATAGGCGCTCGTAATCTTACACATGAGAATGTGCCTGGCAAGAGTTCGTTTGGAAACAAGTTTTCAAATTTCTGGTTTAAGTTAGAGACAGGCGTGAATATGCCGGATACACAAAGTGGTTTTAGAATGTATCCTATCTATCAATATTGGGATAAACTTTTTTTTACGAAGAAGTATGAATTTGAGATAGAGATCATCGTTCGCAGTTCATGGATGTTGATTCCTGTGATTGCCGTTCCAATAAGAGTCTATTATCCCAAACCTGAAGACAGGGTTTCTCATTTCAGACCATTAAAGGATTTTGTACGTATTAGCGTCCTTAATTCAGTGCTGGTGATAGTCGCCTTTCTATATATCAAACCAAGGAACCTTATCATCACGCCGC
>CAIQUX010000227.1 GCA_903875055.1 uncultured Bacteroidota bacterium
GCCGAACCGGTTATATCGAGCTGATGTGCCGCCCGCATGATATCAAGCCATTCCTGAGCACCACATTTCCCTTTGGAAATCAGACGTCGAACACGATCGTTCAATATCTCAGCGCCTGCTCCGGGCAAACTATCCATACCGGCATCTTTCAATGCCTGCAAGACTTTCGTGTGTGTACTCTTTTCAAGTTTGGTGATGTGCGCCACTTCAGGTGGTCCCAATGTATGAAGCTTGATGGAAGGGTAAAGTGATTTCAATTCCTTGAACAAATCCACATAAAAACTCAGACCCAGATCCGGATGATGTCCACCTTGCAACAACAATTGATCGCCGCCCCATCGGATGGTCTCCTCAATCTTCTGTTTATAGGTTTCAATATCGGTTATGTAGGACTCCGGATGACCGGGCACTCGATAGAAATTACAGAACTTACAGTTAGCAATGCAGACGTTCGTGGTGTTGACATTACGGTCGATCTGCCAGGTTACTTTACCATGCGGTACCTGAATCTTACGAAGGTCGTTCGCTATTTGCATCAATTCGGCCAGCGGAGCCTTTTCAAACAGCAACACTCCTTCCTCTGCCGTTAGAAATTCAAAATTCTGGGCTTTCTTATATAAATCGCGTAATTGCATAAATGTAAAAATAGTTAGATAATAGACGATACGTTTGAGACATGCATCTTAATGCACAATACTCCTTATTTTTCGATGGCTTTGATGACATCTTCGCTCATAGGTTCCACACCCGGAGGGAACATATTGACGAGGTTGCCTTTTTCATCAAGCAGATATTTTTGGAAATTCCATTTCACAGAATTGTCACTGTAATTGTTATATTTTTTTTGTGTCAGCCACACATACAAAGGATGCATGTTCTTACCCTTTACATCAATCTTGGCTGCCATTGGAAATGTGACTCCATAATTTTTTGTACAGAACTCTCTGATTTTTTTGGCATCGCCAGGCTCTTGAAACATGAAATCATTGGATGGAAATCCAACTATCACCAACTTGTCTTTATATTTTTCATACAATTTCTCCAAGCCTTCATACTGAGGGGTATAACCGCATTTGGATGCTGTATTGACGATCAGGATTTTCTTTCCTTTGAAATTTGCAAGGTCGATAGAGCCTCCGTCAAGCGCTTCGATTTTGATGTCATAAATCGATTTTGTCTGGGCATCTAAAGGTTTAGGTGAGGAAAAGAAGGATAGCATAAGCAGTAGGATTGTGATTCGCATATATATATATTTAAGCGTGTAAAAGTAGACCGAAACTTTTGAATTCGGGAGAGCAAGATAAGGCTTGCTCATAGTTACAATCTATTTTGTATGGACCAGTTTCATTTTGCAAACGGGGCAGGGATTTTGATCATCATCATAGACCTTTACACCTTCGCACTTCATAGGGCAATAATAACCAGCTTTGGCAGGTTGAGATTCCTTGGGCAGATTGACAGGCACATATGTAGGTTCCTCCACCTTTGTGTTTGAAGTGCAGGCGCCAAGGAAAATAGCCAGTATAAAAAAAGTATATTTCATATAATGTTTTATAAAAGTCTGAAATAAAATCCAGCAACTCGGATTATAGGATAAGCTTACAGCCATCATTCTACATTTTTAAATATAAATGCATTCTGAGTATTGGTCACCATGTTTCTTATCCAGGTTGAATCAGCTGCACTGGTCGACATGTGAATATCGTCTGTGTTGAAATTGATAACAGGTGAGTCATACATTTTGTTCAAGTCAAAAATGATATTCATGGTTTTATTATTTCCGGCCACAATGAGTGATATAGGAATCTGTATTTTTGACAGAGCTATGTCTGTTCCTAAATGAAACTGTAAGACCTTGTTTGAATCAGCAGCGTTTTTATAAGTGCCTTCATGTTTAAAGAAAATATAACCCGTGTTCCAGCTCCAGCTCATATTATTGGATGGATCTAAATCACCTCCCTGTGCCTCAGTGTGATTGTGTGTGCTATCAATGCCTAATAGGAATTTCATAGAATAATAGTGTCCGTTCGGCACATCAGACGCAAGCACATTCGAGTACTTAGCATCAAATGCGTTGATGAGGTCATAGTTGTTCAACTTGAATTCAGTTCCGTCATCCTTTACCAATATGACATTGCTGATATAATACTTTAGAAGATCGACACTGTATTTATTTCCGGATGCATTTGTATAAGAGAGCTGTCCTTGAACGATATCAACACCCCCTGCCTGATTTTTGAAATTTATTATCACGTTGCCGGTTGGATTTGATGGCGTGGGAACAGGCGCCTTGGGCTGTTTACACGACATGCCAAACAGTACGACAAACATCAAAAAAAGTAATCCTGTCGATTTCATCATGAAATTGTTTTAGTGATCGAATAACTGAACGCTAAGCTTCTCAAATGTATTTAAATTCAAGATACAAGCCGCAGTAAGACTATAAATTCATGAAGGCATATTGAACAATATTGGCCCCCATGCGTAATGCCTGTTGTCTTTTTTCTTCCGGATCCTTATGTACTTCAGGGTCTTCCCAACCATCATTCAGATCGGTTTCATAACTGTAAAAACAAACAACCCTGCCCTGATAAATCAGTCCCCAACCTTTAGGCGGCTTTCCATCATGTTCGTGAATTTTAGGCAGCCCATTGGCAAAATCATATTTCTGATGATAAATAGGATGTGAAAAAGGGAGCTCCACAAAATCGAGTTCAGGGAACACTTTCTTCATAGCAGGGCGTATATATTTGTCCAAACCATAATTGTCATCGACATGCAGGAATCCACCACCAGTCAGATAGGTACGAAGGTTTTGTGCTTCCATGTCATTGAACATGATACGTCCGTGACCTGTTGCAAAAATAATCGGATAGTTTAATAATTCCCGGCTGCCTACTTCCACTTGACCTTCCTGAGATTCCAGAAAAGTACCTAAATTAGTATTGCAAAAGCGTGCAAGGTTTTTCAACGATGTCGGATTGGCATACCAATCACCACCGCCGCCATAAACAAGCAGACCAAGTTTCATCTTTTGAGCATGCAAAGAAGGCATGAAGCCATTGATCAATAAAAAAACAAGAAGTGCTTTTACTCGGGTCAAATAATTCATATTGTTGCAATTTGTGCATTAAAAACCACACAAGCAAATAATCCTGCAGTTTCGGTCCTGAGCCTGTTTCTGCCCAGCGATACAGGTTTGCATTGATGTTGAAGGCACAAATGTATTTCTTCTGGCGTAAAATCGCCTTCAGGGCCAATCAGAATTAACGTATCTTTTT
Source organism: uncultured Bacteroidota bacterium (assembly GCA_903875055.1). Classification (GTDB taxonomy): domain Bacteria; phylum Bacteroidota; class Bacteroidia; order Chitinophagales; family Chitinophagaceae; genus OLB11. The sequence continues at coordinate 3,282 of CAIQUX010000227.1, forward strand.
GAGCTTCAATACAATCCTTTAATTGAATACGATCTTTATCTTCTTCACAATGGGCAATACATTTCAACAGTTCTGGCCCCTTGATGACTTCCTCTAACAAAGTGGCTTCATTTAAGACAGGTAAAAATGTCTGTTGCGACTGAAGCATGGCAGAAATCATGATTTTTTCAAAACGTTCCTTTTTGAAATGAATCTTTTCACTTCGCTTGGTAATCAAAGGTGTAATCATCTGAATACCTATCTCGGTCGCCTTTTCCAGAAACCATTCAATGCGTGCCGGATTTTTTGTGAAAGAAATGGCGATATGAAGTTTTGAGGCTTGCTGCTTGTTGCTTGATGAATGAGAATCGAGCACTTCAATATGACATTCTTTTTTTGATGTCCCTATTATTCTGCATCTGGCAGAGTCGCCTCGACCGTTTGTGACATTCAGTTCTGATCCCGGTTTCATACGAAGCACGTTCAATGCATGATGCACCGAGTTTTCGGAAAGCGCAATATGCGAAAAATCAGAAAAAGGTTCGTAGAAGTAAGGAATACTCATGAGTAGCAAATGTAATAAAGAATGAGATAAGTCATAAGACATACTTGTCCGGTTTTCAGATATGAAAATGAAAAGTGATGCCGATAATATCAATTTTATTTCTACTTTTATGCCTTCATTCATCAGGCTTCAAGCCATGTATGAAATATCCATAACCCACTAATATAAAAATATGTCTTTCCCATCAGATTTAGAAATCGCTCAAAACGCACCCATCAAACACATCAAAGAAATTGCTGATAAAATCGGAATCTCAAATGATGACTTACAATATTATGGAAAGAATAAAGCCAAGCTTCCGCTCGAACTTATTGATGAAGAAAAAATAAAGAAGGCGAAATTGATTCTGGTCTCTGCCATCAATCCAACACCTGCCGGAGAAGGTAAAACCACCGTATCCATCGGATTGAATGAAGGGCTGAACAAGATCGGGAAAAAGGCCATCGTGGTATTGCGTGAGCCTTCTCTTGGACCTGTATTCGGAATGAAAGGTGGTGCTGCCGGAGGTGGTTACTCACAAGTCATTCCGATGGAGGATATCAATCTGCACTTTACGGGTGATTTTGCAGCCATTGAGAAAGCAAACAACCTGTTGTCGGCCCTCATTGATAATAATCTGCAAAACAAACAATTCAATCTCAATATAGATCCACGTACCATCAAATGGAAGCGTGTAATGGATATGAATGACAGGGCCTTACGACATATTATCATCGGTATCGGAGGAACAGCCAATGGCATTCCACGTGAAGACGGTTTTAATATCACACCGGCTTCAGAAGTGATGGCAATTCTTTGTATGTCAAAAGATATCGATGATCTGAAAACAAGACTAGGGAATATTTTCATAGGATTTACCTTTGATAAAAAACCGATTTTCGCCCGCGATCTCAAAGCGCAAGGCGCTATGGCCCTGTTATTGAAAGATGCGATCAAGCCGAATCTTGTGCAGACATTGGAAGGCAATCCTGCGATTTTACACGGCGGACCTTTCGCTAATATTGCACAAGGAACCAATACCATACTGGCCACCAAAATGGGATTATCATTGGGAGATTATGTAGTCACAGAAGCCGGATTCGGTGCCGATCTGGGTGCCGAGAAATTCATGAATATCAAATGCGGTTACGGCAACCTGGCACCTGATGCCATTGTGCTTGTAGCTACCATCAGGGCTTTACGCCATCATGGTGGTGCAAAAAAAGATGAATACAATACAGCCAGTATCGAAAAGGTAATCAAGGGCTTTCAGAATCTTGAAAAACATATTGAAAATTGTAAAAAATTTGGCATCACACCGGTAGTGGCTATCAATTATTTCCCGGCTGATTCTGCAGAAGAAATTGAATATGTACAAACCCAATGTGCTCTGCTTGGTGTAAAAGCCGTCGTGTCTTATGGATTTGCAAAAGGCGGAGACGGTACTCAGGAGTTGGCTCAAGCTGTTATCGACGTCATTGAAAGCGGCATCAATCATTTCAAACCATTATATGATTGGAAGCTTTCTGTGGAAGACAAGATCAACCGTATCGCCACTGAAATTTATGGCGCCGACGGAGTAGAATATTCTTCTGTTGCACGTACCCAATTGAAGATGATCAAAGAACTTGGCTATGATGCTTTGCCAGTTTGTATGGCCAAGACACAAAAATCCCTTTCTGATAAGGAGAATGTGATCGGTCGACCTAAAGGATTTATCATCAATGTCCGTGAATTTGAATTCGCTGCAGGTGCCGGATTCATTATTCCGATTCTTGGCGATATGATGCGTATGCCTGGGCTGCCAGCCGTTCCTGCCTCAGAACACATGGATATCGACAAGAACGGCAAAATTAGCGGGTTAAGCTAATCCTGCATTGACAATAGATTAGAATCACAACTTCATCAGGTTGTATATTTGGTGAACAACTGTCAGATCGTGAATGCAACTGAAAAATTTTCTGCAATTAAAGTCGAAGATCATCTTGTTAAAGGTGTGATTGACATTCTCAGCGTTGAGGAGATGCTCGGTATTTCAGTAAACGGGAATCCGTATACAATCACAATGAGGACACCGGGCTTTGAAGAAGAACATACTCGGGGCATATTGCTGACCGAAGATGTGTATACTAACCATGATGTAAATCCAGACTTTGTCATCACCGAAAAAAATGAAAAGGATTTTGTCACAAAAGTCAACGTTCTCATCCCGGAATCTGAACTGCAACAAGGAATCAATCAACAACGAAACCTTCTCTCTGTAAGCAGCTGTGGCATGTGTGGCAAATATGAGATGGATCTTACCTTGCATGGTAAGATTACACAACAAGAGACACTGAAATCAAATCTGATTGAAGCGATGTTTATAGAATTGGCCAAACATCAACAAAATTTCATGGATACCGGTGGTTGTCATGCTGCTGGATTATTTACAATAGATGGTAATATTCTAGACTGTAAGGAAGATATTGGCCGTCACAATGCAGTTGATAAAGTCATAGGTAGTTTGTTGCTGCAACATAGCCTGAGCGTGGCAAAGATCCTGTTAGTCAGTGGTCGAGTGTCCTACGAAATTGTCAGTAAAGCCCATAAAGCAGGCATTCCTTTTTTATGTTCTGTATCGGCACCATCTAGTATGGCTGTAGATTATTGCAGGCAAATTGGAATCACCTTGTTAGCATTTTGCAGAGGCTCCCGTTTTACTGTTTATTCCAATGAAGAAAGGGTGAATTTCAGTTAACTGAGAATACCTTGTTATAGTTGATAGAAATTATGATTTGATTTTCTACTAGTGAACGAGAACCTCAATTCAAATTTATATACGGTTCACTCAAGGCATCAGACAGTTTCATTTTTTTTTTATACATTTGAAAGAACTATTTTTTTATGTCAACGAATATCAGTGAATTGTCGGGTCGTAAGGGCTTAGACCAAAATCTTTTCGAGCAAATCGGTCTTCTTGCAAAAGAAACCGGTTCACTATCAACTGCACAACTCGAAGAACTTGCCAAAGAGTTTCTGATTGGGAAAGCGAATACCTTTGGAAGTGCTTCCTTCTATGATTTTACTCGTGAAGATAACAAAGGCAAAAAAGTGTATGTATGTAATGGTAGCGCTTGTCTTTGCGCCGGCACTCAACCTGATGTTCATGAAAAATTGAAGCGGCATTATAAGGAAGAAGAAATAGGTGATATGTGTTGTCTGGGAAGATGCCACGAAAACAGTGCTTTTCATATTGAGGGTGTGAACTATAGCGGCGATGCCATTGATCATTTAGCAGAGGTCGTGCTGCAGAAAGAAACAGATAAACTGATTCCGAATGACACCTATCAAGTTAAACATTTCGGTACTCCGGTTTTAACGGCATCCTATCCGGATATTCCTACCTATTATCAGACACTGACATCTGCATTAAAAAAATCAAAAGAAGAGTTACTGGATGAAATAAAAAAATCTGGTATCAGAGGACGGGGCGGTGCAGGTTTTCCGATGTCATTCAAATTAGAAGCTTGTAAAAGCGAATTGAACGATACAAAATTCGTTGTTTGTAATGCCGATGAAGGGGATCCCGGTGCCTACAGTGACCGCTTTCTGCTTGAACAGCGAACGCATAGCGTCATCATGGGTATGATGATTGCTGGTTATATTATCGGGGCTGAATGGGGTGTCATATATATTCGAGGTGAATATCCTGAAGCCGTGAACATTTGCGAAGCTGAATTGGCAGCCTTAAGAAATCTGCATCTATTAGGTAAGAATATTGCTGGCACAGGTTTCAATTTTGATTTCAAGATCATCAAGGCACAAGGTGCTTATATCTGTGGTGAAGAAACAGCCCTAC
>CAIQUX010000228.1 GCA_903875055.1 uncultured Bacteroidota bacterium
TTCTGCTCTTTCAACCAACCCATCAACGGTGAAAAATATTCGACCATGGCATTGGCATTCAGGTCGTCTCCGGTGGTTTCTTTCAGCACCTTGCGCCAGTCCTTGCTTGAACCAGGATACATGATCTTGCGAAGGAAATCACCGATTTCCTTATGCCCGAAATAATTGCAGGCGTGAGGATCCTGATGCAGGATATTCTTGGCGATATGCTGATGCATCTGATACAAAATCACATACGATAGGGCGTAATCATAATATTGCGCTGCATCATCGTTGATATGCGTTTTTGTAGCGGCATCACAATATTCTTCACCTCTAACTGTCGGTGGCACTACGCCCTGATATTGTTTCACCAGATCCCACCACTTTTTATTCCACTCCGTCGAAGGAAGATTATCGGAATAGATACTTTTTTCAAAGCCTGTCATCACACCGCTTGAAAAAGATATGAAGACTGCCGTGTTCATCGCTTCTTTCAACAGCGATTGGATTGAATCAGTTTTAATGCCTTTCGGAATAAGTCCGGCATTCTCAAGGAATGGTTTTTGCATGGCGGCTAATCCCATCAAAGACCCCATGGCTTCGTGATACGCACGATTGGCACCCGCCCGTAATAATGGCGGTACATCCTTATTGGTGTAGGTCATATAATAATAGATATGCCCCAGCTCATGATTGGCCGTCTCCCACCATTCACTGTTCGCTTCCACACTCATCAGACTGCGCACATCCTGATTCAAATCCATATGCCATGCACTGGCATGATTATTTTTCTTCACATTACTATCGGCTTTGTAAGGATACAGGTTGGATTTTTCCCAAAATGTTTTTGGTAAGGGAGCATAACCCAGACTCACATAAAATGCCTCAGCTTGCTTAGGTATCCAAGCCGCTCCTTTTGTTTTCAGTATGCTGTCGAGATTGATACCTTGCACATGCACTTCACTGCTCCAGTCCTGTGCCCAACGATTGGGAATCCAGTCGGCAGGAAGATAATCAGGCACTTCAGCCTGCTTATATTTCTTGGCCAGTTCGTATCTCATATACGTATGCATCTCTCTGTAAAGCGGCCACATCTCTTTCATGATCTTATGGTTCAGATCCATCATCTCATCGGTCGTCATATTATATTCTGACACCTGATAATTGAAATAATCCTTATAGCCCAATGCCTGAACCGTCTTGTTACGCAATTCGCGAAGATTGATCAATCCTTCCTTCAACCCTTTACCCACTTCCTTGCTGGCTTCCCAGGCTTGTCGGCGTTTAGTAAGGTCCGTTTCATTCTTCAGGATATCATCGATATCATTCGTATTGACTTTCTTATCTCCGATCTTGTATTGATACCCGAAAAGTTTTTCCGTTTGTGCCGTCTCGGCTTTTATTCTTGCCTTGACGATACTGTCGACAATGGCAGGATTATTGGCGGCTGAAAACAAAATGGCTTCAATCTGTTTTCGTTGCAATTCTGTCAACGACTTGGCGTTCTCCATAAAAGCCTTTGCTTTTTTGATCACGCCTTCACTTCCGGTAAACGCAGCCAATGCCTCTTCTGTCTTCCGGGTTTGAATTGAATTGGTACTGTCGCCCTCTTTGATTTCGATATTCGATTTCCACTGAGCTTCCTGCGAAGCGGCGTATAATTTGACATACTCCTTTGAATATTCATCGATGAAATGCTGAGCGTCTTCATTGAGTCGGCGTTCATCGAAGTTGCAGGCAAACAAACTGCTGATCAGCAGAAAAGCATATATTTTTTTCATGTTCGTAGTTTAAGAGGATAAATATAATCCCACAATCTTACAATTTCATCATTTACAAATCCAGCGATATTATTACCTCCTCACAACCCGTATCATAATCGGATGATTTTAGGGGTGTCAGCTGTCTGCCTTTGATGAAACGTATTTGCGACGCTCCGTTTTGGCTCCATCTCCCTGTTCAGCTATCAAAGAAAAATGCCTGTTCCGTTTCGCTTTCGCTTGACAGAACAGGCATTCAAATAAATCGAACGTTTATTATCTCTTCACAAACTTGATCATATCACTATGATTTCCATTGCTCACTTTTACAAAATAAAGACCGGCATTCAGGTTGCTGATATCGATACGTGTTGTCAAACCAGACAAGGTCGCTTCTTTCATCAGTTGCCCGTTGATCGAATACACCTCGATAGTGGTAGCCTCGCTACTCAAGGCAGACACATTAATCAACAACTCATCGTCTGCAGGATTAGGATACAATTGTATAGTGCGTTGATCTTGTATAAGCGATACACCATTTGGAACAGCCAGCGTATTCAGCGTCGTATTGGTCACGATGGCCGGATTGCTGTCAAAATAGATTTGTGCCTTGTTTTTGATCTGCGTTCCAACGACCAGTCCTGGTTTCAGTTTGATTGTAAAGCTTACCTGACCCTGACTTTTTGCAGGTTGCGTAGCACTATCAGGTAACATGATATTATTGAAATTGAATTTGACCACATTCGATGCCAGCCATTGCGGACTCATCGTATGTGATGCGCCCAAAATCCTCAGACTAGCCTGATCAACGTTGGCATCTAAGGTATCTATGACAGAAACATTAATGGCAGGAGCCGTACCAGTATTTTGAAAGTGAATCGTGTAATCAAGATGATTGGTCGTTACAGGAATCTGCCCGTTGACACCGGTTCCTTTCGGACTCACTTCCTTCATGTTAGGATCATAGGAATTGACAACCGGAATACAGATCGAATACTGATTATTAGCCGGATTGACATCATTGCTGAGAATAGTCGAAGAGACAGTGAAACAAACAGTACCACCGACCACGACCGATGTAGTCGGCGTCAGATAGACACCTGCAAAGAAGCTATTCCAATAAGCACCATTGCTCAGACTCGTGAGATTGGTAAAATTCCATTTCAAGGTGTCGCCATTTACATAGCTGGCCGGATTGGTGCTTAATGACGCATTGTACACCGTATTCGGATCTTTGATCAGGGTCAATACACCTGATGCAGTATCACATCCTGTGTTGCTCACATACGGATGAAGCACAAACGGAATGGCTGGTCTCACAAAGGCCGGACCAAAAGCAGCTGACTGCACATCAATCTGACTGGTACATTGTAAGGAGAAATTGGCAGAGGTCTGTGGCAAGGTCGTGTAGGTATATGATACAGGTGAGCATGTGGTCGAAGGAAAAATAAACTGATAGTTCGTTGGTATGCTGACTGTATAATTGGTCATCCACGATTGCTGAATCTGCATGCTATAATTGCCGTTTGCAGCCGAATAGGCATACTGCCCGCCTGACCCACTAGTATAATTGACAGCGGCAGTAACCGGAACCGATTGAAGGGCCACATCGCCGGTATTGAAGGCGCAATCGCTATTATTATCAATATATATCTTACCAGAAACGTTGCCATACGTACAAGGATTCGAAACAGGTAATTGATATAAACTGACGACATTGAAAATAGTATCGCTGCCATTGATAAATTTCATAGGAATGCCGGCAAACATGGCAAATCCACTACTGATCATATTGTCCGGAACAACAGGCTGAAGCGACATCGGTGTCAACGTCACAGTCCATGGATTAACTCCTGTAGTATTGATACTAGACGCCATGACATTACCCGTCGATTGGTCTTTGATGATGATTTCATCACCCATAAATGAATTTGTGATGGTGAAATTGTATGATTCGTTCGCAAACGAGGCACATTGTGTTGAATCATGGAATGCCATGATATTCGAGAGGGCTGTAATATCACCCAATACATAAACCTGAGCTTGGCCCTGCCAGTGAATAAACAGACCAATCAAA
>CAIQUX010000229.1 GCA_903875055.1 uncultured Bacteroidota bacterium
CCGAACAACATCCAAAAGATTGTTTGTGGTGGGGTGATTGGCATCAATGCAATTGTGGACTATTTTGAAAGTAAAAATATGAAACCTTTATTTATGTGGGCTGGTGGCAAAACAAAAATGGTTAAACATTATCAATCATATTTGCCTAAAACTTTCAACACATATATTGAACCATTTTTTGGTGGTGGATCAATGTTGTTAGTAGCGCATAAAATTAACCCCAAAGCAAATATCATCATAAATGATAGCAATCATTCAATAATTGAAATATACAAATCTATTAAAAATGATGTTGTATCTTTCACTTCAAAGTTGGATGATCTTTCATCAAATTATCTTCCATTGAGCAAAGAAGAAAGAAAGAAATATTACTATAATTTACGTAATGATCATGCTTATAATCATTTAAAATGGTCCAAAACAGAAGAGTCAGCAACATTATATTTTCTAATGAAAACTGGTTTTAATGGAATTTGGCAAATCAATAAGAATACCAATGATAGATTTGGTACCCCAGCTGGCCTATTGAATCAAAAAGATAATATCTACGATAAAGAAAACATTAAAAATTGGCATAATTTATTGCAAAAAGCAACTATTCTTGCCGGTGATTATAAACAAACAAAATCTTATGTTACAGACAACAGCTGGTTATTTATGGATCCACCTTATCGCGGTGGATTTACAAAATATGCTACAAGCTTTAATGATCAAAATCAAAAAGAAGTTATAGATTTTGCCTATGATTGTTCATGTAAAGGATCGCAATCTTGGTCAACTAATCGTGACTTAGATGATAACTTTTTTGAAGATTATATTTCTTTAAAAGGTTATGCTATGAATATTTATAAGTTTGGCGTAACTTATACAGCAGGTCGCCGCAAACAAACTGATGATGGATTTGAAGCTAAAAAAGCTAAAGAATATTTGATCATCAAAAAATAATAAATTTTTGTCATGTCAAGCGGCATGACAGAATGATTAAGGCTCTTACTGGAGAGTCCAACATGTTATTAAATGTCGACAATGATGTTGTTGTGGTTATCAACACATAGTTAAATAACATGTCGATAAACATTTGGGCAAGGGTAAGGGAGACGTTGGTCCCAATTGCTGCCAAGCATGGGATAAGTCTTGATGTAGCTGCCGATACATTGTTTGCCCTTTTGAATGTCGATGTGAGATATATTGCAAAAGAAATAAAGGCAGAAGAAACGAATGCGAAGAATGGCAGATCTATGGGGCGCGTCGCCACGTTGGTGAGAGAAATTGCTATTGAGAAGAACATAACTCATGAGGATGCGGTGGAGCTGCTTCGTGCCATGTTGGATCCTGATGTTCGTGCAGGAATAATGTGGGACACTATCGATAAATCGACGACACTATCAAAGAATCTTACAAATTAACACAAAGGATATCATCATGGCAAACTTTAAGATAAATGGCACTACATCAGATAAAGTAATTATTACAGGCACAGGTCCAGGATCTTTAAAGATAACAGGTACCGGCGGCGGCGGAGGCGGCGGATGGACTTGGGATGGAACATATAAAGCCTCAGATATAGTTCTAAGCAATGGTAATTTAACTGCATCAGATCCTGTTTGGAGCGAAGGATATAACAACGGCACTGTCCTCGGAAACACCTCTGCAGTTGTCAACTTAAGTGAGCATAAGATGTTTTCTATTGAAGTTACAAGTTTTTCTTCATATATGGCACTTGGATTTGCAAATAGAAGCTTTAATTTTGCTGATTCATATAATGCACTTGGTCAAGCCGATGCAAATGGAGTCGGAGTTCGTACAGACGGTGTAGTATATTACGGTAATACATCTATGTACGTTGCAAGCTCTTACCAAGCTGGAGACATTATCGATCTAGCGGTTGGAACAGATGTACTTTTACCAGGTGCTACAGGATTTTGGTATAGAATTACAAGGGGAGGCTATACGGGTCCATGGCTCGGAACAGACTCAGGCAGCGGGGGCTTAGGAGATCCTGTAACAGGTACTTATGGATTTCCGTTGTATGGAGTAGTAAATGAATCCTGGTATCCTGCCGTTGTACCAAATACTGCTTCGCCTGGTGGTGCAGCAGGTGCATGGACTATTTTAACTTCTGCCGGATCACGAAGTGTTCCTGCTGGATACACTTTCGTAGGCTGAAATTGAACTCTGTCGTACACTCCTCGATGGAGATAAATGAAGAACAAAAAACTTCTATCATTGAGGATGTGTATCGACTAAGATCCATTGAACCTGAATCAAGAAGAAAGAGCACTCGCGGTGGTTGGTCATCGACATTGTCGACATCGACAGTCGATCAATTTCCACTTATAAAAAATCTTTTATCACCCTATAAAATACACGAATTTTGGTTCAATATTAACCCATCTGGATCTTATAATGATTGGCATTGCCACCACGGATTTGCAACATCAGGTGTGATATATGTCAAAGCGAGTCATAATTCAGGAAAAATAATTTTCAAAAACGGTGATACAATTTTTAGCATTTCACCGAATGTCGGAACTGTATTAACTTTTCCTGGTGATCTCCTGCACAGAGTGACAGAAAATTTATCAGATGAAGATCGAATTTGTATTGTCTTTAATTGCAAATGATAAATAAAAAAGAGGCAGGAATCTAAAAAGATCCTGCCCCCATAAACGCTGAATAAATCTACGTTTTCAGAATGTCTCTATGATCAGCCGCCACCGCCGCGCCCGCCGAATGCTCTGACCAACGTGATGCTGTAGTCGGCATGGGAGCCATCGGCAGCGGTAACACGAATCGTGTATGTATTTGCTCCAATACTTAGCCCAGAACCTGAAAGCTGAGACACACTTGCCCCTGCATCAGTTGGTGTCTGCACGAAAGAGAGCGCCGCGGTATTGCTATATGCATTTGCAACTGAATATGATCCGCCTGCAGTGACGTTATGCGAACCGCCCCCGTCGGTATATGACCATGCTGAAAGAGACGCGTCTGAAGAAAGTGCCGGGGCAACCTTCATTGCTGACCCTGGTGTTCCATTGACGACCATTGATGCACCTGGCGAGCCATTGATTTTTATTGTTGACATGATTTTTAAACTTTCTGTGTTTATTGCAGCACCACAGAAAATGCTGCAATTTATATATATATGCGTCACGCTGTTAATTCATGAACGAATTAATGATCTCGGCGGGGGGACAATTCTAGAGAAGACCCTCACCCGCGCATGAGCATTTCAGTCACACTTCTCTTCGGCAAATGATACCAGACGAGCGTATCGGCACCAGCAGAAGCGGACAAAAGATAGAAAGAGAAGACAAGCTCTTGAACTTGAACATCGACAAGAACGAAGAGCGCCGCGGGTGAACACATAAAATGAACATCATCTCCGCTGCGCGTCGGATATCCTCTCGAAACAAATTCCCGGCTTAACATGACAGGATGAGGTGCAATCATGTCACCTCTCTGCAATGATCCAAAAAGCCCAACAATTTCCTCGCCCTCAGGAATGAAATGCTTGAACCGCCAGACACCATCCCCGGCATCCTTTAAGAGCCGCAACCGCACTGCACATATGCCACCAGCAAGACGCAACCCGGCGAGCTCTGACCCCTCGCCCATCTGTATGCCTGCCGCCATTGCTGCCTCCTCTACAAATATACAACCAATTCAGCGCAAGACAATCTAATATATGATTATAAGTTCAGCAGCATAAC
>CAIQUX010000230.1 GCA_903875055.1 uncultured Bacteroidota bacterium
CACCAATGCGAATACATACACATGGAACCCTGGTGCCTTAAGCGGTACATCAGTCACAGTGACTCCAGCAGCAACCACCACTTATACTGTAACCGGTACCACTACTGCAACCGGATGCACGAATACATCTACAAGATTGATTACGGTGAATCCACTGCCGACAGTCGGCACCACTGTAACCTTGTCAAGTGTTTGTGCGGGCACGTCCACGACCATTACGGGAACCAATGCGAATACATACACATGGAACCCTGGTGCCTTAAGCGGTACATCGGTGACGGTGACTCCAGCTGCGACAACTACGTATACAGTGATTGGAACGAATACAGCAACGGGCTGCACCAATTCATCAACGAGATTGATTACAGTGAATCCACTTCCTGCCGTTGGTACTACCGTAACGTCAGCTACAATTTGCGCAGGCACATCCACCACCATGACAGGAACGAATGCGAATACATATACCTGGAACCCGGGTGCATTCAGCGGTACTTCAATAACTGTGACTCCTGCCGTTACCACAACCTACACGGTTACCGGTACAACAACGGCAACAGGATGCACAAACACGTCTACGAGATTGATTACAGTGACGAATTGTTCTTCAACATTGAATTTGAAAGTTTTAATACAAGGATTTTATAATGGATCAGGACTGATGAATGCCGTCTTGAATAATCAGGGAGTAAGTGCCAATACGTCCATCACCGATAGTGTTACGGTGCAACTGAGAAATACCACTTCTCCATATGCGGTCGTAGCATCTGTGAAGCCTTTATTGAACCTGAACGGAACAACGGTCTGCACATTCACACCATCCGTATCTGGAAGCTATTATATTGCAGTCAGACATCGAAATGGAATACAAACCTGGAGTGCAAGTCCGGTTTTATTTAGTACTTCGCCGGTGAATTATGATTTTACAACTGCAGCTAATAAGGCTTACGGTAATAATATGATGCAGTTAGCCGCTGGTATTTGGGCTTTGTATTCGGGCGATATCAATCAGGATGAGAACACAGATCTTCTGGATTTGTCAATGCTTGAAACGGACATCAGTAATTTTTCATTCGGTTATAAGACAACCGATCTGAACGGCGATGGTAATGTTGATTTATTGGACTCTCCGGTGTTGGAAGACAATATCAATAATTTCATCTTCTCAAATCATCCATAGAGGATTCATCAGTGTTTCTAAGTTAGCAGGGAATGCGGACTAAAATCTTAACAATGTTTGTTGGTCCTTTTCTCTAATGAATCTTATAGCTAATTTGGATCTGGAAATAATTAGTTTTGTGTGATTGTAATGCAAACTGTGATTGAGCAGGTTGATTGCAAGTGCAAATTTGTTGATGAAACTACACAGTGCCATAAATAGGTTAATGGAAATGAACAGGAACATTGTTTGTGTTTTCCTGTTATTTTGTTGCTATACAACTGGTTTTACTCAAACAAAGACAAGTTCCATTCACTTTGTGAATTATTCCATTAAAGAAGGGTTGCCTGATAATACCATTAATGATATGCTTGAGGATAGCAGAGGATTTATCTGGATAGCAACACCGCAAGGATTGGCTAGGTTTGACGGGAGCCATTTTGTTGCCTATTGTCACTTGCGTAATGACAGCAATACCATGCCGTTTGATAATATACGAAGTTGTTACGAGTTGAAGGATGGTGTTATCATGCTCCTTAGCGGATCTAAAATATGGATGATGAATACGCTCAATCAAAGGCAATATGCATCACCTGCATTTTGGAAAAGCAAGTCGATCACATCGATAGAGCATCCTTATCCAAGTGTTTTTTGTATCGCCACCGACAAAAAAATATATCTGGCAGATAAGAACTTGCATGCTTTTGATTCCATACCGGTGGTCGATAAGATGGGTAAGATTCTTCCTTTAGGAAATAATAGAATAGTGCTGGATTATTCCTCTCAATTCGTAACCTATTCACTTTCGGATAGAAAATTGGAGAAATTAATTTTGAAGTGGCCCAACCTGAATTCAGATATGTATAAGTCATTATTTGACACGGATACGACACTCAGGAAATTGTATATATGCAATTATTTCACAGGTCCATACGAACTAAGTTACAACCCGGAGTCAGATGATTATCTAAAGCCAGTCTTATTGAAGAATTATGAGTTTCATGGTTGGGTTAAAGGATTCCATCATTATGGTCAGACCGATTTTGTCATGACAGAAAAAGGCCTGTCCATTTTAGCACAAGGTCAGAAACAGATGGTGTATACTCATGATGTATTGAACAATCAAAGTATAGCCGAAGGGGCTATATATGGAATGTATGCCGATAAAGAGGATGGATATTGGATATGGGGTGAAGGAGGATTGAGTTATTTTAAATTAAAGAACCTGCGTTATGATTATTGGGATCTTCCTTTTGGTAAAAATAAGTCTGTGTCCAATTTTGCAGAATCAGAAAAAAAATTATTTTTTACAGTGGAATCTCTTGGTGCCGCTTGCATTGATTTAGGATCAGGCAAGTTCACCATCATCGACACTATGTACCTTAGAAACTCTATAGGTATTGAATCAATAAATAATGCAATTTGCTTTTATGGCAATGGAAAATATAGAAATGGTGGTGCTGGCCCATCATTATCTTTATATGACACGAAGATCAAAACAATTACGACACCAGTTTTTCTTAAACCGTTTTGCCATGATGCCGATAAGGTGACACTAGTCTATCAAAGCAGACACGGGGATGTGTGGTATAGTATGAATAAAGGACAAGGTGTCATACGGCAAAAGTCTAAAGACAATACTTTTATACAATATACCAAAAGCACTACACCATCACTATGTTCATTTGACTATGTTCAGAATGCTGTTGAAGACAGAAAAGGGACTATCTATTTTTCTGCCAACAGAAGATCTAATTTGCTGGTTTGGAATAATGACAAGGAAGTTTTTACAGAATGGAACATAGATAGTCTGCTTCATATACATCGCAATCGTGTTGGTGGAATACTGGCCTTGTGCAAGGATAATGAGGAGAGTCTTTGGATTTCGATTGAGCAAGAAGGATTGATTCAATATAATCTGAATTCCAAGAACGGTATCCAATATGGAATTGAAGATGGGCTGCCAAGTAATATCATACTTTCGATGTGTACTGATGATAAA
>CAIQUX010000231.1 GCA_903875055.1 uncultured Bacteroidota bacterium
CCGCAATATTCATCACTATAAATAAATTCTTCAACACTGCAGGTCATGTCGATTTCATAGATACCCGGTTTATTGATATTACCGCATGCGGAGATCAATTTGGAACCTGTGCTTCTGCCAACTCCGATTTTGGCATATTCATCGCCACTCATATTAATGATCGGGACCACTGCCGCTAACGTTTCTACATTATTGACAACCGTCGGGCAACCCCAAAGGCCTTTGACTGCAGGAAACGGAGGTTTTATTCGAGGGTTCCCGCGTTTCCCTTCCAATGATTCAAGAAGGGCCGTTTCTTCACCACATATATAGGCGCCCGCTCCTCGCTGCACATAAATTTCAAGATCGTAGCCTTTACCCAGAATATTTTTACCGAGGAATCCGTTCTGTTTGGCTTCGGCAATCGCTCGTTCAAGGATATCGACTATCCAGGCATATTCACCACGTATGTAGATATACGAAGTATTGGCGCCTAATGCGTATGATGAAACAATCATTCCTTCAATCAGGAGATGTGGTATGAATTCCATCAGGTATCTGTCCTTAAACGTACCTGGCTCGCTTTCATCGGCGTTACATACCAGATAACGGGATATTCCTTCAGGCTTAGCTAAGAAACTCCATTTCATTCCGGTCGGGAAGCCTGCGCCACCTCGTCCTCGCAGACCGCTTTTCTTGACTTCTTCAGTCACTTCATCCGGCGATAAGGTATTCAGGGCTTTTTCGACCGCGGTATATCCGCCGTGTTTCCTATAGGTTTCAAAATATCGGATACCTTCAACCTTGTCATTTGCCAATAAGAGTTTGATGCTTGCCATAGGGCACAAAAATCGGTATTAAATTTAGTATTTTCAAATAGTTTTTTTTGGACTGAACACAGGGCATTCGATTTTTTGACCTGGTAAAAGAGATAATCCATTAAAGGAGCCACTTATCTTAATCTGTCAGAATCACGTATCAGTTTCTCATCTTTTTTGATACCTATATATGCCATCATGATGAAGAAAACAGAAAGGATGGGTATCAACACGCCCAGGTAAATAGCAGAACCCAATATGCCAACCACGATTTTGTTACCCGCGGATTGTGTGGTATTATACAATTGGTAAGCGAGCACACTTAATGCAAGTAAAACTGAAAGCAGGCAAAGTTTCATCTGACGTTTACGGTTGCCGTAAAGGAAAATAGTAAAGAAAGAAAAAATGCTTGAAGCAATAGTCAGACACAAAAGGAGTATCGAAGTTTGGGCTGTCAGGTCTGTTTGCGCAACGGTACTTGATTCGGTCAGGCTTTCCATATGAACCCCGTAGGGAATAAATAATGTGAGTAGTATGATAAGTGAGGCTATGACAAGCCATATTGATTGTTTACGTTGAATCATCTGCATAAATTTCCCGCAAGATACTATTTCAGCTAAAAGTGAGAAGGTTTTTTAAGGTTAAGTATTGAGTAATATGTCACTTGGATTTAATTGATGGGAATTTGGGGTGTTACAGACTTGTGATAAAAGAGGTCAAGGCTCCAAGTTAATAGGACAAGAATGCCAGTTTGGACATTTAGAAGGTGCTCAATCCCTTAACAGGTAAGGATTTTAACTTTTATTCAGGCTCATTTCATTTTTAAAGTTTGATTTCATACTTTTGCGCCCTCTTAAAAACATAGACTATGAGTTATTTATTTTATCTGGTACCCGTTTTCGGAATCATTGCACTTTTATACACTTTCATTCAAAGTGCCTGGGTGACCAAACAAGACGCAGGAAACGCAAGGATGAAAGAAATTGCCGGTTATATAGCTGACGGTGCAATGGCCTTCCTCAAAGCTGAATATAAGGTGATGGGCTATTTTGTGGTCATCGCCTCCTTATTATTAGGATTTATGGGGTTCAGCGACAAAAACAGTCATTGGACGATCGCTTTGGCATTCATTTTAGGAGCTTTCTTCAGTGCGCTTGCAGGCTTTTTGGGAATGCGTATTGCTACCAAAAGTAATGTGCGTACGGCCGAAGCTGCACGAACAAGTTTAAGTAAAGCCCTTAAAGTAGCCTTCACAGGAGGTTCTGTCATGGGAATGGGTGTTGCAGGTCTGGCTGTACTTGGTCTGGGAAGTTTGTTTATTGTTTTGAAAATGGTATTCGCGCCTCATGCAGCGGTTGATAGTGAAGAAATGAAACGTGCCATTGAAGTATTGACCGGATTCAGTCTTGGTGCAGAAAGTATTGCTTTGTTTGCACGTGTTGGCGGAGGTATCTATACGAAAGCGGCTGACGTTGGTGCGGATCTGGTTGGTAAAGTAGAAGCCGGTATACCGGAAGACGATCCTCGTAACCCTGCGACTATTGCTGATAATGTAGGTGATAATGTAGGTGATGTGGCCGGTATGGGTGCTGATTTGTTCGGTTCCTATGTGGCAACCGTCTTGGCTACCATGGTATTGGGACGCGAGACTACTTCTGTGGCTGGTACTGATATGTTTGGAGGACTAGCACCCATCTTATTACCTATGTTAATAGCAGGTGTGGGAATTATCTTATCTATCATAGGAACGTTTTTCGTTCGAATTTCTGAAAATGCAGGTTTGAGTACTACGAAAGTACAAAACGCATTGAATATGGGTAATTATGGATCAATTGTATTAACAGCTATTGCCTGTTATTTTTTAACAGCAAATATTTTACCTGAAAGCATGACGTTGCGTGGTTTTACGTTCAGTAATACCCAGGTTTTCTATTCTATTTTGGTCGGATTGGTTGTTGGTACTCTTATGAGCATCATAACTGAATATTATACTGCAATGGGGAAACGCCCTGTGATGAGTATTGTAAAGCAAAGTGGAACAGGACACGCTACGAATATTATTGGTGGTTTGGCCATGGGAATGGAAAGTACTTTCTTGCCGATGATTGTTTTGGCTTCAGGTATTTTCGGTTCATATCATTTTGCCGGATTATATGGCGTTGCGATCGCAGCTGCCGGGATGATGGCAACAACCGCCATGCAATTGGCTATTGATGCCTTCGGTCCTATAGCTGATAATGCAGGAGGTATTGCTGAAATGAGTGAATTGCCTGCTGATGTGCGTGAAAAGACAGATATACTTGATGCCGTCGGTAATACTACAGCCGCCACTGGTAAAGGATTCGCCATTGCTTCTGCAGCTTTGACTGCCTTGGCGTTGTTTGCTGCGTTTGTTGGAATCGCCGGAATTGACGGGATCGATATTTATAGTGCTGATGTTTTGGCCGGATTATTTGTCGGGGCTATGATACCATTTATTTTCTCATCATTGGCTATACGTGCAGTAGGTCAAGCAGCAATGGCCATGGTGGAGGAAGTTCGTAGACAGTTCAGAGAGATACCTGGCATCATGGAAGGAAAGGGGAAACCTGAATACGATAAGTGTGTAGCAATTTCAACTGAGGCATCTATTAAGAAAATGATGTTACCTGGAGCAATCGCTATTATTTCACCATTGATTATCGGTTTTTTGTTAGGACCTGAAGTGTTGGGAGGATTTCTTGCCGGTGCTACAGTGAGTGGCGTATTGATGGGAATGTTCCAAAACAATGCGGGTGGTGCTTGGGATAATGCCAAAAAATCCTTTGAGAAAGGTGTTGATATTAATGGTGTTACTTATTATAAAAAATCAGAACCACACAAAGCGTCAGTTACTGGTGATACGGTAGGAGATCCGTTTAAGGATACATCCGGACCTTCTATGAATATTCTCATTAAATTAATGAGTATCGTTTCGTTGGTTATTGCTCCAACGTTGAGCGGTATTTTTCATGATCAGATTCAGGAGAAAAGAAAGGCTAAAATCGAAACAATGAAAATGGCATGCGAAAAGGCAGGTTGTTCAGAACCAGGTTGTTGCTCAGGGGGTAAGGATGAAAAAGTAGTTGAGACAACAGTTACTAAAATAGACGGTGTGCTGGATTCTTCATCTATAAAAGGGACATTGAAAGATGGTGATTTTATTTCAGATTCAGGACCTTTGGTTGATTTGAAATTAGTCAACGGGAAAATGTTGAAGGTTGGTGCTAACAGTACGGAGAGGAAATTGATTGATTTTATAAATTCAGGCACCGTTGATACGAATTCTAAAAAAACTTGGTTTACTTGTGATCGTTTGCAATTTGAATCAGGTAGTGATCAACTGAAATCATCTTCAAAAGAGCAGATTGCGAATTTAGCGGCTTTACTCGAAGCATATCCGAATCTTGAATACAAATTTGGCGGCTACACCGATAATATGGGTGATGCACAAGCCAATATGGTATTAAGCTCAAGAAGAGCGAAAAACGTCATGAGTCAGCTTGTTGCTTATGGAATTGCGTTTACACGGATCAAGGCCGAAGGTTATGGACAGGCTTTCCCCTTAGCTGACAATGCCAGTGAGATTGGACGTGCAATGAACAAGCGGATTGATATCCGAATAACAAAAAAGTAAGCAAATTTAAAACGCCTTCCAATATCATGTGTCCTCTTTGGCATAAAACAGATTTTATTCTTACAATCTTATGCTATAATATTTTTAGCTGTGTAGGTAAGAATTCCTTTATCGTTGGGAAATCACTGAAATGAGGCAGTATTCTTTAGCCCATCCTGTTGCCCAATTAAAATTTATAGCTTATTTAAAGGCAA
>CAIQUX010000232.1 GCA_903875055.1 uncultured Bacteroidota bacterium
GGATGAATTTCGGTCTGGCCTTGGTTTCATCCAACACCTTGGAGAGATATTCTCCGATGATGGAAATAGCAAGTAACTGCACACCGCCAAAAAACAGCACAAGTATGATGATGGTCGGTACACCATGTGGGATATTCGGGTTGACTATTTTTGATATCACCTGGATAACGATGGCAAGGAAAGATGTGAATGTCAGGAAGAGTCCGGCATAACTCATGATTTCCAAAGGCAGGTAACTGAATGAGAAGATTCCCTTTTTCGCCCACCAGATATTTTTCGCCAGATTATTGGTCGTGGTCCCGAACATCCGTTCCGGCCGCACATAATCCACTCCGGTCTGCTTGAATCCGACCCAGGCACGCAGTCCACGTAGGAATTGTTCCTTCTCGGGGAGTTCGATCAGATGCTCGACTACTTTCTTGTCGATCATCGAAAAGTCGCCTGCATCCTGGGGGATATTGATGCTCGACATCTTCTTAAATATCTTATAGAAGGTCTTATACGCGAGATTCATGAACCATGATGCCTCCCGTTTGACCCTGCGGCCGTAAACTACCTGATAGCCTTTCTTCCATTGTTCGAAAAACTGGAGAATCAGTTCTGGAGGGTCCTGCAGGTCGCCGTCCATCAGGACAACCACTTCACCGGTCGAGACTTCCATCCCGCTCACGAAGGCAGCCTGGGAACCGAAGTTCCTTGAGTGTTTGATGGCGATCACATTGGCATCCTTTGCACACAATTCTTCGAGTATCTGTTCTGTATTGTCGGGAGAATTGTCATTCACGAAGATGATTTCATAATTGCATCCCAGTTCGTTGAACACCTTGATCAGCCGTTCATACATCACGGGTATGGCCTGTGCATCCTTATAACAAGCAATAATCGGACTGATCTTGATGATATCCTGTGGAGAGTGAAAGGCGGGCAGCACCTTTTCCACATAACTGACCGATTGTTGCCATGCAGCATACTGTTTCAGTCCGTCTTCAAGTGTGGTTTTCGGTTTCCAGCCGATCAGCCTTGCGGCCTTGTCATAGTTGCCGTACCAGTCCTTCGTATCCCAAGTGCGGTTAGACATGGTGCCCCACACCGGGTCGCTGTCGATGCTGAAGACTTTCTTGACGATTCCTGTGAGGTCTTCGAGAGTGGTTTTAATACCGCTTCCGATGTTGATCGAGTTGCCCGAGTTCTCTTTATTGACATTCAGGGCCGCGTCCAGAAAGGCCTCAACGCAATCTTCAATATAGACAAAATCCCTGGATGTATGCGGAGCCACCAAAGGAGGATACGATTTTTTTAATGCCTGTTCGACCATCTTCGGCATCAGGCGGTCCGGTTCTTCCCAAGCACCATAGATAGAATATAAGCGTAAATTCAGGCAAGGCACTTGATGGTACTTTGCGAAGAAATCGAGCATGTAGGCGGTCGAAATTTTAGATACGGAATAATGGCTGTTGGGAATGAGAGCGTCTTCTTCTTTCGGATTGGTGCAATTGACACCATATTCCGAACTGCTTCCGGCATGAATATAGGCATTGATGCCGGTGCACAATTCTAATATATTCAAAGTGCCGATCACATTGGTTTCGTAGATCAGATTGGTCTTGTTCTGTTTGCTGTAAGCGCCGTATGCCGAAAGATTGAAGATCGTCTTCGGACTGTGTAGTTCGAAAATCGTTTCAACGGATCTCTTGTAATTGATATCGCAATAAAGGATATTGGCAGAAGGGACTTCGAGTAGTTTCAGTCTCCAGGTGGAACGCGGATTATGGGTGATGGCAAAACAATCGGACCGGTATTTCAGGATGGTGTCAAGCAGATTGGCGCCGATAAAACCGCTGGCTCCGAAGAGATAAATCGGGCCTTGCAGACCCAGAACTTTGTTTTTTAGGATATCAGGCTCCATCAGCTGAGTTTTGAAATTTCGTTTTGAATGCTGGCCACATCCAGTCCGCTTTCGGTTTGGTGGAAAGACTGGTTGCCGTATAATTTGCTCGGATAACCTTTGGCATGCATGCTGACAAATGCGTCAGGGAAGAGAGATTCATTCGCCAGCCTTGATAATACCTGCTCGGCCATTCCGCCGCGCCCGACATGTTCTTCGATCACAATTACTTTTCTTGTCCTTTCTATGCTGGTTTTCAGTGCATCACTGAATTTCAGAAAAGGCACGGCCAATATAGTGAACAGGTCGATGGTTTGTTTTCCGGCGATGGCTTCAAGGGCATTGTGAACAATCGGGCCCATTGCGATGATGGTGATTTCAGGGGATTCGGAGCTGATGACTTGATTGATAGTTGAAATCGCAACTGGGTTCGGGTAGGGTTTGCCAAGACCGAGTCTGAGATAAGCCGGTTTTTTTTCGTCCACGATCTTATTCAGACAATAGTCCACATCTTCGACAAAGGCGGGTATCCAGCAGGTCATATTCGGAAGTGAACTAAGGCATGCGATGTCTTCGATCGCATGATGTGTGGCCCCCATGATGCCATAGCCATAGCCGCCACCGTTTCCGACAATATAGACCGGTAAATTATGGATGCAGACATCGATCTTGATCTGTTCGAAACATCGATAGACAGCGAACGGTGCGATGCTGTAAGTGAACACGTTAAACCCTTTATAGGCCATGCCCGCTGCCACCCCAACCATGTTCTGTTCGGCGACTCCTGCATTGATGAACCGCTCGCCGGCAGCTTCAATCACAGGTTCGAGGGCATTGTATCCCAGGTCACCCGTCATGAATACAAGTTTTTCGTTTGCTTTGATTTTCCGCGAGATGATGGAAGAAAACTCTTTACGCATTGTTCAGTGTTGACAGGGAATTTAGTGCTTGTGTATATTGTTCGGCATTCATCGGAAGATAGTGCCACTCCATCTTGTTCTCCATATAGTCGACGCCTTTCCCTTTTATCGTGTTCGCTATAATCAGTTTGGGCTTGTCGGAGCTTCCCTTTAGCAACTGAAGACGTTCTTTGAACTGCGCGACATCGTGGCCATCAGCCTCGATGACTTCAAATCCGATATGGCTCCATACTTCGTTGTTGGCGGTGTCGCCTAGAATATCCATGGTCCTGCCGAAGCCCTGCAGGTTATTCTTGTCGATGATCACCATCAGGTTGCTGAGTTTTTTGGCGACAGCGTAATGGGCAGCTTCCCAGGTAGTGCCTTCGTTGGTATCACCGTCGGACATCACCACATAGACATAATCGCTGTTTTTCAACAGTTGATTCGCCTGTGCGATTCCGCAGGCAATCGGGAACCCATGTCCGAGTGAGCCAAGAGCAAACGGGATATTCAGAAAAGAATTGGCAGACGGATGGGCCGACAATTTGGTTCCGTTCTTATAAAATGTTTCAAGCGTCAGGTCGTCAATTTCCCCGATATGGTTCAGTACACAATAGAGGGCAGCTGCAGCATGTCCTTTCGATAGGATGACCCGTTCGGCATCGGTTTTGATCCCGAATAAGGCGATTAATACATCGATACAACTCAGGGAGCTGCCAATATGGCCAGCGTTCGCTCCGTAATACAAGGAAAGCAATTTTCGTCTGAGGTCAATTTGTGTTTGCGTATACTTCATTCTGATCAGATAGCTAATTTCATCGGTTAAGTGCGACAATTATAAAGACTAACAAATATACATAAATCTTTTATTTGGGAACAACTTCTTTGAAATTGTGAAGAGGCCATGCTTTCTAATGAAACCAACGAGAATGAAGTTTTCTAATGTCAGATTTTTCGAGGTAAATCATTCATAGAGGGTGTCCAATGCTAATGCCTTCTCCATCCTGATAGCCGAATGGCCTTCTAACTGTCTATAGAAGCTGACCATGTGTTGTTTTAAGCTGAGCCGGCCGATATGACCTTATGCCGATTGGAATCTTGTAATAGACTAAATTTCGCTCAGCTTCATTTGTTTTAAACAACATCACCTTTGATATTTACTATTGTATGTGTCTAAAAGAATTTGATCTATCCAGAATATCAAATTGGTAATAAACCTGTTTAAATAAAGTTCCCCCCTTAAAACGCCCTGCTCACACCCAACACCCAGCGAAAGGCAAATTGCTGTGGTTTGGCATAAGGGGCCGAACTGATGAAGAATGGAATATCACAACGAATCACAAAAGGATTTACTTTCTCTATGGGGCCGAATTTCTTGATGGTGAGAGCAGCACCAAAACCCGCATCGGCTCGCAACTTGCTCCATGAGGATACAGGTTTCAATTCGGGGATGGTATTGCTGTTTAATAAACCACGGCTCATAGCACCCGCATCGCTAAACAGGTAGGTGTCAAGATGCAAATAATCCCTGATCTTTTTTGGTCTGAAGGTCACAAGACGGTCAAACTCCAATTCGATATTCAACGCTGCACCACTGCGCCCTTTGTAATTGATATACTTGCCGCTCCCATCTTCATCGATCGCATAATAGCCGGTATAACCTCTCAGGTTCAAACCACCGCCCGCCTGTACATGCGAAAAACCATCCGTGGCAAAGCCACCCATATCGGCAGGGAGTATACCTTGGGAACGTGTGAACTTGTTTTCCATCATCTCTTCCGGATTTGCACCCTGCAGAAAGAGGGCACTTTCATACGGTATATTGTTACCCATTCCCAATCGCACAAAACCCCGGGTATTGATATCGAGTTTCTTCCAGCTTTTTTTATTGACAAGTTCGCCTTGCAGGTACGAATAACTGTAAGTGAAAGGTGTGCGTATGGTGACCTTCATATTTCCATTTCCAATACGTTCGCTGAAAGGATGTTGCCATTGTATCTGTAAGTAGGAATTCTTTTTTGTGTTGTATTCCTTACCGCTCGAATAACTACTCCATTCCTTCGGATAAAAAAGATAGGCCGTCGAGGCATCACCATTGCGATAAAGCGTTGTCAACTCCACCTTGATATTGTCATTGCCTTTGTAGTTATAGGAGGTGTACACACTATGTTTGGCAAAGCCATCCATAAACCTTGATTCCAATCCCCAGTTGATTTTCTTACTGATTTGTTGAAGTGGGGTTTCATATCGAATCGTATAATCGACGGGAGAAGCATTGCTCCACCATCCCGTGCCTTCATAGGCACGATATTGGAACACCGACAACAGACGAGTATTGAACCATACAGTGCAATAAAGCTTGCGCATGAAGTTCATATAGCTGCCGTCGATATGCAAGCCCAGTTTCATCCCATCTACCGCATTCCACCAAATATCGGGCCGCCAGAAGTCGGTATAGGTTTTCCAGTCTGCCGTATTGCCGATATAGTTTTCAAAACGCAAGGTATGCGAGGCTGGTGCCATCAGGGTATGCGGTATCTTGTAATTATCCATCATATCCACATCAGCAAGACGATACGAAGGGTCGGTCTGCACCGAACGTATACCCCCAGGGATATGCACGCTGGCTGTATAGGTTGGATTCAATATATCCCAACCATACCATTTGGGTAACAAAGTACTTCTTGTCTTTTTTTTCAGCCAGGTATTAGGTATGGTATAGTCATAGGTTTTATTGTCTTTGGCGGTGACCCTGAAATCGAGAGGCATCTGCATATCGCCATAGCGTTTAAACTTGATCTTATATTCATCAGGCGTCTGTGTTTTTTTGATACCCACGATGCCATAATCGATATGCTTGGTGGTCTCCATCCATTGATCAAAAAACCAGTTCAGGTCTTCATGGGTATACTCGATGATACTTTGTCTGAAGTCTTCGAAATAAGGGTGTGCCATTTTCCATTTGGCTACATAATGACGCATGGCATTCTGAAACAGTTCATCACCTAATAAATACTGAAGGTTGTAGAGCATGGTGGCGGTCTTGAAGTACACATTCCCGTAACCGTTTTCATGACCCAATGCACCATGGAAATCATTGCTGTGGGTGTTGAGGGTTTTGTCGTTATCACGTACTGCATCAAAAAGGTATCGGTTGTAGACCTTGTTATCGCGTATATGTTCGGGTAAACGATGTGCACGTTTATAAGAGTTGGCGTCTTTTGTTTTGATGGCGATATCGCCATCGATGGCCTCCATACCCCAGGCGGTGAGAAATTGGGTAAAGCCTTCATCGAGGGCTGCGCGATAGGTTTCATTATTGCCTATCATGCCATAAAACCAGTTATGTCCTACTTCATGCACGAGCACGCCATGATAATCGGGTTCGGCACCACCATCGAGAGTCAGCATCGGATATTCCATACCATCGTTGGCATCGGCCGCCACGATCTTGGGGTATTCATACATCCCGAAATCCTCGGAGAAGGTCTTGATGATCTTCGCCAGATAATCGGATGAATTTTGCCATTTCGATGCATGAGGTTCTGTCACCAGTCCTATGCATTGTATGGGTTTGCCTACATGCCCTATAGGTGTGCAGTTAGTTTCTGCGATACGATAGGCAGGGTCGGCGGTAAAGGCTACATCATGTACATTATAGGCGATATAATGCCAGGTCTTGCGTTGGTTGCTGTCGTAGGGGGTGATGATACCAGGCTTTTCGTTCCATGGCTTATTCGCAAAATTTTTCACATCGAGACGTTCTCTCAGGTCGCCGGGATAGACCTCCGTAGGATTTTGTAATTCACCGGTGGCTTCCACCACATAGTTGCTGGCAAAGTTGAGCTCCACATCAAAGAGACCATAATCGCCATAGAGTTCCTTATTGAGATGCTGGTCGGTATCCCATCCTTTTTTGATATCATAGACACTGATACGCGGGTACCAATGCACACCGTTATAATGCATGAAACCCCAGGAAGGATACATGGCCATGCGACGGCGCACAAAGCTGCGATCGAAAAAAGTCTTGAACTTCATACTGAATACCACCGATTGTTTGGGTGGCAATGCAGTCGGCAGATACACTTTCATGATGGTATTATCGAGTTCGGTTGTTGCGGGTCGCCCATCTATCGTCAGGTTGGCAATGATAGTACCAAAGCCGTTGGCTGTATAGTAGCCCATATTGCCTGTAGACTGCTTATTGGCTTTCACAAGGTCTTGCAGATAGGAGCCTTGTACAAAGGCATTCTGATACAGATGGAAGTAAACAAAATGCAGGGTATCGGGCGAATTGTTCCAATACCTGAGTTCTTCCGTGGCCTCGATGGAATGGCTATGTTCGTCGATGGTGGCCTTGATCTTATACGCAACATCCTGTTGCCAATACCCGGCATAGGGTACCCGGTTTTGCCAGTACATGGTGTTGTTGCTATTGCGGTATATATTGTCATTGAGGGATTGTGCCTGCAGGGACAGGCTTACAAAAAAATGACTCATCAGCAGAAGAGTCAGTATACGGGCGGGGGGCAACATGTTCATAGGGAAGGGAATAAGGAAGGGAAGAGAATTTATTTGAGGATGAAGCTGACAGGTATGGTATAACGTACTGCTACCGGATGACCGTTTTGTTTACCCGGTATCCAGTCTGGCATACTCTTCAGCACGCGTAGGGCTTCTTCATCGCAGCCACCTCCTATACTGCGTACTACATGTACGTTTTCGATTTTGCCTGTTTCGCTTACCACAAAGTTGCAGAATACCTTGCCTTGTATACCCTTTTCTTTGGCTTGTGCAGGGTAAACGATATTCTTTGCCAGAAAGGCCATCAGGGCCTGATCGCCGCCTTTGAAACTTGGGGGTTGTTCTACATAGGTAAAGATTTCCTTCTCGTGATTGACTTCGGAGCCGCCAGCTTTCGCCACTTCGACAGCCGCGATATCGTCGTGCTTGACTTCGATATTCAATTCGGGGCCGCTGGGGTCGGGTATGGGAGGATGGGTTTCTTTCCATGTGACGCTTTCGATCAGCGAATCTATTTTCTTGCCCATGGCTTCGAGGAAGGCCGGACCGCTTTCGCCGTTTTGTATGGTTCTGGTTTTGCCATTGCTCACGATGGTAAAGTTAAGACGGGGCAGGTCGGCGGCGATAGCCTTATAGAGGGGCTTGGTGTTCTCGAGTTTGTATTTCGACAGATCCTTGAGAAACTTACCCATGAGGGCAGTATTGAGCACGGCATTGTATTCGCCAATACGAGGCACATTTTTTTTGCCTTTATACACCATATGCCCGTTTTGAAAAAGCTCTATGGTAAATTCGGGGCAACGGCCAAAGCAGGCTGTGCGTTGCATTTTGATATAGGATATCTTGCTTTGGGCCTGGGTATTGAGCAGCAACAGACTCAGAAGGATAGTGCATAGCAGTTTCATTCGTGTATTATTTTTTACGAAAGTACAAATTCAGGATGGAAATATGATAAGGAAATGAGAGGGTAGCAGGGCAGTGCAACAACCTATTTTATGCACGCGATGCAATACAGATATGCGGCGTCTAAATCACGAGACAGCATGAGATTCGATTCGGAAGAAGGTGCTTTTTAAAGCAGCGGCGCGTTTGGTAGCTTTTTTTCTTCTTCCCATGATGTTGAGATTTTGGGTTAATAAATGAAAACGACACCCCCGACACCCTTGACCAATTTGAACGTTTAGTGTAAAAATGTGAATGATAACATGAAAACAGTCTGCCACTTATTGAACAGAAAGAAACACTCAAATGATAGAAAGAAACACTTACGTGTTACAGTATGTAGCTTGAGTGTTGCAGTATGTAACTTGAGTGTTATAAAGGAACATTCGGGTGATACAGTGTATAGCTTGAGTGTTGCAGTATGTAACGTGAGTGTTATAAAGAAATACTCAAGTGATACAAGCTTTTATATAAGTTGTATAAAGAAATACTCAAGTGATACAAGCTTTTATCTAAGTGTGATAAATAAACACTCAAGTGCTATTGAGTTTCATTCTAGTATCTCTTCCTTATATCTTGCATTGTTTATCATCCACAAGCGTATCGATTCCCGCCTTACCTTTGCGCTATGAAAAACATAGCCAAACCTCAGGAGACAGAACATGCTGTCTATTATGAAAAATTTATTGCGCTGGTTGACGACAAAAAAAGTGTATTGGACCAATTGAAGGCGAATGCGAAGATGATAGAGCAGAAAGTACTGTCCTTGTCAGATGACATATTATCAAGTCCTTATGCGCCGGGTAAATGGAGTATCAAGGATATCCTTATGCATCTGAC
>CAIQUX010000233.1 GCA_903875055.1 uncultured Bacteroidota bacterium
ATGCGCCAATCCGAAGGTGGTATCGATTGAATTCGGCAAACCGCTGACAACAATCGGTATTGAATCTCTATGAAAATCAAGAATAGTAGCGTTTCCAGACCATGAGAAAGTTTGGGAATTGGCCAGAAAAGAAAAACAAAGTAAGCAACTGAGAATGAGGATCTTTTTCATCGAACGTATTTAGAGAACGATAAAGATAAAAGAATTATCTACACTTGGACATGTTCCATTTTTGATAACAATTTTCTATTATGCCCCTACCTTACCGGATCATCGATAAGTATTAAATCCAAAGTAAATTTATTGCCAGTAAAATCCTATCTGTTTGTTGCCTCCTTACTTACAGATTCCGTATCAGTTCATCTGCAAACTCGCTCGTCTTCAATAGAGTAGCATGCTCCATCAACTGATGGAAATCAATGGTCACCCGTTTACTTTTTATTGTACGGCCAATAGAGTTCGTGATCAGATCAGCTGCTTCTTTCCATCCCATATATTCAAACATCATGACGGCACTTAATATCAGAGATGAAGGATTCATGGTATTGGTATTGGCAAAGCGTGGTGCCGTGCCATGTGTCGCTTCAAACACGGCATGTCCGGTCTGATAATTGATATTCGCACCCGGTGCGATACCAATGCCCCCAACCTGTGCAGCCAGAGCATCACTGATATAATCACCATTGAGATTCAGCGTGGCGATGGCACTGTAATCCTGAGGAGCCAGCAAGGCTTGCTGTAAGAAGTTGTCGGCTATGGCATCCTTGATAATGGCCCTTCCTCCGATACTGGCCACCTTCATCTCCTCATTGGCCACAGCTTCTCCGCTTTCTTTCTTCGTTCGTTCCCAATGATTCCAGGTATAGACCTTTTCGGCAAATTCACGTTCAGCCAAATCATATCCCCAGTTCTTAAAGGCTCCTTCGGTGAATTTCATGATATTCCCTTTATGCACAAGCGTCAATGAAGGCAGTCGATGCTCGATGGCGTATTGAATAGCCGCCCTGATCAATCGTTCACTTCCTTGCTTGCTGACAGGTTTCACTCCGAATGAGGTTGTTTCAGGGAAACGGATATTTTTCACCCCCATTTCATTCGTCAGAAAGTCAAGCATTTTTTTTGCTTCGGGTGTTCCGGTCATGAATTCGATACCGGCATAAATGTCTTCGGTATTCTCTCTGAAGATAACCATATTCACCTTCTCAGGATGCCACATCGGTGAAGGCGTTCCTTCAAAATATCGCACTGGTCGCAGGCAAACATACAAATCAAGTTCCTGACGAAGAGCCACATTCAGACTGCGGATACCGCCACCCACAGGGGTTGTCAACGGACCTTTGATCGAGATCATATATTCCTTGAAGGCGTCCATGGTTTCATCCGGCATCCATGAACCTGTCAGATTAAAGGCTTTTTCACCTGCCAATACTTCCTTCCAG
The DNA here is from genome assembly GCA_903875055.1 of uncultured Bacteroidota bacterium. Classification (GTDB taxonomy): domain Bacteria; phylum Bacteroidota; class Bacteroidia; order Chitinophagales; family Chitinophagaceae; genus OLB11. Next base: position 1,440 of record CAIQUX010000233.1, read on the forward strand.
GTTATTTTTCGCTCACCTTGGTAAGCCTTTTCAACAGCCGCATCCAACACACGCACACTGGCCTTCCAGATATCGGGACCGATACCGTCACCTTCAATGAATGGAATGGTTGGGTTATTAGGGACCAGCAGTTTGCCCTCAGCGGACATCGTAATTTTTTGAGCCATATTTTGAAATATTTGAAAAGTAGTTTAATATCGAAAGTGTCTACAAGGAACATCACCTTCCTCACACCTCTTATCAATTTTTGGGTGTAAATGTAAGGCAGGGAAATGAAAATCTAAATTTGAATGTATACCTTCGCGTCACGCAAATAAAATCAGAAAATAATCCCATGGCAAAGTCAAAAACAAGCAAACCGGCTAAATCGAAAAAAGATTTCTTCAACGCATCGTCGATGGAGTTCATTAAAAATTATCTCAACAATGCCTCTCCTACAGGGTATGAAGCGAGCGGACAGAAAATATGGCTCGAGTATATCAAACCTTATATTGATACGCATTTTGTAGACACCTATGGTACTGCCGTCGGTGTCATCAATCCGGATGCACCTTATAAGGTTGTCATCGAAGCGCATGCCGATGAGATAAGCTGGTATGTAAAGTATATCACAAACGACGGTTTCATTCACGTCTGTCGTAATGGTGGAAGTGACCATCAGATCGCTCCATCAAAACGTGTGAATATTCATACGAAAAAAGGCATCGTACGTGGCGTGTTCGGATGGCCAGCCATTCATGTGCGTACCCCACAAAATGAAAAGAAGCCTGAGATCGAAACTATCTGGATCGATGTGCATTGCAAGAACAAGAAAGAAGTGGAAGAGTTAGGTATCCATGTCGGTTGCGTGTGTACGTTCACCGAAGGGTTTGAAGAAGGGAATCATGGTTACTGGATTGCCCGTGCACATGACAACCGTATGGGTGGCGTAATCATTGCTGAAGTAGCACGACTGTTAAGTGAGAACAAGAAAAAACTTCCATTCGGATTATATATTGTCAACTCAGTGCAGGAAGAGGTTGGCTTAAACGGCGCCACCATGATTGCCCAACGTATCAAACCCAATGTGGCCATCTGTACCGATGTTACGCACGATACCACCACACCAATGATGAGCAAACCTGCTCAGGGTGAAGCTACTTGTGGCCAAGGACCTGTCATCAGTTATGCGCCTGCAGTACACAACATTTTATTGGACATTATTCTCGATACCGCTAAGAAAAATAAGATCCCTCATCAGTTACAAGCCTCATCACGTTTCACCGGTACCGATACCGATGCCTTTGCCTTCAGTAACGGCGGTGTACCAAGTGCGCTGATCTCATTACCACTTCGTTATATGCATACCACTGTGGAGACAGTACACAAGAATGATGTCGAAGAATGTATCAAGTTGATGTATGAAGTGTTGCTGAAGCTGACACCGAAGACCAGCTATCAGTACCTGTAGTCGTTCGGCAGCAGAGGCTGAAAATTTTGCTTACGTAAAAAAACAATGTACTTTCGATAAGAGGAAGTTCCTGATGACAACGCAATTAGATAATCCTTGTCAGGACCTTTCTCTTTTCTTCTATAAAAGCTATATCATGAAACGTATTTATCGTTCTTTCTTACTCTGTCTTTGCATTGCCTTGTTTTCAGTGACCGCTTTTGCAAAGGGTGTTTTAGTCATTAAGATACAACCTGTCTTTCGTGGCAAGACGCTTATCCTGGGTGACAAGACCTATGTTTCTGAAAAAGGAGATCCGATGACGATTGAAGAATTCAAATGTTATATCTCCGCATTGAATCTTACAGGTTCTAAAGGTTCATACCTTATTAAAAACAGTGCGCATCTGATCAATGCCGAAGATTCTGCAACGCTCACGTACAAGATCGACAACATACCTTCAGGCCATTACAATGGATTAAAGTTCAATATCGGGCTTGATAGTCTCACCAATGTCTCAGGTGCTTTGGGTGGCGATCTCGACCCGACCTTAGGTATGTATTGGGCCTGGAATACCGGTTATATCAATGCGAAACTGACCGGACATTCGAACGTCTGCCAAACCTTACACAACAAATTCGAATTTCATATCGGCGGTTATATGGAACCTTATGTGACGGTGAGAAAAGCATCCTTACAACTTCCCGACATCGACATCAACGACAAGACACCTGTGACCCTGACCTTACAGGTTGATGTGGCCACCTGGTTCAATGATATTCATCTGTTCTCGATGAACAATATCGTGACACCTTCCAAAGAGGCCTTGCGAATCGCCGACAATTATATGAATATGTTTCAGGTCAGCAAATCAGATGAAAGCGGGAAATGAGAAATCGGCGACTATTGTTTGTGGCTTTTATACTTTCTTGTCTGATTACATTGTTTTCCTTTGCGCCCATTGAATTGAAGAAAATAAACTTCATAGTTCCTAAAGGCTGGCCTCAACCTGCGTATTCCTTTACAAAATTTCCCCTCACCGAAGAAGGTTTTCAATTAGGAAGAAAGCTTTTTTATGATCCTGTGCTTTCACGTGACGGTTCGGTATCCTGTGCCAGTTGCCATAATCAATCTACCGGCTTCACGCATGTCGATCATGCACATAGTCATGGTATCGAAGGTCGCACAGGCACACGCAATACACCTGCCCTGATGAATCTTGCCTGGAACAAACTATACATGTGGGATGGCGCTGTCAACAATATCGAAGTGCAAGCACTAGCTCCTATTACCAATCCCATCGAGATGGATGAAACGCTTGAGCATGTGGTGAAGAAACTGAATTCATCCAGAATCTATCGTCATATGTTCGATGATGTATTCGGTGATTCGGTGGTGACCGGGCAGCATCTTTTACTGGCCATCACTCAATTTGTCGTACAACTGAATTCATACAATTCGAAATACGATAAACATATCCGTAAGGAAGCCGGTGGAAAATTCACGAATGAAGAAGAACATGGTTTACAACTTTTCAGACAGCATTGTACTTCTTGTCATACCGAGCCTTTGTTTACAAATAATCAATTCGAAAATAATGGATTGCCCATCGACAATACCATCCATGATATCGGCCGGATGAAGGTGACACAAAACCCGGCAGACTCCTTAAAATTCAAAGTACCGACCTTGCGTAATATCCAGTATTCGGCACCTTATATGCATGATGGACGATTTACACGATTGGCTCAGGTGGTGAATCATTATACCGGCGGTATCGTTCGCAGCGGCAATCTTTCTGAGAAACTGGCCAAACCTCTAGTATTGACAGAAGATGAAAAGAAAGACCTGATCGCTTTTCTGATGACGCTCACCGATCGTGAGTTCTTATTGAATCTTCGCTATTCCTTCCCTAAGGAAACCAAATAATTTTTAGCTGCTAACTCTTAACTGCTATGTCTTAACTTATAACTCTTAACTTATAACTTTTAACTCTTAACTTATAACTTTTAACTCATAACTCTTCGCTGCTGTCCCTAAAACAATGTCCCGTCTCTGGCAGTCCATTTATTTCCCAGATTCAGATGCTTATAGGCTTTTTCGGTTGCTTCCCGTCCGCGTGGTGTACGCACTATATACCCTTCCATAATCAAGAAGGGTTCATATACTTCCTCGATGGTACCACTCTCTTCACCGACTGCCGTAGCGATATTATTGATACCGACCGGTCCGCCTTTGAACTTTTCAATCAGCGTCAGCAGTATCTTATTATCCATCTCATCCAAGCCATGCGCATCCACCTTGAGGGCTTTCAAGCCATGTTCAGAAATACCCAGATCGATGACGCCATTGCCAAGTATCTGTGCAAAATCGCGCATACGTCTCAGCAAGCCATTGGCGATACGCGGTGTACCACGACTACGACGGGCAATTTCACGTGAGGCATCACTGGTGATCTTTACTTTCAGCAGACCCGCACTACGGGTGACGATCTTATCCAACACATCGAGTGTATAATAATTCAAGCGTGATTTGATACCGAAACGCGACAACAAAGGCGCTGTCAACAGACCGGAACGTGTGGTGGCGCCGACGAGGGTAAAGGGGTTCAAGGCAATCTGAATACTGCGGGCATTGGGACCCGAGTCTATCATGATATCGATCTTAAAATCTTCCATGGCGGCATAGAGGTATTCTTCCACCACCGTACTGAGACGATGAATTTCATCGATGAACAACACATCACGTGTTTCGAGACTGGTCAGTAAGCCTGCAAGGTCTGCAGGTTTTTCAATCACCGG
>CAIQUX010000234.1 GCA_903875055.1 uncultured Bacteroidota bacterium
CCAGATACTTTGTTTTTTTCTTATAAGTACGACTCTCCCGGTATTGATACGGCTGTAGCCCACATAAAACTTAGTAAAGCTAATACTACACTTGTTGATGTAGAATTACCTTTAATAAAAGACGCACAATGGTCTTTCCCTTTTATTGTTTTAACTCCCCTTTATCTTACTGCCGATATCCCAGACTCGCTTTTAATTCAGTTTAAATCAAGTAAAACAAGAAGTAACTTTTTTGGTATAGATGGTTCAACGCTACATGTGGATGACGTTCATGTTGGATATACAGGTCTGCCTTCATCTACTCAGGATTTAATAAATTATTTCAACCCGGGTATATTTCCAAATCCTTTTTCCAATCAACTTACTTTCAAGCTTTCAGACAACGTACAGACAACAGTTTCTCTTTACAACTTTCTCGGTCAACAAATTTTGCAACAAACATTTACAAAGTCCACGATACTAAACACTTCGCAACTTGCAGACGGCATTTATTTTTATGAGATGAGGAACTCTAAAGGGCCACTGAAAATAGGGAAGATCGTCAAGCAATGATGAGAGAAAACCAGCTGATCACATTGCGCTAATGAAATGGGCGGAAAGTTATAAACGTCAAGTTTCTCCAATCGGCGAGAATGATGCGTTGATACGATGTGCGGGCTTCTCGTGCTTTACCTGAATGAATCTTTCATCTTTAGCATTTGACACAAACCCTCGGAATAAATCAGTAGTATAACCCTATCAAAAAATAGACTTGTCCGTTTCATTTATTTGAATATATCTTTGCGCCTTACATCAAGAACCCTTTAATGGGTACCAACCGGGAGACAAAACTCAACGGTGGTGAAAAAGATGCGGACGTTCTGTCAAACTAAAATGAACAACCCCTTATTTTTATTCTTGGTGTGAAACAACGTAAACCATTAAATGTTTCATATCATGACAACACAACACACCCAACAGACAGACTCGTATCTGTTTACCAGCGAATCCGTTTCCGAAGGACATCCCGACAAGATCGCCGATCAGATTTCAGATGCCATCCTCGATGCCTATCTCGCACAAGACCCTCAGGCTAAAGTAGCCGTAGAATGTCTCATCACCACCGGTCGACTGATCATAGCCGGTGAAATCACCTCTCATGCCAGTGTCGATGCCGAACAGATTGCCAGAGAACTTATCCGTACCATCGGCTATCACGACGAAGCCATCGGTTTCAATTGTGATACTGCCATAGTCGAAAATCTGCTGCATACCCAAAGTCCTGAAATCAATTCTTCCGTATTGGATGGCGGTGCCGGTGATCAGGGTATCATGTTCGGTTATGCAAGCGACGAAACGCCTGAGCTTATGCCCATGCCTATCCTCATCGCGCATAAGCTGATGGAACGACAAGCGTTGTTGCGAAAAAATGGTATACTGCCATGGCTCTTACCTGATGCGAAATCGCAGGTCACTATTCGATACGAACAGCATAAACCTGTTGACATCGAAACCATCGTGATCAGCACACAACACAAAGCCGATATTTCACAACAAGACATTCGCGAACAGCTCATCCATCATATCATCGAACCTGTACTCAGTCAATATTTGCCTGACAGTCGACCTGAGTATCTAATCAATCCATCAGGCAGTTTCACTATTGGCGGTCCACATGGCGATACGGGTCTGACCGGACGAAAAATCATAGTAGATACCTATGGCGGAAGTTGTCCGCATGGTGGTGGTGCTTTCTCGGGTAAGGACTCGACCAAGGTTGACAGGTCAGCTGCTTACGCCGCACGTTTTGTGGCCAAGCATATCGTGGCGGCCGGACTGGCGCATCGATGTACCGTGCAGCTTTCGTATGCCATCGGTAAGGCTGAACCGACATCGCTATATGTGAATACCTACGATAGCGGCACCATCAGTGACGGGGCTATCACGGCACTCATACATGAAGTGTTTGACCTGACACCCAATGCCATTTCAACGCTGTTGGAATTACGTAAACCGATTTACCTGCAGACGGCAGCCTATGGACATTTTGGAAAATCTCAACTTTTATGGGAAGTGATACATCCGAATTTTATCGAGCAGTTACAAACCCTGGCCGCCAGCCATCTTTCATAAACCTAACTATTCAACTATAAAAAAAACAACGATCATGACAAACAAATTATTTCAAGAATACAATAACACAGCCTACAAGGTATTTGAACCTTCCTTATGTATCAAAATCGGTGAACACAATCCGGCACTCGAATGGCTATTGGGAAAATGCCATGCAAAGGAGTACGCGTATCTGACAGCGTTTAATCCTTTATCAGAAAAATTAGAGCATGCTGAAAACAACAAACGGCATCAGCAACTGAAACATGATTTGAGACACTATCAATGTTTTGAAGGAGAGGCTTGCGGGGAAGATCCCGCATGGCCCTGCGAGCGAAGTTTTCTGGTATTGGGTATCAGTAAGGAGAACGCGATGGCATTGGGGAACCAATATGGACAGAATGCGATCGTGTATGGTCTAAAGGATGCTAAGCCGGAACTTATTCTGTTACAAAAAATCACGGACAGGTTTTCTTCCTATAGTGATGTTCGCGAAGAAACGATACGAAAATGGAAAGCGTCTTTGGCCAAGTCTGATGACCTAAAATTGATAGCCACTTTTAATGAGGAAGTAGGTAAAGGAGGATGGGGAACAGCCCGAGCCGATTACTTGCATTGCCTGAGGGGCGAAATCAAACGAAGGGATTTCGATGCATCGAATGTATTCACGCTTGATGTTTATCAGGATGGTGTGGTGCACGAAGGTTTTTCATTACGACGAAAAGTGAAATTGGAAAATGGGAGACTGGTGTTTATAGATAATGGGGAGGTGGTGGGTAGATAAACTACTTTAATTAAAATGAAGCGTTGATACTATGTGTTGGCTACTCGTACTTTTCCTGCTTGATTCTTTCAGATGAAGCATTTGGTTCGTAAACTAATGGAAGTATCTTTATCTCTATCACAGAAAAGGCTACTTTAATGTTATAGGGCATTATTATAAACAGTATAACGAAACAAACTACATTATGAAGTACATGCTTATATTTCTTTCGATTGTATTATTTTCTTTCGCAAGTGATAATACAGTTGATCGCCTCGGAATTAGAGGACCTTTAAAATTTGATAAAATTAAATTCGAACTTGCCTGGACAGACAAACCCAATGACCACTATTATATTCAAGAATATTTACCTAAAGGCGAAAAGGCTGAAGATTTTACACAAATGCTGACCATTCATCTTTTCGATTTAGAAATTACTGCTCAAGACGCTGTAGCGCAAAAGGTAAAAGAACTTAACGAACGAAAAAAGACAGATGAAGTTTGTAATTATGTTGTGACCGAAAGTCCGGATGGAAAGGAATTTATGGTTGACTTTATTTTAGGTGAGAGTAAAGGGGATAAAATGACCATTGTTGAATTCAATGTTTACAGATACAAACAAATTGACATTGGAAATAACAAAAAGGCGATGTTGGTGTATGCCTACACAAAGAGAAGTTACGGAAATCATATTACTGTATTCTTAAAAAAACTAGGAGATGATAGGATTGAATATTTGAATAACATGATTTCAGCTGATATGCCATCGGTAACACTTGCTGTCAAATAAAGGGACCCATAAAGTCTTCTTGCACTTGATGGTGGTGCGGGCTTTGCGGATTAATATCCTGTGCTCAATGAATGGGTAATATCTTTCATTGGTTTTGGTGAGTGTAGTTGAGGATGTATCTTTAAATCATTCGAGACTGAATAAAAGCAAACAATTAATTAATAACCTGACCTAAAAGCAAGAACCAATATGAAGTTTGAATATAAAATACTGACTATTTCAACAGCTCATCTTAAAAAGGAGACCTTTCAAACTGAACTTATTGATAAGTTCAATGAACTGGGTTCAGTTGGTTGGGAACTGATCAATGCAGAAGGAATTACAGAAGGTTCAATGCTATGGAGAGTTGGAGAAACTGTTGAATTAATTTTTATTTTCAAACGACGAACAGATTAACATCCTGATGGATACTCTCTCCTCAGAGGCCCACATGATAATTATACCGCATTGGAAATTTCGTTGCCGAGACGCAGCGTAGAACGAATAATTCAGCATCAAGCGAACTTACAATCATAGTATATTTGGCAGATTGAAATAAGGGGGAACGCTGAAAACCCAAACAGAGTAGGCAAATAAAGATGAACGATGAAGAAATTTATGATTGATATCCTTTTACAAGGAATCGACGACGAAACAAGAATGAACTTATTGCCTAAGGAACAGGAAATGATAAAAGAATGGGAAGACAACGGAACGCTTCTGGCCATGTATATTAAGGCTGACACGGCAGGAATCTATCTGGTGTTAATAGCAGAAGACAAATCAGACGCCGAGAAGAAACTCTCCATGTTGCCTTACTATCCGTACATGAAAATTGAGATAATGACCTTGCGATAAATTGTCATGTTGGAGGTAGTTTGGAAACAATGACCGGAGGAATATTCAGACAGCATTCTTGAATCCCTGGTTTTTATACGCAAGAACCTTGGTAATAAACGATAACACATCATCATAGAAAATTGCACGACATGGAAAGTAGTATAGAAACAGTACGGTTCATTTTAAGAGAAATCACTCATGCAGATGTTGATGGTTTTTTTGAACTGGACGTTGACCCGGAAGTGCATCGATATGTCGGAAACAAGCCTGTAACGTCTAAGCAACAAATTGTTGATGTGATCAATCTTCTCAGACAACAATATAAAGATCATGGGATCGGACGATGGGCCATCATAGATAAGAAAACGAATGAATTTATCGGTTGGTCTGGTTTGAAATTTATGACCGAAATGACTAATAACCACAGGTATTATTATGACCTGGGTTACAGACTTAGAAGGAAATATTGGGGGCTGGGGATTGCGACAGAAACTTCACTTCGATTTTTAGAATACGCGTTTGAAAAATTGAATGCAAATGAAGTGTATGCGATGGCAAACATTGACAATATAGCTTCGAACAAGGTCTTGAAAAAAGTGGGACTTACATTTATTGAAACATTTGATGTTGAAGGAGTACTTCATAACTGGTACAAAATTGACAAGGCGGAATTTAACTTGCCGAGTCGCTGATATTTGGCAAATGAATCAGAGCGGCTTCATGCAAATTCCTTAAGTAAGAACTCTCATCAGCTTTTGCTTAGTCAACAGAAGCCAGTATCTTTATCCACGCCACAGCTAAAGCCAACGCAATCATCGCTACGATGTTAGTGGCCGTATGATCTTCAACTGACAACCTAAAAAAACGACAATGCATAACAAACTTCTGAATTACTTTTCTAAAATCATGCCTCTTACCGAGGAGGAAGCAAGTGCTATTGCCGAAACCATGAATATCCAACGATATGATAAGGGAACCATATTGCTGAGAGAAGGACAGGTTTCCCTGGAAGCTTATTTTGTATTGGAAGGATGTGTAAGGCAGTATTACCTGATTGACGGAGAAGAGAAAACGAATAATTTTTTCACTGAAGAACAATGGGTTGTTTCGATTACCAGTATGAGTCAACAAATCCCGTCTACCCATTTTATGGAATGTTGTTTGGATTCTATATTAGTGGTAGGCAACAGGCAAAAAGAAGAAGACTTGTATAAGCGATTCCCAAAGCTTGAAACCATCTCACGAAAAGTGATGGAAAAAGTATTCGCCGAACAGCAGGAAATAATGGCATCCTACACCACGGACACACCCGAGCAACGCTATCTTAAATTATTAAACTCAAGACCCGATTTGTTTCAACGTATACCCCAATACCACATAGCGAGTTATATCGGTGTCAAACCTGAATCGCTAAGCCGTATCAGAAAAAGGATCATTCAAAAACCATAAGGGTTTCTATTGGGGATCTTACAAGGCAATGGCAACATTTCCTTTCTTATGTCCTTTCTCGACATAGGCATGTGCATCAGCCATTTTTTCTAACGGATATATGATATCAATGACAGGTTTGTATTTGTTGGCTTCAATCAGATTTTTAAGAAATATGATATCTTCCGCATTATGACTGATGACACCAGTGAATACTTTTATACTGCTGGTCATGGTGGTCCATAAGCCGCGTACCATATCCGACAGGCCGGCGGCACTTAAAATCAAGGACCCATTTTTATGCAGGGATTTTAAACAATCAGAGAACGACAAGGTATTGACGGTGTCTAAAATGATATCATAGGTTTCTCCATTCAGGCTAAAATCTTCTTTTGTGTAATCAATGACCTTATCTGCTCCGATGGATTTTACCAAATCGATATTGGCAGTACTGCAAACTCCGGTGACGTGAGCCCCGAAAAACTTTGCCAATTGAACAGCAGCTGTACCAACCGCTCCGGACGCTCCGTTGATCAGAATTTTTTGTCCGGTCTTAATCTTGACTTTCCTCATCCAATGTAAAGCCGTGGTACCTCCAAAGGGAATTACAGCCGCTTCTTCATGTGTAAGAGAAGACGGTTTCAACGCTAAGGAACCGTTCTCGGGTATGCATTTGTATTCAGCATACGCACCAAAACGCATATCCGTGTGACCAAAGACTTCGTCGCCCACCTTGAAACGAGTGACATCCTTTCCGACGCTTTCAACTTCACCCGAAAAAACACTACCCAGTATATGTATTTTAGGTTTCGTCAGACCAAGAAACAATCTGACAGCAAATGGTTCTGCTTTACGAAGTCGCCAATCACCCGAATTGACGGCTGTCGCTTTGATCTTTAACAGAATTTCGTTGTCCTTCGGGGAGGGTTTTTCCACCTCTTTAAGTTGAAGAACTTCAGGTTCGCCATATTGGGTGTTGACTATTGCTTTCATGTATATTTGTTTGATGAATGATGGCGCAAAAGTATTGGGCTCAATGATCAATCTCATTGACTTTGGTTAAGAAATGAAAATGCTGCCTTAACTTGTGTGAAAATGATTGTCTGATCTTGTACGAGGTTTTTCTAGTTGATCATTTTTAATTCTATGAATTAATTTTTCGGTTCTTGTCTTCACCAAACACATTAAAGATCTAGTAAAACATGAAAGCAGATGATAGCACGATAATTCTGATGTCATTATTGATTATGATGTTGCTTATCAGTTCCTGCAAAAAGAAAGACAACACTAATTTTCTTGAATGTAAGGTAAATGGGCAACGTTGGTCGGCCGATCACGGTAAGGGCTTGGGTGATTATCCGCTCAGCGCAAAGATGTATGGAGACACTATTTTGCAAATTGACGCGATGAAAGGGATCGAGGACATCTGGATTACGATATACAGTTATGTCTATCTGGGCAGACATGATATCGGAGCCTGCAATGGTTATTTCAGTTGTGCCCATTACGATAATGATCTTTCTACAAAATCCTATTCGACTGATACCTTGCATACAGGATATATTAATATTGAAACACTTGATAAAAAGAATTTGGTAGTCACCGGTACCTTTAGCTTTAACGCCGTGTATTCGGATAGTAGCAAGACCGTGAACATTACAGAGGGCAAATTTTCTATTCCCTTACAGCGATATTAAATCGCTCAAATCCCTTGCAAAATTTAATCTCTTTCCGACAACAAACGGATAAGCCCATTTACATCTGCAAGTAAACAATTAAAATACGAGTGCCTTTTTCGGGTCGCTACACCTTTGCCATGTCAATCCGATACCGGTAAACCAAAACGATCTATACTAGTCAGTTCGCCTGCAGTCAACCTTCAATCAGGAGAGGCCGAAATAAATAAATTGTAAACACATAAAAAACCAAACAACATGTACGCATTAAAAAACAAAGTGCAGCTTATTGGAAATTTAGGCAATGCACCCGAAATCAAGAATCTCGAAGGAGGAAAGAAGGTCGCCAAATTCAGTCTGGCCACCAATGAAAATTATCGCAATCAGAAAGGCGAAAAGGTCGAGGAGACGCAATGGCATAATCTTATAGCCTGGGGCAAGGTCGCTGAACTTTGCGAGCAATATCTTTCCAAAGGCAGCGAGATTGCTATTGAAGGTAAACTCACCCATCGTGATTACACCGACACGAATGGCGTGAAACGCTATATCACCGAAATTCAGGTGAATGAACTTTTATTGCTCGATAAAAAGGGGGCTTCGTAGAGGAAGGAATAAAAATTACATGATGATGTTATGAAGGATGATGTCAACTTATCAATTGGAACTTAGTCTGGTATTAACTATTCAGTATACTGATAATAATAGTTTCAAGGAGGAAGCTTGAAAAATTCTTCATAACAACATCATCAAAAAAGGTTGAATATTTTCTGACGACTTTCCTGTTCAACTAAGAACAAAACAGTCAAGGTAAGACGTAGCGTTGAACTACGTTAGAAGAGAGAAACTTCTTCAGCAAAATTTTAAAACTTTAATTATGAAAAATATAAAATCAATTCTTGTAAGTATTCTTATTATTGTTCCTGTCTTTGCTATAACCACAATTATTTCTTGTAATAAAAAAGAACCTGTATATAGTTGTATTGAAAAAATTGATCAAAAAGTCAAGAAAAACCGTGATGCCAACCAAAACATAACCAGGTATGAATTATCACATTTAGATGATTTAGATTATCAAATGGGTGTGTTTTTAAGCCTTACTCCAGAGAATAAGGTAAGGATATTTAGGGAAAAAATTACGGCGGAACAAAGTAATAATCATTTAAACTCAAACGAAAAGGCAATACTGAATGAAATGATAAATTATCTCATTCCGGAACATTATACAACACTTAATGCCGAATTTCAGGATTATGCAAATGCTAAGGAATTAGTTTTAAGAAATACTTATGGGTGGGATAATGCCAAAGTATATATTTTTACAAATTCATGGATGCTTGAATCAGAGATACTTGACTATATAGCTTTGAAAGCGAATGGTGGGGGTGGCAGCCATGGAGGAAGTGGTGGAGGTAACGGTCGTAACCCATGTACATGTTATTATAGTTACTACTGTTGGATAAAAGGAGGTGCAAGCGAGAGCTGTGTAACAGGAACTTGTGATAAGCCAAATGGGGGTTGTGGGGTATTTGGAAACACAAAATGTGATGGGAAATGTCAATAATCGGGAATACAAGTATTTGAGAAATGATTAATAACTACCATAATTTCTTTAACCTTAAACACTAAAAATGAATAAGCCTATTAAAAAATACCTTTTAATTTCTGTACTGATAAACGTTGTAGTATTATCGATCACCAGAGGTTTTATAGGCATGGATTTTTCATGTATATTGGCCATAGTTTTATACTTTGTGTTGACATACTTTGTGTTCAAGCAGTTTGGTAAGGAACATTTTATAAAGAATTTGGCAATAATCCTAGTAGGTACCTTTATTGTTCATGTTCCAGGACGGATTTTAGATTTCAGAAGCCAATTAGTATCCCTGCCGGAATTTATTTGTGAGCTAGCAGGCGTTATTCTTGGATACATGTTTTTTTCATTCGGTAAGGTTGGAAGAATAATGACGGTAGCAGTCACGATTGTTTTTTCAATCGTATTGTATATCAACTATAATAAAGTGCTTGATTCCTTAAACTATAGTAATTTATTTTATAAAAATATCAATAAGATTACCATTAGCTCTGTGCCCTATCTTGATTCGAATCATATTGAAGTGAATTCCAAGCTTTTCAACACAGATAAGTATATCATCCTCAATATCTGGGCATCAACCTGTGGTCCTTGTATCGCCGAATTTCCGGAAATTGATTCCTTATATGCCTTGTCATCAAAATCAGGGAATATACTTCTTTATACGGCAGGGATCCTTCGCAAAGATGATAAGAAAACTCCCTTTCAGATTGTTCGTGAAAAAAACTACAATTTTCCTGTGTATGCTATTCCTTCCTGGGATCATGTCAGAAAAGAATACGGAATGGATGGAGTACCTGTAACCTTCATCGTGAAGGATAACAATATACTTTTCCGTGGCAGCCTTCTTGATGCATGGAGCATGTTGGAGGAGCACATTCGAAATGGGAATAACAAGTAAGTCTTTCAGGGTCTGCCGGTTCAACATGTCGTTGCCTTAGCCGATATTCAGGGGTGGGTTGCTAAGCGAAGATGGTGATGACATGATGGATCGGCAGAACTTTTTTAGAAGCTAAAACAAGAGGCCGTTCAATTAGCCCCGGAACTAGACTCTAACGAAACGAATATAGTTTACGACGGTAATATGCATGGGATGTTTTAATTTCACGCGGTGAATAATTTCAGGGAACATAAAGAACAAGCGGGGCGAGTAACTCAAATCAACAAAGGACAAACAAGAACCATACAAGAATTGCCTAGAATGAATCTGGATACAGAGAATATCAATTTCAAACTCGCCTACGACTTTATCAATCATACCAATTGCTCACTTTACCTCACCGGTAAAGCTGGTACGGGTAAGACAACCTTCCTGAAATATGTCAAGCAACATTGCCGAAAGAATCTTGTGATCGTAGCACCCACAGGAGTGGCCGCCATCAATGCAGGCGGTGTGACCATGCATTCATTTTTCCAACTACCCTTCGGTCCATACCTGCCAGATATGAAAACTGGGTTCGGAATGAATGACGGCACAGTAGACAAGAATGCCTTGTTTAAAAACCTGAAACTAAATAGTACCAAACGCAAACTGATTGATGAACTGCAGCTGCTTATCATCGACGAGGTAAGTATGTTGCGAAGTGATACGCTGGATGCTATTCATACCATCCTGCAGGTCTTCCGAAAAAACAAGAAACCTTTCGGTGGTGTGCAGATCTTGTTCATCGGCGATCTGCATCAGTTGCCGCCAGTTGTTAAAGACAGTGAGAAAGTCTTGCTTGACCGCTATTACAACAGTCCGTTTTTCTTCGATGCCAAAGTGCTTGAAGACACTCCACTGGTGTATA
>CAIQUX010000235.1 GCA_903875055.1 uncultured Bacteroidota bacterium
CTACTAAAAACAAAACTAAGCCGATAGGCAACACAATTGAAAGCAGGCGGACCGTCTTATGAAGGATGGATGATTTCATCGATCGATTTTAAGATGATGGCACAAGCTTCCTCAATCTCACGCTCTGTAATGATTAACGGAGGCGCTATTCGTAATGCATTGGCGGCGAATAAAAACCAGTCAGTGAACACCCCGTTGGCTATACAGGTATCAATTATTTTCTTATTGGTCTCATAGCTGTCAAAATGCACAGCCATCAGCAATCCGCAACTGCTTATATGCTTGATCGATGGATGCACCAGCTGCTTTTTAAACAATTCTTCTTTCTTTTTAACCTCAGCAATCAGTGCTGAATCCAATAAGTAATTGAAGGCCGCCATACCAGCAGCACAACAAACCGGATGACCACCGAATGTGGTGATATGTCCTAAGACAGGATTAAACATCAGCGTATCCATCACTTCTTTGTTCGAGACAAAGGCACCCATGGGCATACCGCCTCCCAATGCTTTTCCAAGTAAAAGAATATCCGGTATGATATTCAACGCTTCAAATCGAAACAGACTTCCTGTGCGACCAAAGGCGGTTTGTATCTCATCAAAAATCAAAAAGACACCATGCTCATCACATTTTTTTCGGATAGCTTTCAACCAGTTGATATCCGGTATCACGATACCGGCTTCCGATTGAACAGGTTCTAAAATGACACAGGCTGTTTTGTCATCAATGGCATTCAGCACCTCTTCATCATTGTATACAAATTGATATATATCGGGCAGTAAAGGTCTGAAGGCTTGTTGCCAATATTCACTTCCCATCACACTCAGCGCACCCTGCGTACTTCCATGATAGGATTCCTTAAAGGATATGATCTTACTTCGTCCCGTGACACGTTTGGCCAGTTTCATAGCCCCTTCTGTAGCTTCGGAACCGCTGTTGGTAAAGTAGATACTTTGCAAGGAAGGCGGAAGATATGCTGCCAGTAATTGCGCATATTGTACCTGAGGCGATTGGATGACTTCGCCGTAGACCATCACATGCAGATAATGATCAGTTTGATTCTTGATGGCATTTTTCACAGCTTCATTCCCATGACCCACATTGCAGACACTGATACCACCGATCAGGTCGATATGTCGTTTGCCGACCGCATCGTACAAAATCACCCCTTCAGCTTTACTTACTTCAAAACAAAGAGGCGCTTCTGAAGTCTGCGCATTATGACGTAAAAAAAGTTCGCGTTGAGTCATACATGCAAAGTAAGGAATTGAGGGGTGGATTGAGAAATGTTTTTTGTGGATGAGGATGGACTACAGACCATTGACAATCGACCATGGACGATAGTTGGAAGTTATCGATCAATAATTGAGTTCCTGAATTTTGTTGTTTTTGCAAATAGTAGTTCTGCTGCTGCATAAAACTTGTCGAATGCTTCCTGCGAAATATATTCACGCTTTAGCGATAGATGAAGGCAGTTAACACATTCAGCCACAGATCGAATTGAATAGCCAATAAATTTCCGTTGTTCTGGATTTGTTTGCCCGATAGAACCTTCGGCAATATTTAATGAAATTGAATCTGCAGCCCGTTTGAATTGTGAGGTCAGACTGAACATTTCTTCCTTCGGAAAACTTCTTGTAAGTAAATGAACGTCATTTGCAAACTCGATTGACAATTTCCATATGTCTAATTTTTCAAATTTGAAAGGCATGATTTAAACCTATTTATTCTTTGAGTAGGACCAGTCCATCGTCGGCTGTCGGCGGTCCATGGTCATGATTAAAAAACTCACCTCTATATCTCTATCCCTTTGACAATGTAACGTATCTATTACTTAAGCCGAACCAGTCCATCGTCAGCGGTCCATCGTCACCTAACTCCTCACCTCGGTATCTCTATCCCTTTGATAATGTCATGAATGATATCATCGGTCGTTACGCCTTCCATTTCCTTTTCTGCACTCAACGAAAGACGATGACGTAAGGCCGGTATGGCTACATGTATGATGTCTTCAGGTGTGACAAAATCCCGGCCACGTAAGGCAGCCAATGCTTTCGACGTACCGAGTATCGTAATGGAACCACGTGGTGATGCACCCAAAAGTAGTCCGCCATGCGAACGGGTATGTTGTATCATGGTAGCGATATATTCAAGCAATTTGTCCTCCACACTTACCTGGGAGACCAGCTCACGCAATTCATTCAGGGTAGCCGAATCAATCACTTTTTGAACCTTATCCAATAAGTGATGCAAAGAAAACTGATGTTGATGACGATGCAGAATTTCCACTTCCTGTGCATGGGTCGGATATTGCACAATGAGCTTGAATGCAAACCGATCGAGTTGAGCTTCAGGAAGCTGATAAGTACCTTCATGTTCAACCGGGTTTTGCGTGGCAATCACCATAAAGGGTGGAGGCAGATGATAGCTTGTCCCATCGACAGTAATGCTTCGTTCTTCCATCACTTCAAACAAGGCCGATTGGGTCTTTGCCGGTGCACGGTTGATTTCATCGATCAATACGATATTACTGAAAATGGGTCCTTTACGAAATTCAAAACTGGTGTTTTTCGGATTGAAGACATTCGTCCCCATCACGTCACTTGGCATAAGGTCGGGCGTGAATTGTATCCGCGAAAAATCAACATCGATCGTTTTAGCGATGAGCTTGGCAGTCAATGTCTTGGCCACACCGGGCACCCCTTCCAACAGGATATGCCCGTTGGATAAAATGGCCGCCAGTAACATTTCTATGGTATCTTCCTGCCCTACTACTACCGAGGCTATTTCGCTTCGTATGCCGGCTACCGTGCGATGGATGCGTTCGATATCGATTCTGTTTTCAAAAGGACTTTGTTCCATTTATAGAAAAATTTTTAGTTGATGATAAAGATGCCTGATGTCGGTATCGGTGATCTTTTCAGAATCACGAATATAACGGATATAGGCGATAAAGGCTGTCGTATCGGTCAGGGAATGATGGGTCTTTTGCGATAGCAGCGATGCGAATTCTTCATTCAGTTCATTGGTCTTTAAACCGTATCGGCTCCGGATAGTTTCGAGATAATGCATGATCATCTTTTCCGACAAGTTCTTATGGTCTTTTTTATTGTAGTATAAAAGACCGACCGTTTCGATGAATTCGAGCGATGTATTCTTATTCCCCGGCAGAATGGCAATGGCACGTTGCCTTCGCTTGCTTTCAAACAGTGTATAAAAAAGTAGCAAGACCGCAATCAATAGGAAGGTATAAAACAAAGGAGGAAAATTTAACAGCCACGACAAATCGTTCTCACTGTCGTCCTTGATTTTTCGTTCATACATTGTATACCATGTTACCGTCTTGGGATTGGCATTGAAATAAGAAAAGAAATAGTTGAGGTAATTGATATTATCATGTTGCAACAAAAAATGATTCGTCATGCTTACCGGGTTACGGCATATCATTAGACTTCCATTCCCTTCAAACTCAATTAAGCGGTTGGGTGTATCCACGATGTTCACATAACCCATGTAATAGTATGCCGCCTTATACGATGAATCCTTGGTGAAGGCATATTCGATTGGCAAACCGTCATATGTAAACCGATACTGCCGGTGATTGTAGAAAAGTGTGACATGCTGATTGTTTAGCATGTTTGAACTGTTAGAGAAATAATTGTTTCCCGAAGGAGTTATATGATCATATGTTAGATGAAAATACCTGAACATGTTTTCGCTAAAATTCTCTGCCATGATACAAAGCGAATTGCCTTGTCTGACATAACGTATGATCTTATCGAGTTCGAGACTGTCTGTCTGAAACGAACGGCAAACGACGAAAGACAAATGCTGTTTGTTTCTGGCGGCCCGTTTATTCAGCAGACTGCGGTTGATTTCCGTAAAAGGATTTCGCCCGGATTCTATCGTATTGTCTGGAAAATAATCATGCAGAAAATGATACGCGATATAACATCCGTATGGCTCCTTGCTGTTCTTATCGAAGGTGACACGCCAATCGGTTTTCTTCTCCTGCGAGCAGGATACCATGATACTTGTGAGTATGAAGAACAGGATATGTGAAAAATGTTTCCTCATCTTATTTCCTGTTGAAAGGTTCGGTAACGAAGTTCTATCGATTGATACTGGTTTCCTTCAATATCAAAATGCCCGTACCAGATATAATCAAAATAGGTGGTGAGCATGGTGAATTCCTTCAGGTGTTCGGCCTGTTTCAATTCCTGAACATAATCCCAATTCGTTTTCTCCTGTTCGAAAAGTATCCATCCCTGCTGATGCATTTGTTGTAAGGTCTGAAGATAGAGAACGCGCACGGCCAATCTGTAATCGTTTTTATCAAGCGCCTCTTTCAATGTCTGATCCCAAGCCGAATATTCGGCTACATTTTCAAAGGATGCGCTATCGGTATCGGTTTGGCTTTTTCGTTTGCCAAAATAATTTCCGCCTGAGAAAAACAAATGATACACCACCACGACCAACAAGATGGCTACCAACAAAAACATCAGCACAGTCAGCATGGTTGAATTGAAGTACTTTCCAATATTGGCAAACGGAG
>CAIQUX010000236.1 GCA_903875055.1 uncultured Bacteroidota bacterium
AATCAGGTTAAGAAAGATGCCCATGTGGGATTGATACAAAGTATAGGCGGTACTGCATCATCTATCATCACGCATGTATTGGTGAATGAATAAGAGCAAGGCTCTTCATGTGATTCCAATTCTTTAAAGTAAACATATGTTCTGCTGAAGTGTCATTCGCTTCGCAGAACGGTTTCGTATGTCCACTATTTTCCCTTATTTATTGTATTCAAAACAGCTGAAATATCTCTGTTTTTGGAGAAATTCATAATTCCTTTCATTTTTTATTGTAAGCAATAAGCTTTGCCAGAAAGGCTTTCAGGAAATTAAAATAAATTCTACTTGGTTTATAATATAAAGTACTTTACTTTTGAGGCATATTTATAAACAATTAAAATAACCATGGATACTCAAACAGTACAGAATCTGGAACTCATTCAGAAAATGATCAAGACGGCACAACGAAGGTTTGCCGATCAAAGCAATTTTTATTTGTTATGGGGATTCGCCATATCGCTGGCTTGTATTATTCAATACATCCTTATGAAAATAAATAGCCCTTATATCAACCTGGTATGGTTGGTTATCATACCGATAGCCCTGGTATTACAAGTGATTTTTGTTGTGAAGAAACGAAAGACAGAACGGGTAAGAACCCATATCGAATCGCTGATGGGTAAGATGTGGATCGCCTTCGGTATTTCATTAGGGATCGTATTAAGCTTTGCAGGTCATCTGAAGGAAAATACCTATCCTATCGTACTTTGTTTATATGCCATCAGTGTGTTTGTAGCAGGTGGTGCCTTGCAACTGACTTCATTATATGTCGGTGCTGTTTGTTGTTGGGTATTGGCTATCGTCAGTTTCTTTGTGCCGTTTGAAACACAATTATTGCTTTTAGCCGCCGCTGTTATTGTAGCGTATGTCATTCCGGGTATCATCATTAAATCAGCCTACAGAAATAATCAGGATGTATAACAACTTAGACCCATTATTGCATTCCCAACTTCGACTGGCCATCGTATCGATATTGATATCGGTCGAGGAAGCGGAGTTCTCTTTTCTACAGGAAAAGACAGAATCGACCTCTGGTAACTTAAGTGTGCAGGTCGATAAATTGAAAGAGGCCGGCTATATCAAGGTCATCAAAACCTATAAAGGGAAATACCCCTTGACGAAATGCGCCATCACCAAAAAGGGTATCAAGGCCTTCGACGAGTATGTGGCCAATATTCAACGGTATTTAAAACCAAACAAATAAGCTCTTGTCATACACACTATTCTTAATCAAAAAAAACTAAACATCATGGAACAACAAGAAACAATTCAAACACAGGAAATCATCGATCAAAAGAACGAAGAAGCTTCAAACCTGAGCTGGTATATCTTTATCGGCTGTATGTTCATCGGTATGGGTATCGGAATGGCATTTGGTCATACCGATACCGGCGTCCTTGTCGGCATGGGTGTAGGCTTTATTGCGTATGCCGTAATTCATTATAAATAAGGGTAGGGGTTTTTAAACACTGATATCCAATAAAAAAAGCAAGCTACATCTCGTAGCTTGCTTTTTTTATCATGGGATACTTCTGCTTACTGAATCTTTACTTTCAACGGTAAGCTCCACAGGCTCTTACCTTTGGCACCGACGGCAGTGACTCTGAACCATTTGATCGTGAGACTTACAAATTCACCACCTTGATAGTTGGCTTTGGTGATGACATCGTAGAATTCCCAGGAGTTTTCGTCGGTAGGTGTATCGCTGATTTGAATGATATACGCCGCGGCTCCCTTGACTGGATTCCATTTGAATCGGGCTTCACCTTCATTGCATTTCAGACCGGTCTTAAAATCGGTAGGTGTTTCTGGTACCTGAGGCGCTGAAGGGTTATTGCGTAGTTCCATACCACTGCTCAGTATTTTCAGTTCATCTCCCGCCGTGATGTCTTGTACATAGGCGGCCAGTTGAGTCAGCAACACATCGAGGGCTGTGGCATCGGTGCGCATGGTGGCCTTCTTGGTCTTACCGCCATCAAGGGCTAGTTCATAGCTGCTCTCGAGTTTAGATATGGCTGTGGTGATGGATGCGAGTGACGGCGCAGGCGTGGTAAAAGTGGTATTACCGGTCATTTTCGTCACGATGGTTTTAGCTTTCTGAATCTTAAGCGGAATATTTGTTTTGCTAAGATTCAATTTTACACGTTTCATAATAAATTGTTTAGTTTTAATGACAATAAAAAATTAGTACTCGGCAACGTTGTTAATTCATAGAGCTTTTACACTGAAAAAAGTTTATTCGCTGCTCGTGAAACTCATGTTAAGATATGTAGGGTAGTATTAAACCATGGATAACGTTACTAGTTAA
>CAIQUX010000237.1 GCA_903875055.1 uncultured Bacteroidota bacterium
ATGCTGCTGAAGGTCGATTATTGAGTAGAGAATCGGCTGCAACGTAGCTGACTTGGCCTCCCATCCTCGTAAGCGTGTTGCCAAATTCCGAGCCGTCCGCCCAAGTGTTAATCGTATCTCCGTTGGACAATCCGGTGAGTGCGCTGGCGGAATACCAGGCCTTGAGTCCGCTAAGGGAAGATGGGCTAAAACCACCGCCACCGCCTGCAATTTTCAAAATTGCACTTCCTGCGCCAGTGACCTTTAACTTACCCGATCCATTGCCATTTATTTTTATTGATGACATGATATTATGTCCTTTGTGATGAGCGCAAAATGAAGAGAGCGCTATTCAATAATTATAAATTAGTTTATGAATTATTCTGTGAAATTCGCAAATGAATTATTGATGTAGCATGAACGACACACAAAAGGTCAAAATTTTCTTTGATCCTAATTGTCAACAGTGTTTGCGTGAAATGAACGCCATCAGGCGAACAGACAACTGCGACAAAGTTGAATTCGTGGAACTTTTATATGAAAAATCACGAATTGCTTCGTTGATCGACTCGTTGCAAATTTTAGGCCTACCGTTTATGAAGGTTCTGATTCATGACAAATATTGTGGTCATTCATCGATCAAATAGTCATTCCGTACTTCTCCGCAAGATAAGACTCCACCAATCCTCTGGTCGTATTATCGTGGGCATTGTCGAAAACCAACACTTCTGCAATGTTTCCTGTCATTTTTAGTTCGGCATTATAACCGCCAAAATATCGACCACCTAACATTATTGCTGTCATTGCTCCTAACGTTTCACCAGTTCCTAATTGAGTGACTGTTGCATTGGATCCATTATAATAGAAAAGATTTGTTCCTATAGTTGATCCAACCTGATAAGGATAGGAAAGAATCATTGGCGTGCTGCTGTACCATGGCGTACGGGCTCCATTTGAGTATACTGCATTTGCATATATATTTCCATCAAAATATGGAAGAAATCCAAATCGTCCACCTGCTCCATCTCCAAGACATGCAACTTCTCCATATCCTGTCTGCCAATTTACAGAATACAATGTAAAAGAACTCATTGATGTAATTGAGTTACAGGAGAAGGCAGCTGTGCCATCTAAATAAACCGATGGCTTATTATTTAAAAGTGAATCTGATGCAACATATGTTGGTGAAGGACCGTAACCACCCAACAGTGATGCATTAAATCCAAGACCAGATGAATCTGGCCACAACGTGACGGGATCTCCATTGTTGATGCCTACCAAGGCATCTGCCTTGTACCAAGCTTTCAGTCCGCCTAGGGAGATTGGGTTGAAATTATCTTGGTGATTTAAAACCTTGAATGCGTTAAGGCCGACGCCGTTGATTCGAAATCCCCCACCGGTGCCGCTGACTTTGAATGACATAATACGATTTCTTTTCTATGGTGTTGTAAGTATCATTCTGCGGCACATCATATCGTCATAGAATGGGCAAATAAATGCTGTTGCCGCCAAATTTCAGCCACATCTTCCTGCGTTCAGCATTTGGACAACCCGCAAAATTTTGATCAATGATTTCGGTGAATGTTTCGACATCGTTATTGGCAATCGCTGCCCTCATCGCCTGTGCAATTGACGTGTACTCGTTGTCAGGCTC
>CAIQUX010000238.1 GCA_903875055.1 uncultured Bacteroidota bacterium
CTAATTTCTTCAAAGAAATTAGCGATCTAATTGTTTCTTTCGCTAAGAATTACCTGTTAAAAACTTTCGTTTTCTTTCTGTTGTTTCCGTCTTTCAAAGATCTTTATTACTTCCTGTCAAAATACCCTCTTTTTAGAAGGAGGGCAAAGACAATGCTTTATTTTTACATCAACCAAGACTATATTTTTTTCAAAATTCAGTCCGATTATTTTCATCCGCTTTCAGATTCCGTAACCGTTATTTTTAATTGGAGTGCAAAGGTAATGATTCATATTTAAAAAACAAATTAATTAATATTTTATCTTGTAAAGTTATTCACATCAATAAGAAAAAATGAATGTTTTTTTGAATGATTACCTGTTAAATAAAGAACTGCTTTTTTGTTTGGGAGTGCAAAGGTAATTAACATATGTTAATCTCCAAATTTATCGTGTAATAATTTAATAATATGCGCAAGTATTTTCTAAAAAATAGCCTTCCTATTTTGGTTATATCGCTGAAACTACACAACAGCAGACCTTTCATCAAATTGACTGAAATATGAATAAACTTCTATTTAAACCAAAAGAATAATACAAAGGAACACATTCTGACTTTTATTCCAATTCAAGTTTCTCTAAACCGACATCCATCATCACATTTCCAAATGCTACCATTGCTCTGTTCGTTTTAATTTCCTTGATGACTCCAAGTTCCCTGCTGTTCAACAATCGCACCTTTGAACCGATGATAATTTTCGCTTTTATCTTAGCCAGCTTACCTGCTTTGAATTGCTCCGATTTTTCGAATTCTTCTTTGGCCTTTTTCTTATGCGTTTCAAATCCTGCTAACTTCACGAATTTGGAAATCACTTCCTTCCTGTTCTTACTCTCCTGCCACTCCAACGTCAACTGCTCAAGCTTCTTGCCATAATCCATCAGACGTTGCTTTTCGGCGCGGTCCTTGTTTTCCCTGAACAGGCTTTCAGTGGCCTTCTCAGACAATTCCTGAAACTCTCGTTTCTCAGCTGTGGTTTTGCTCATCTGTTTCTGAAGATCTTTCCTCAATCGTGCAATCACGTTCTTCTCTGCCTGTAACCTATTTAAAAGCTTATCCATGTATACTTTCTCCGTGGACAATTTCTCTTTTGCTTCCTCAATGTATGCCGGCGAAAGACCTATCTTTTCTGCCACTTCGAATGTGAACGAACTACCTGGCTCCCCTATCTGCAACAGATACAACGGCTTTAATGTCTTGCTGTTAAACAGCATACATGCATTGAATATACCTTCCTTGTTGGTGGCAAGGATTTTTAGATTAGTAAAATGTGTGGTCACAACTCCTTGCGCCCTTGCATCATTCAACTTATCAAGAATGACTTCGGCCAAGGCGCCACCCATATCGGGATCACTACCTGTACCAAATTCATCAATCAGAAACAAGGTATCGGCATCCGTCTTTTCGAGAAAATACTTCATCTTCATCAAACGCGAACTATACGTACTCAAACCATCTTCAATACTTTGATTGTCACCTATATCACCAAAGATAGATTGCTTGATACTCATCTCTGTCTTGGCTGAAGCTGGTATCAGCAAACCGCATTGCATCATAATCTGCAGCAAGCCGATAGTCTTTAATGTGATGGATTTACCACCGGCATTCGGACCACTGATCACCATGATTCGTTCTGTTTCAGAAAACTTGCATGTGATCGGCTGAGTGTCTTGTTTTTTTTCCTTGTTCTGCAAATAAAGTACCGGATGAAAAGCATTGACCAGATGTATACAATGGCCGTTCTTGACAAGTTGAGGCATGGTTGCATTCAATTCCTTTGCCAGTTGTGCCTTCGCATGAATAAAATCAAAATCAATCAAGGTCTTGAAATAATCGCTCAGCAAACCATGATAAGGCTGAATCAACGCCGTAAGTTCCTTCAGTATACGATAAATCTCTTTTTTCTCTTCTTCTTCAAGTTCCAATCGGTCGTTATTCAGTTCAATCACATTCTGTGGTTCTATAAACGTAATCTTTCCGGTGGAAGACTGACTTAATATGATACCTTTCGTTTCTCTCTTATATTCTGCCAACACCCCCAATACTCTTCTGCCATTGACAAAACTCTCCTCAAAATCTGCCAGATGCCCCAGTTTCTTGAGCCTTTGTATATGAGCCCGATAAATCCTGTCACAAGTCTTACGATTTACCTGTAATTCATTTCTGATGGAAGCCAATAAAGCAGACGCATCATCCTTTACGATACCCTCCTTATCAATGATATCATTGATTGCATCGACAATAAACGTATCCTCTGTCAGGAAATCGGTACGCTTCTTCAGATAGGGATACACAATTTCTTTGTCCTTGAAGAAACGGATCAATTCGTTGGTAATCGTCACTGCCTTTCGGATATTGGTCATCTGTTGCGTCGACAAGACCGAATTCTCAATAGTGAGTAATTGTAATTCCTTTTCAATATCCGGGAAATTCGATACATGAAGCGGATCGCCTTTATGAATGGCCAAAAGAAACTCGTTTGTTTCAGTCAGTTGTAAGCGAATGATGGCAAATGAAGCTGATGGCGATAATTCAATAGCCAGCTGTTTGGCCTTCGAACAATAACAATAATCGTGCACTCGTTGCAGTATATGATTAAAGTCGACCTGTTCAGCTAAATTTTTCGGATAGATATTCATAATCAGGGCATAAATATGACACTTGAATCCCGTAATTAAAAGAAATTATTTGGAATGAAGGATAGGATATGCCAATAATTCTGACGGATAGTTGACCTTAGCTAAGAAGAGGCCATGAGCCGGTGCGCTGAAGTCGGCATTCGTGCAATCTTTAGACAGGATGATCTGTTGAAATTCATCAAACGAAATCTTATTCCTGCCGAGTAAAAGTTGTGTACCGACCAAGGCTCTTACCATGCCGCGAAGGAAACGATTGGACTCGACATGAAAAACCAATTGATTGCGTTCGTTCCATATCCATCGGGCCGCCTTGAGTGAACAATTGAAATTATGAACATCGCTATGTCGTTTGGCAAAGGAGGAGAAGTCAGTTGTCTGAAGTAAAATATCAGCCGCCTTGTTCATGATTTCGATGTCTACCGGCAAGGGATAGAAATGCGATGTTTCTCTGAGAAACGGATCCTTCTTCTGAATGATATAATAATCGTATTCCCTTGACAACGCATCGAATCGGGCATGTGCCTGCTCCGTTACCCGATAAAGCGAACGAACCACGATATCCTGCGAAATGACAGCATTCAGATTATAAAGCATATTGGCTGTCAGGATGCGATCCGTATCAAAATGAAGGAAATTCTGATGGGCATGTACACCCGCATCCGTTCGACTGCTGGTGGTGGTTTCTATTTCTGACTTAAGGATGATCTGAAGTGCCTGATTAATCTGGCCCTGTATGGTCTGCGCATTTTCCTGTATCTGAAAACCTTTGAAGGCGGTTCCCTTATACCCTACTTCAATAAAGTAACGTGACATGTGGCTTAATAGACCTTTTTAGACTCGTTCATGATCTTATCTTTCAAGATGATAAACTGTTCTAACTTATCGATAGGTATTCTCAGATGAATCGGTGTGAGGGCCGAAGCGATTTCAGTATCAAAACCCGGATTCCATCGTTTCAAACGAACCGGATCCTCATCCAATATTCTTGCAATGGCATTGATGGTATAGCTTCCTTTGACTTTCAGGATAGCCATCTTATCTAATTCTTCTGCCGAGAAGGATTGTTTATCTTTTTCGTTGTTTTCGCTGATATCCAGATCATTATCCGTTTTTCCAAAATTGCCGCTGCGAAGCGCTGTGAAATCAGCTTTAGGTGCTTTGGCTCCTCGAGGAATTTCACCCAACCCTAATACATTGAACACCTTATCGAGAAATGAACTTGTAGCGATGAACGCCATCACATGATTTTGAGTTTCCTTAGGCAACTTAGGTTTGATATCCCAAAAGCTATGACCATTACCGCTATTGATAGCACGTAAGACAGGTGCCGGGCCGCAATTGTAAGAAGCGATCACCAGAAACCAATCGTGAAAAATACTATGAAGATATTTCAGATAACGTGCCGCAGCATTTGTACTCTTATAAAAATCCCTGCGTTCATCGATGCGTTTATCGACACGGAGACCAAGTTCCTTAGCCGTACCAGCCATAAACTGCCAAGGACCAACCGCACCTACAGGAGAAATAGCATTACAGTTCATAGCGGATTCGATGATAGCCAGCGACTTCAATTCTTTAGGCAGACCGTAACGTTTCATCACATTATCGATCAAGGAGAAATAACCTTTGTTACGTGATTTGATCATGGCTATATGGTCGCCATGATTTTCATGATAGCTCTTTACATATTCGATGATATAGTCGGTATAGGAGCCATAGATAGACTTATTGACTTTGAGGCTTGCATAGTTCTTAGGTTTTTCGCTGTTATCGACCAAGAGTCGTTGCACGAAACGACTGCTGTCGGCCTCAGGTTTTGGAGTCAAGCGCTGAATAATCGCATTCTTTGGAATCTGATTGATATCGGTAACGGTAATTATAGTGACACTGTCCCTTCTTTCGGCCAAGCCATTTAGGCTTGTGATGCTAAAAAAGAGAGTCAGTATATATAAAAAGGGAAATTTCCGAATTCTAATCATCTTCATCGTGTAAACTAACATACTACAAAAACCACGCCTAGTCTTTCTTCTTTTCAGTTGAATCGTTCATACCGGCTTCAATTTCATTCTTGATATTGTCTTTGGCATCTTTGAATTCACGCATTCCTTTACCCAGTCCACGCATAAATTCAGGTATTTTTCTACCCCCAAAAAGTACCAATACCGCTAAAACGATAATGATCCACTCACTGCCACCCGGCATACTCAATAAAAGACTGTTCAGTAAACTCATAACCTGTGTGTTTATTTCGCACAAACTTAGCCAAAAATCAGAATAATCCAATTATTTATCGGTTAATGAGGTATTTTGACCTGTTGACGCTATTTGACGTGTGAAAACCTAGTCTTTCTGGCATTGATGCCTCACATTCTGAGCACAGTGACTAACTCACAAAGAGCCGTCCCACAGGGCCTGCGGACGAGAATTCTCTCAAAAAATGATTCACGGCACCGTTTCAAAAAAAGCAAGAGATCGTTGTTTGGCTGTCATTCTTCATTACACACCTAAGAGAAGTCATTACACGCCTGTAAAAAGTCATTACACACCTAAGAGAAGTCATTACGCGCCTGTAAAAAGTCATTACACGCCTGAGAGAAGTCATTACGCGCCTGTAAAAAGTCATTACACGGATGCAATTTGTCATTACGTCAGTGTCATTTTCCAATACACGTCTGCACACTGTCATTGTGTGCATGTAGTTGATCATTGTGGTCCTGTTGGAATACCTGACCCTTCTGGTCGTTCTTTTTGAGACTGGAAAGTAGGCTGTATAAACAGGATTAGATCCTGTATCCCGCTGCTCGAAGAATCTTTCCAACTCCGTTCAATGCAGTTGGCCGCACTGAATCATTCTTTCGCTACGCCTTCCCCACTCCCATCAAACTCGTAAAACTCATTTCCTGATAAAGGAGTCTGATCAATCCGTCGGCAAGACCGATCTGAGGAACATAAATTTCGGTAATACCTGCCCATCGCATCACAGAAGTATAGATCAATAAGGCGGGTACGATCACATCCGCCCGGTCTTGTCGGAACCCATATCGATGGATACGATCTTCGACCGAAAGCACACTCATTTCCTTATAATATTCTCGAAGCATGTCAAGCGTAAGCGGCTTATCCGGTTTTCGTTTCGAAATGGAAAACAACTTATTAATATTGCCTCCAGAACCGATGGCCACGATAGGCAGGTTGGATTTGATGCCTTTGACATAGGTCTTCACATCATCCCAGATATCCTCATCGATCTTGTCTTTCAGTAAACGGATGGTACCCAGGTCGAAGGACTTCTTCATGACCTGTTTGTTTTTTCCGTAAAAGGTGAGTTCGGTACTACCGCCCCCTACATCGATATAGAGATACATGTTTTTGTTGTCCATATTCTCGGCCAGATGAGTTTCGTATAATATCTGGGCTTCTTCGCTGCCGGTGATGATATTGATCTGAATACCAGTGGCATCAAAAACCTCCTGTACGATTTCGGTATTATTTTTCGCATCACGCATCGCCGATGTGGCGCATACTTTCAGTCCTTTGACCTGATAGACATTCATCAGGTGGCGAAAGGCTTTGATGGTTTCGAGCAGTTCAAGTCGTTTACGTTCAGACACGAAACCGTTTTCAAACACATCAAAACCCAGACGCAAGGGCACCCGTACGAGATTGACTTTGGTAAAATCGAGACTGCCGTCTTTGTACACGGTGATATCACTGATCAATAAACGGGCTGCATTGGAGCCTATGTCAATAGCTGCTAATCGCATGTTGAAGTATTCATCGCAAGATAATTGAATTATTCACTTAATACTTCTTCCCTTTCAGGTAATTATAAATTTCCACCTGAGAACGGATGGAAGGCTGAGCGACGGACTTTTCGACATAGTGGTTTAGCTGATGATTATCAAGGATACGGGCCTTCTCATTTTCACTTAGCTGAATATCAAGAATATGTTTAAGTTCGGTCTTGATCTCCGGATTAAAAACAGGAGTGGTGGCCTCTACCCTGTAATCGATATTTCTGATCATCCAATCGGCGCTGGAGATATACATATCGTCCTTGCCATTGTTCTTGAAATAGAGGATACGGGCATGCTCGAGAAATTCATCGACAATACTGATGGCTTTGATAGGATGAGACCATTTCTTATTCGACGTGAGCGCGCAACAGATACCTCGTATGATGATTTTACAATCGACCCCTGCATTTGCGGCCATATAAAGTTGATCGATCAGGGCATCGTCAGCTAGACTGTTGA
This sequence comes from uncultured Bacteroidota bacterium, assembly GCA_903875055.1. GTDB lineage: Bacteria > Bacteroidota > Bacteroidia > Chitinophagales > Chitinophagaceae > OLB11. Next base: position 6,932 of record CAIQUX010000238.1, read on the forward strand.
GTTTAAGTATGCATCCGGATAATTTTTTAGCTGATGCATGTTTGATTTCAGTCTTAAATTTCTCCAGAAAAAAACTTCGGGTATTGAACGGAGAAACAATCAGCGTCTTACAAGCCCCCAGAAGTTTAAGATCAGTAGGCCGGTCGATAAAATTGAATATTCTCGCTATATCCGAAACGATTCTTTTGTCAGAGGTAAGCAGACAATGGTCGCCATAAAACATGGCAGTCGATTCATTTAAATTACCTGTGCTTACAAAACCATAATGTTTCAGTGTCTTGGCGACTCGTTTTGAAATCAAACAAAGCTTGGCATGTACTTTCATACCGGGTAATCCAACTTTTACATCTACCCCTTCTTCTTCGAGTGCGCGTTTCCATTTTAGATTGGCTTCTTCATCAAACCGGGCCCTGAGTTCAAGAACGACAGTAACCTTCTTTCCGTTCCGCACAGCATTGATCAGGGCATTGATGATCTTAGATCCCTTAGCCAGACGATAGCAGGTAATTTTAATCGATTCCACGAAAGGGTCGATGGCCGCTTCGCGCAACAGATCGATGATGGAATCAAACGAGTGATAGGGAAAATGAAGCATCACATCGCGCTTATTGAGGACATCAAGGATGCGAAGCGGTTGTGTTAGCAGCGGATGAACAAAAGGTTTATTGCGGGTAATCCGTTTCTCAAAAACCTCGGTCGGAAAATCCATGAAGTCTTTGAAATTATGAATACGACCGCCGGGCACCAGATGATCCTTTCGGTTTAGACTTAATAATTTCACTAGATAATCGAGCAGATTTTTCTGGATGCTTTTATCATAGACCAGACGGACCGCCTTGCCTTTCTTACGATTCTTCAGCCCTTTTTCGATACTCATAATGAGATCGGTATTGATATCATTATCTATATCCAGTTCCGCATCACGTGTGACCTTGATGATATACCCTTCAAAGGTATCGAAACCGAATTGGGTGAACAGTTTAGGCAGACAGTGACGGATGATATCTTCAAGCAGGATGATATTCTTTTCGCCCTTGTTGGAAGGCAGGATGACAAAACGAGGAAGCGTTTGAGTAGGCACTTCGATGAGCGAATAGCTGTTCATGAAGGAATTCTGGCTGCTGGTAAGCAAACAGGCCAGATAGATCGATTTATCCTGAAGCAGAGGCAATTCGCGTATACTTTCTATCATCAAAGGTGCGATATTGGTACGCACCTTTTCATTAAAGTAGCTATCGACAAATTCCTTCTGAATCTTAGTCAATTGTTTTTCGTTGATGATGGCAATTTTTTCCTTTTTAAGTTCAACCTGAATCTCATTGTAAATCCGTTCGAAATCTTTTTGCTGATTCATCACAATGGATTGAATCTTATGAAGGATATCACTGGGTTTATCTTCGAGAAAACGTTTGGTAGCCTTACCGAATTTCATCATACGATTGAGGGTGGCTACCCGCACACGGAAGAATTCGTCGAGGTTATTGGAAAAGATACCGAGGAAACGAAGTCGTTCGCGTAACGGAACTGAGCTATCGTTTGCTTCCTGCAAGACACGCGCATTAAAAGACAACCAGCTTATATCTCGGATGAGTTTAGAATGAACGACTTTTTTATTCATATAGACGGCCAAAGATAGAGTAGCTAAGTTTACCTTAATGTTATCTTTTATAATGTCGGCTTTAAGTCTGATTTAAAGCGTACATAGAGCCCTATCAACTTTTTTTTTCAAGTATGGGCGAAGGCTTCTATATTTACAACGTACAGAATATTTCCATGAGAAGAAACAAGTCAGATCTGAGTTTTTTTAAAGACAAGGATTATCACGCATTCACAGCCCTTGAAAAGGCCCATTTCATTTCGTTCGCCCCTTATGCTTTTCAGGCTTCCGTTCTGCTGAGAGATTATGGCATCCTGCATCATATTCAGGAACAGAGTAAAGGACTTCCCTTCGAATCTATTCAAGAGAAAGCATCCATCAGTGAGTATGGAGTGCGCATCTTACTCGAAGCCGGTATCGGAATCGGCCTGTTGTATGAAGAAGAAGGAAGATATTTTATCACCAAGACTGGCAGCCTGTTCATCACCGATGCCATGGTGAATATAAATACGAATTTCATGCGGGATATCTGTTATGAAGGTGCCGGCAAACTGAAAGAATCGATTGAAGATGGTAAACCGAAAGGCCTGCCTTTTTTAGGCCCCTGGAAAACTATCTATGAAGGACTGACTCAACTGACACCTTTGCAGGAAAAAAGCTGGTTTGATTTTGATCATTATTATTCCGATCATGTTTTCCCACTAGTGATGCCTAAGGTGTTTGAATCCAATCCGACACGTATACTCGACATCGGCGCCAATACCGGAAAATTTTCGTTGCAGTGTCTTTCATACAATCCCGATATCCATATGAATCTGGTAGATTTGGGCAAGCAACTTGACGTGGCTAAAGCCAATCTGGAAGCAAAAGGATATGACGGTCGTTTTACGATGATCGAACATAATATGCTAAACAATCACATTGACCTTCCTGGCACCTATGATGTGATTTGGATGAGCCAGTTCCTGGATTGCTTTTCAGATGTTGAAATCATGGCCATCCTGACCAAATGCAAAAAAGCCTTGGCACCGAATGGGAAGATTCTGATCAACGAAACATTCTGGGATAATCAACCTTTCCATGCTTCCATGTATTCGTTGCAGATGACTTCATTATATTTCACTACTATCGCCAATGGCAATAGTCAGATGTATGACAGCCGTGTATTTGAAACGCTTATCAACAAGGCAGGATTGCACATTGTTGAGAAGGAAGAAAACATTGCGCAGACACATACATTACTTACCTTGAAATAGGGATCTCCAGTCAACTGCATAAATCAAAAGAGGCGAGTCATTGACCCGCCTCTTTTGATATTCCTATTTTTTCTACAATTCCTTCTTTGGATGCTTGACCAACACCTCATCGACCATACCATAATCCTTTGCCTCTTCGGCTGTCATCCAGTAATCACGATCACTGTCCTTTTCGACCTTGGAGTATTTTTGTCCGCTATGCAATGCAATGATATCATATAATTCCTTCTTCAACTTACCGATTTCGCGGGCAGTGATTTCGATATCACTTGCCTGACCTTCTGCACCACCTAAAGGTTGATGAATCATGATACGGGCATGTTTCAGGGCAGTACGTTTCCCTTTGACACCGGCACACATCAGAACGGCTGCCATACTTGCAGCAATACCTGTACAAATCGTGCTGACATCGGGCTGAATGATCTGCATCGTGTCATAAATTCCTAATCCGGCGTATACGCTACCACCAGGGCTATTGAGATACATCTGAATATCACGGGTGCGGTCAACGCTTTCAAGAAACAGCAACTGAGCCGTGACGATATTGGCTACATAGTCGTTGATACCTTCACCCAGGAAAATGATACGATCCATCATGAGACGCGAAAACACGTCCATTGAGGCTACGTTCATCGGGCGTTCTTCAATGATATACGGAGTGAGATTAGTGACATTCCTATTCATGTGCGAGGTAAAATTGTGCAAAGTGGCACTGCTGATACCATGATGCTTTACAGCATACCTATTAAATTCGTTTGGGTTCATAAAATGTTTTTTATTTGACCATCCAAAACTATGCTAAAAGTTTAAATATGACAAGTTGGCTTTTTTCTTTAAAACGAATTGCAAAATCATATATAAAAATCGGGAATCTCACTAAGATGATGATGATGATTAAGCGGCCATTTCAAGCATTTCTATCGAAATGGACTATCCAGTTGCTGTAGTCATGCGCTGATAAAATAGGTTTCTCATGTAGAACGGATCAATTAAAAAAAGCCGGCAAGATTGTTCTTACCGGCTTTACCAATTTCAAATGACAATCTTAAGACCAACTATTTATTCATTTCTCAACACCACTACCCCATCAAATACATCGACCACAATAGGTTTGTCTTTATGAATATCGCCGGCGATGATCTTTTTACTCAGCAGATTGATAATCTCTTTTTGTATCAGACGCTTCAATGGACGAGCACCAAACTGAGGATCAAAACCATTCTCAACAAGATAATCGAGTGAGTAATCGGTGAATTCCAATTCGATGTCTTGCTCCTTCAGCATCTTTTGTAATTGTTTCAACTGAATGGTGATGATACCTTTGATATCATTCTTCATCAGCGGTTGGAACATGATCACTTCGTCGATACGGTTCAGGAATTCAGGCCGGATGGTTTGTCGCAACAGATTCATCACTTCAACTTTGGTCTTATCGACAACGGCTTCCTTATTCTTTTCTGTCACCTTTTCGAAATTCTCCTGTATGATATGGCTACCCATATTGCTTGTCATGATGATGATGGTATTCTTAAAGTTCACCACACGACCTTTGTTATCGGTCAAACGACCATCATCCAATACCTGCAGCATGACATTGAACACATCAGGATGTGCCTTCTCGATCTCATCAAGCAACACTACACTGTAAGGCTTGCGACGAACCGCTTCAGTGAGTTGACCGCCTTCATCATAACCTACATATCCCGGAGGCGCGCCCACCAGTCGGCTTACGCTATGTTTCTCCTGATATTCACTCATATCGATTCGGGTCATCATACCTTCATCATCGAATAAAAACTCAGCGAGCGCCTTGGCCAATTCGGTCTTGCCGACACCGGTTGTTCCAAGGAAAATGAAGGAACCTATTGGTTTTCGCGCATCCTGCAAACCAGCGCGACTGCGTCGTATGGCATCGGCCACCGCTGTAATCGCTTCTTCCTGTCCGACTACCCGTTGGTGCAGATGTTCTTCGAGACTCAATAATTTATCCTTTTCGCTTTGCAACATTCTGGAGACAGGTATCCCGGTGGCTTTGGCCACGTTAGCTGCAATATCTTCCGCATCCACTTCTTCTTTCAAAAGACGTTTATGCACCAATCCTTCAGCTTCCATCTCACTGTTCTTTTGTGCCAGCATGCTTTCTTGATCCTTTATTTTTCCATATCTGATCTCTGCCACTTTTCCGAAATCGCCATTACGTTCGGCCTGATCGGCTTCGAGTTTCAATTGTTCGATGGTGGTCTTGATATTCTGAATGGCATCGATCCCTTCTTTCTCATGCTGCCAACGTATTTTGAAAGCATCGCGTTGTTCAGAAATATTGGCAATTTCCTTTCCAAGCTCTTTCATTTTCTTTTCATCATTCTCACGCTTGATGGCTTCACGTTCGATTTCGAGTTGACGAAGTTTGCGTTCCAGTTCATCGAGTTCTTCGGGCATCGAATTGATTTCCAATTTCAACTTAGCTGCACTTTCATCAATCAGGTCAATGGCTTTATCCGGCAGAAAACGATCGGTGATATAACGGCTTGACAATTCAACCGCTGCGATAATCGCTTCATCCTTGATTTGCACATGATGATGACTTTCGTATCGGTCTTTCAAACCACGAAGGATTGAAATCGCATCTTCGATACTTGGTTCATCGACCATCACACGTTGGAAACGACGTTC
>CAIQUX010000239.1 GCA_903875055.1 uncultured Bacteroidota bacterium
GAGACCTGACAAAGTTAATGCAAGTACCGATTCATCTGGGAAAGATGAACAATGGGTTTATAAGAAAAGGTACCTCTATTTTGAAAATGGAATTCTTACAAGTTGGCAGGATGAAAATTAAATAATCTGCTTTACATCCACTAAAATGTAGAACAAAATCAAAGGACTAATTACGTTTCATCTGAGATGAATATCTCCATGACTCAAATTCAACATATATGATATATATTTATCCTGTTTCTCTTTATCATAGAGAGCACATCCTTTGCAGCAATGCCTTTGTTTATGGCAACTTAAAAAAGCCAGAAAGAAGAAGCTGAATACCTTTAAGAATGCCTGTGTGAATGTAAAAGCCAACACACAACCCGAATCACTGCCGTTAAAGAATCTCATCAGCGGTAATAAAGAAAAGACAGAGGCTTGTATTCCAATTACACCTCCCTTCAAGAAAAAGCATCCCGGTTATGGATCCACCTTAGCATTCCTTTACTTGCTTAAAATATTGGATAGACTTTACTGGAGTGTTTTTCAGCAACATCAACTTAGATAATGCAAGTATCAAAATCACAGATACTATGAGCTATTCAATCGGGCTTTTGAGCATTCGATGGGTCCAAATTACTGTACATTAAAAAAAAGACCCGGCAACACCGGGTCTTTTTTACTAATATGAACGACTATTATGCCATTTCTTTCAAGTCTTTAATACGTTGTTCTTTATCTTCTTCTTTCGTCAGCTTGTCTGTCTTATCCAGATCCACCAGAATAGGTGCAGCCACGAAGATAGATGAGTAAGTACCTGTAACCACACCAATCATCATCGCGAAGGCGAAACCTCTTGTGACCTCACCACCGAAGATAAACAAAATCAAGAGGGTGATGAATACGGTCAATGAAGTCATGATAGTACGGCTCATGGTATCGTTGATAGCCGAATTGATAACGTCAGTCTTAGACATACCCACTTTCTTACGGAAATATTCTCTGATCCTGTCAAATACGATTACCGTATCATTCATTGAGAAACCGATTACCGTCAATATCGCAGCGATAAAGTGCTGGTCTATTTCCAATGCAAACGGTACCACGCGTCGTAAGAAAGAGAATACAGCTATAGTAACTAACACGTCATGCAACAAGGCCACGATGGTACCCACTGCATACTGCCATTTTCTGAATCGGATGAAGATATAAATGGAGATCAGCAACAGTGACCAGAAGGTGGCCCATAAGGCTCCTTTCTTCAAATCATCAGAGATCGTAGGTAATACAGTCTGAGAACTTTGGATATAACTTGATTTGAATTCATCTTCAGTCACGTTACCTTTAATGAAACCACCCTTCTTAAGACCATCATACAACTTGCCTTGAACCTCTTGTTCGACAGTGAGAGCAACATCCTTAATCTTATACGAAGTAGTGATATTCACCTGATTGGCATTACCGATCGTTTTTACAATCGGATATTCATCGAAATTAGCTTTCAGTTGCTCTCTTACCGCAGTAGTAGATGCATTCTTATCCAAACGGACCGTATAACTTCTTCCTCCTGCAAATTCAACACCATAATCGAATCCATTGAATAATGAAGCGATACCCATGATTAACACGAACAAAGAAATGATATAGGCTTTCTTTCTCCATTCGATGAAGTGGAAGTGAAACTTCTGGAATAAACCTTCAGATAATTTAGTAAAGTAATTGAA
>CAIQUX010000240.1 GCA_903875055.1 uncultured Bacteroidota bacterium
CTCCTGATGATCAGAATCTGGCGTATATCAGCGGAAATACGATCTGGCAGACTAAAAACCTGTCACAGTCAACGCCGGTTTGGACTCAGATTACTACATCCACTTCTGTCATCAGAGCTATGGCCGTTTGCCGTCTGCATCCGAATATTTTTGCCTATAGCATCAATAATAAATTTTATATCAGTCATGATGCCTTGAATGCAACACCAACATTTGTCATGACTACCTTACCTACTTCCTCTACCAATACTGATATCGTGATTTCTGCCACAGATACTAATCACATTTTTATCATCCTCAATAAGAAGGTATATGAATCAACAGATGGCGGATTAGCTTTTACTGATTATTCCGGCACTTTACCTGTGGTAACCCAAATGAAAATATTCCTTGATGAGTATAGTGGTAATAATGGCTTGTATGTTGGTAACGCATCGGGTGTTTATTACAGGAATAGCAGCATGGCCGACTGGGTCAATTATTCAGGTGTGTTGCCAACAATCGCTTCTATTAAGGATATCATGTATTTCAATGATGGAGGTTCCGATGCACGTGTTTATGTTTCCTATTTCGGTAGAGGAGTGTGGGAAACCAAACTTGAGAACCCACATACATGCGCGACACCCGTCATTTCAGGCACCGGTTTTTCTGGAAGTAATGTCACTATCAATTGGAATAATACGGGCGCCACTCAATATGAAATTCAATATCGTGAAATCGGTACTATGCCTTGGACCAAATTCACATCAGCCACGAATACTGCATTCATATCTTCCTATATCGGTTGTTCAAGTTATGAAGTCAGAGTCAGAGGAAAATGCAGCCCTGATTCAAGTCTTTGGAGTGATAAAGCGACATTTAACACGCCATCGAATCCTATGAATAATGACTTTGATAATCACAGCGATATCGGTTCGGTTGGAGCAGCAGGAAGCGTCTGTTATGATGCGGTCAATCAACGTTATACGATTTATGCAAGCGGTGCGGATATTTGGGATCAGAATGATCAGTTTCATTTCCTGTATAAGAAAGTACATGGCGATGTCACCATCAGTGCACGAGTGAAACATATCGGTAATATCTACGGTTGGGCTAAAGGTGGTGTGATGATCAGAGAATCGCTTAATACAAATTCAAAACATTCGATGTGTGCCTTAACGCCAGGTAATGGATTTGCTAATCAATGGCGTGATGCCACAGGTGGCAATAGTGCCAATGTGGACACGGCAGGAAAAGAACCGGGTTGGGTCATGCTGGAACGTGTTGGGTCGGCAATCACCTCGTATTTTTCAATCGATGGTGCCAACTGGAACATATTGAATACTGCGACCATCAATATGAGCGATACGGTGTACGTAGGTCTTGCTAATTGCAGTCATATAGACAGTACGATCAATGACGCCATCTTCGATCATATCATCATCAATGGTGTGGCTCTTTCAGCGTTTTCAGTGGAACAAAACAATACTCCCTTCACCGTGTCACCTAATCCTGTACGCAATCAATTGAATATACAATTCGCCAAATTGCTACCGGCTTCTGATCTTCATGTTACGGTATTGGATGCGGTCGGTAAGTTCGTGCTGAGTGAAAATCGCAGGAACAATTCCTTAACCCAGTCTATCAATACATCAGCATTGCCATCCGGTGTGTATTTTCTGGAGATACAAGGGCAAACGACCTATGTGACCAAATTCGTGAAAGAGTAAAAAGCTTAATTCAATTTAGTTGTAAGCGCTGCCATTTTCCATCGCTTCGGTTTCATGAACCTTACCTTTATGTACTTTCTCCAATGCCTGTCTGATGTCTTCGATGATGTCTTCATGGTTTTCAACGCCGATCGAAAGTCGTACCATTTTTTCTGTAATGGAGAGTTGTTGTTTCAGGTTATCATCTACATCGATATGCGTCATGGTTGCTGGGTGCTCAGCCAGACTTTCAGTACTACCCAGACTGACCGCCAGTTTGATTAATCGTAAGGCATTCAGAAATACAAAGGCTTCATGCTCTCCACCTTTGACATCGAATGAAATCATGCCACCGTTAGACAGACATTGTCGCTGCTTGATGGCATATTGTTCACCATTGCTTTCGGTGAGGTTGCCCAGAAAATAAACTTTTTCGACGTCCGGATGATGATTGAGATATTCGGCTACCTTGTTTGCATTGAATGCCTGTATATCCATTCTAGCCTTTAGGGTTTCGAGACTTCTCAACAATAACCAACCTGTGTTCGGACTGGCCATATTGCCCAAAAAAGTGCGTAAGCCTTTGACGCGCTTAATCAGTTCATTCGAACCCAGACAAGCACCTGCAATCACATCACTGTGACCTCCGATGTATTTGGTGGCTGAATAAAGCACCAGATCAGCACCATGCTTTAGAGGATGTTGCCATAATGGTCCCATATACGTGTTGTCGACGGCGAGATAAATTTCCTTTTCCGGCGTCGAAAAATGTCTGGCGATGTTTTTGCTGCCTTCAATATCAATGAGGTCATTGGTTGGATTGGCAGGCGTTTCGATATACACCATAGCCAATTGATCTGCCATGCCTGTCTCGTTGACGATCTGTATGATTTCATCATAGGATTGACCGACTTTAAAGGCCACGACATGGATACCGAATTTAGGCAGTATCTTCCTGATGAAGTGATCGGAGCCGCCATACAGAGGACCGCTTATGAGTATCAGATCACCCGGTTTCAGAAATTCAAGAAGCACGGTGGTGATGGCCGACATACCGCTTTCGAATACGGCGCAGGCTTCCGCTTCATCCCAAAGAGTCAACCTGTTTTCAAGGATCTCAAGGTCAGGATTGTTGATGCGACTATAGATAAGTCCTAGTTCCTCACCGATATGCGGTTCGCGTAATCCGTAAGCGACTTCGAAAAAGGCTTTTCCTTCTTCGGCACTTTTAAAGACAAAGGTGGATGTTTGGAATATCGGGCATTTGATGGCGCCTTCTGACAATTCAGGTTTATAGCCATAGGACATCATCAGGCTTTCGGGTTTCATTTTTCGGTTCATTGTTTTCGATTTACGTGAAAGAAGCTATTGACACCAATGACAGGACAATGCCGGCTTCTATTAAAGACCAATTACTCCGCAAATGTACGAAGGATATTGAGAATGTTACACATCAGCGCATGATGACATCCAAGCACTAAAAAATATAGCCAAGCAATATCTGCTGAAAAAGTCAGAGTTGTATCAGGTAGCAAGGGGCAAATTGGAAGACTCATTATACAATTTGATGCATTGAAATTTCAGTAAAGCGTGAGAAGCGGCTCAATTCTTATGCCTCATTCTCACGTCATTGGGAATTGATATAGAATGCGCCAGCCTTTGTGCTTAAAATACACTAGTGCTAGCGGGGCCATTTGCAGTCAGGTTTCGTTCAGGAAAAGAAGCACATCTATCAACAAAAAAGAAGATATTTTACACTTAATTCAAGCAAGCATCATCTACAAGGACACAATGACAGCGTGCAGGCGTGTAATGGAAATTGACACTGACGTAATGTCAAAATGCAGGCGTGTAATGACTTCTTATATGCGTGTAATGACTTCTCTCAGGCGTGTAATGACTTTTTACAGGCATGTAATGACTTCTCTCAGGTGTGTAATGACGAATGACAGTAAAACAAGAATGAATGGAAATAAAGCAATGACGAATGAATTGGAAACA
>CAIQUX010000241.1 GCA_903875055.1 uncultured Bacteroidota bacterium
AGAAAACTATCGAAGTGAACAAGTTGTTTGAAGGGATGGAAGTGTATTATGTGTAGCGATTGAAAAAATGCGATACTCAATATGCTTTAATTTTTTCTGGGTGTGACGTAAGGTAACTGTTTCATGTCCCTTGCACAAAAGAAGTTGATGATTGCTTTTTCATTCCTGAATGTGCAGGGTTGCCGAGAAACAAATCACTTAAAGGTTTACACATTCACAATACTATTTATAATAGATTTAGGGAAAAGTATAAATTTTATCAAGCGTCATCGATTTCAAATTTGACATTGCAGTGACAATATAACTTGTGTGCACGTTAAAGTCTTTCTACCTTTATTTAATAATAAATGGAAACTACCATGAAAAAGCTCTTTCTACTTCTTAGCATTGCCTTAGCCTACATCCCTTCCTTTTCGCAATGCAGTTTCACTATCAATCAGGTTGTCACCGATGTCAGCTGCGAATACGGCAATGATGGTGTCATCACGGCCAATCCCACTGGTGGTCTTCTTCCTTATACATTTTCCTTAAACGCGGGTACACCTCAAACGACAGGTACCTTTAACGGCTTGACAGAAGGTAGTTATACTTTATATGTAACTGATTCATCTACTTGCATGGATAGTGTCGTCATGACGATTACGCACCTTCATTCGGCGCCTGTTTTAACAGACCCGCCCGATTTGTTTGTATGCAATAATGTTGCTACACCACCCGTGTATTTTTCGAGCGATATTCCCGGCTCAACATTTCAATGGATGAATTCTAATCCCTCCATTGGGATAGCAGCATCTGGTACGGGTTATATTCCTTCTTTTATAGCGATCAATAATACCGCTGCGCCGTTGGTTTCCAGCATCACAGTAATTCCTACTGGACCAGCGCCTGACTATTGTGTCGGTTTATCACAAAGCTTTACGATTACTATTAATCCAAGTGCCTTTGTTTCATTGACCTCTAACCCCGTATCAAATTCTCAAACTGTTTGTCAAAATTCGATGATAACCAATATTGTGTACACACTTTCCGGTACAGCCACTTCGGCCATAGTAACTGGATTACCTGCAGGGGTTACCTATTCATTTAGTATGGGTTCATTGACCATTGCAGGCGGGCCTTATGTTGCGGGCAATTATTGTTATACAGTGACCGCTAATGGCACCTGCGGGAGTGCGACGGCAACTGGATGTCTTACTTCTATCCCGTTTAATAATCCTTCGTTCAGTTACGCGATGTTCACGTATTGCCAAACAGGGCCCAATCCGTTTCCCACTAGCATAGGTGCACCCGGTGGAACATTTAGTGCATCGCCTGCGGGTCTGAATATAAATGCTATAACAGGCGAAATCTATTTAGCTTCCAGCGCTATAGGTTCTTATACAGTGAAGTATCTTACAATGGGACCTTGCGCAGATTCAAGTACGCAGTTAATTTATGTATTATCCGCACCTAATGCGGCTTTTAGCTATACTAGCCCTTTATATTGCAATTCAATTGACCCTTCTCCGATCTATTCTCCTGGAGCAATTGGGGGTATTTTCTCTTCAGCACCTGCTGGTTTAGTCTTTAATTCATTGGCTGCCGGAAGTATCGATTTGTCTGCCAGCGTACCTGGAACCTATACCGTTACTAATTACATTCCTGCTTCCGGAGGATGTTCGGCTACTTCGGCCATAGCTACCATAACCATCAATCCGTCTATTTATTTTACAACCTCCGTCATTACGAATAGTTGTACCTGCAATGGCAATGATAAACCGATAACTATGGGTGGACTTGGATATGTAAAATATTATCTATACCCCTACATTTACATGGGTTCCGGTCAATGGAACTATGCCGATTCCATCGTCACCACGGCTGCTCCGAATAACAAATTTAATAATCTATGTACAGGCACATACACTATAATGGCGAAAGATGCACTCGGTTGCACAGCGTTGAAAATTGATAATATCGTATGTAATCTGCAGATAACAAGCCAAACAAATCCAACATGTAATGGATTGAGTGACGGAGAAATCGTGGTCGATTATGGAGGTGGCACGGCACCTTACACATTTGTGTTGAACCCGGGGAATAGTATCATCACTAGTTCAACTCAGACAGCCACGTATACAAATCTTGCCGCAAATAGTTATACCATCACGGCGACAGACGGATCAGGCAATACATTGACAAATCAGGCGACCTTAATCAATCCGCTTCCACTTACGATAATGACATCTGTTACTCCTGCGTCTTGTGGACAAAGCGGTTCGGTTATTTGTACATCATCCGGCCCAGGACCTTATAGCTATTCTATTCAGCCGATGGTATTGGGCTCCGGATACTATACCAATCTCGCGATAGGAAGTTATTCGCTCACAGTTACCAACTCAAATGGTTGTTCAGCCTCAACGATCGCCATCGTGTCCGGTAGTGCATTACTAAGCGGCGTAACTGTCACTGATTCGGTGTATGACGAAACTTGCTATTATGCAGGCGATGGTGCCTTTGATCTTATGCCAAGCCCTTCTTCGGGTCTTTCCTATCTTTGGAATAATGGCGATACGACTCAAGACCTTGCCAATATTGTTTCAGGAATTTATACGGTAAAAATAAGTAACAGTGCCGGGGATTGCATGTACGTTACTGATTCAGTCACCAACCTTGGCATCAATTGCGGCAGCATTACAGGTATACTATATGCAGACAGCAATAATGATTGTATGTTCAATGGCAGTGATATCCCTTTGCAGAATATTCAACTACATTTATCAAACGGAGCTTTAGCATTTACTAATCTATCCGGGAATTATATATTCAATAATATCCCTTATGGAAGTCATACAATTTCTCAAAGCTTTCCGGCTTATATCTTTGCCAATGCTTGTACTCAACCTACTTCTGTCACACTCAGTCCTGCATCAGCGAATCTGACCAATATCGATTTTAAAGACAGTACCATCAATCAGGTGGATCTTGACTTATGGATGTACAGCACGCGCTATGTTCCTGGCGGACCTGATGCCTGGATAAAACTTTTTCCGTCAAACTATTCGGCCAATACTGTGAATGCAGTGATATCCTTCGTATTGAATGATTCATTGATATACAATTATGCCAATCCGACACCAACGAATATTACAAGCACACCTAATGGTGATTCGTTGACATGGATCATGGCATTACCACCAGGTTACATCTCGCCGTATCTATCCTGGAATAATCCACCAGTAAAGATCTTCATCAATACGCCGTCATCATATCCGATGGGATTATACATACAAAGTTGCGGCTCTGTCATGCCGATTGGTGCGGTTGATTCAAATCTCAGTAACAATTCGTATTGTGTCAATAAATTTACGTCCACAGCATATGACCCGAATGATAAAACAGTAAGTCCGCAAGGTATCGGTTCCATTGGTGGCATTACCAGCAGCGATTCGGTACTGGATTATGTGATTCGTTTTCAGAATACCGGTTCATCAGAAGCCATGAATATCAAGATACTTGATACGCTATCTTCTAAGGTCAATATCAATACATTTGAAGTATTGGCCAGTAGTCATAACTACATGGTGGAAGTCTTCAACGGAAACATATTGCGATTCAAGTTCAACAATATCAATCTGCCCGATAGTAACACGAATGAACCATTGAGTCATGGTTTTATCGCGTATCGAGTTCATCAGAAAACCGGGAATATACCAGGTGATGAGATTAAGAATACGGCTTCTATCTATTTTGATTTCAATGCCCCGATCGTCACCAATACAACATTGAATACCATTATAACACCGGCTGCTGTTAATGATCTTGATCGCGAGACCAGTCTGATTACGTATCCCTCACCGGTTGCAGATGAAGTAACAATACTCATGAAAGGAAGCGTTGGAAAAGAAATACAAATTAACCTGATCAATGCGATTGGTCATAAGATGAAAAGTATGCATTTCATCAGAGCTTCTAACGAAAGCGTTTCAATGAAAGTATCTGATTTACCCGAAGGATATTATATGCTCAAGGTGAGCAGTGATAAAATTGTACGAACAAAAAAGATATTGATTGCCCGATAGACCACCTTTCATTTGTGGATAAGCTATGATAACTCTGGGATGTTCCTATGGTGATTTGTTTATATTTACATGAACTAAAAAACAAAACAATGTCTACTGATTTAGCAATTCGTGCATATTGCATGAAAACAAAGGAAAAAAATGTATTGATGCAGGATGCTGTAGTGACCAAAACAGCCCGTGGCGGTTATATGGCGCAAGGCACTGACGGCAAAGGTAACAAGATGACCACCATGCTGAGTGAAGCCAACGCCTTAGGCGCTGTGAAAGCCGGTCTGGCAAAAATGGGATAATTCCTTCCTCAACTCTCTTAAAACAAATCATCCCGAAAGATTTTCCGGGATGATTTGTTGTTTATATACGTCAGGTATAAATGGATGTGCATTAACTCTTACCTTTTAACTCATAACTCTTAACTCCTCATTCCCCTCCTTCTCTTCCCTGTCTGATTATAATCAAGGAAAAAGATGACTCTGGCTGAGACTTCAAAAGCATGTGGTGTCTTGATAAACTGATAGGCATTGTTGAAATACGAATTGCCAGTCTTTTCATTTAACAGATACGCATCATTCAGCCATTGCTTATAACTCACCACGACCCTGCTTCCCGGTCTGAATATCCAGTTGAAAAAGACATCGACATTCTGAAGATTATAGTTTTCATCATGTCCTTTTTCAAAAGCGACCGGTTGATGTCGCCATTCACCTTTATCATCGACTATATAGAAGGCCGTATAGGTTATAAAAGAATTATAATGACGGAAGCGTGCTGTAAAATTCGTATTCGGACTTAGATTAAGTTTCATGCTGATCTCGCCTGAGTATTGTCGGACATCACGCTGACCTATTACAGGTTGATTATTGATATTGTCATAAAAAGCATAACCTATATTCTTATTGTCCCTTGTCATCTCTCCATTCACAGATATATCCAACTTGGGTGAGAAACGATAACGAAGTCCCTGATTCAAAAACACATAACCGGTATGTTGTTCATTCGCGAATCCATAACCACCATTAAATGACCAGAATAATTTCCGTCGACTGTCTGAACTTCCGTCGATGGAATTATACCAATACGGATATTGTTTCAGACGCTTACCAAAACCGCCCAACTGATAAAAATCGATCGGTGCGATGGGTTTGGTTTCTGTAGAATAGGTAACATCCACAAAGTTTTTAAACAAGATAAAATAACTGGCATTCAGTTGATACGACTTGAAGACAAAAGGAACGACATTTTCTGAACTAGTCTGGCTCAGGTTGATACGGTAAAATTGCAGATGCTTTGACGCTGGTTTGTTTTCGTTATAATTCAATGACAACGATGCATTTGAATTATTGTAGTCGAATTGTATACCCATATCGCTCTTATCGAATTTAGGTGATTGTCTGTCGACACTGGCATTAAATGTAAACTTCCCGCTTGTTTTCGCAACGACGATACCTAAGGCCGTACCGATACTCGATTGCAACGAGTTGATCATACTTACTTTCGATAATAGACGCAACGAATAGGATTCCTTCTTATTGAATTTGGTAAGCATAAAGGAACTGACATCGGCATCTCGTGCAGGGCCGTTTCTCCATACACTCGTGTTGGTAAAGTTAAAACTGGATTGGCCTTTCAATGCTTTATCGAGCACGAGGATATTATAATTTGTCAAAGGCTCAGTTTCTATTTTAATTTCCTGACCTGTTGCCTTGTCTTTTATCCTGGCACTCATTGGTGCGCCGATGGCATTGAATATGCCGATACCAAGTTTATTATTCGTTCGACCTGATATCTTAAATCCATTGAACAATGTAGTCACATTCGGATTTTTTTCAATGATATATTTGTCATGATCGCTGTAAGCAGATTGTACTTCATCATATCGGCCAGGTTTGCCGCCGACTCTTCGTGAATAAAACAAGGCTGCTTTATTGAACAAATCAGTTCCTTCAGTAAAGAAAGGACGGTTCTCATTGAGCTGCTGTTCGAACGGTGATAAGTTACGAATCAAATTATCTGATATGACCTGTGAGAAATCAGGGATCAATGTCACATCCAATGTGAATGATTCATTGAGACCATACTTGACATCGAGACCTCCGCTACGTAACCATCGTTTCGTGGTAACGTTTGACTCTTCCTGTTGAAGAAATCCGGTGGATATATAAGGAAATAAAAATAAACGAACGGGCGGATTGATATGTTTCAGTCCGGTGAGCATACCTGTTTGCGCCAAGAAGCCTTGCTTCTGCACATCAATCTTATTCCAATAACTGCTTTCGTTTAATTTACGCACGCTGCGGTAGAAATTAATACCCCAATTCATTTCTTCTTGTTTAGAAAATCGTAACGCACTGAAAGGGATTTCTATTTCGACCCGCCAACAG
>CAIQUX010000242.1 GCA_903875055.1 uncultured Bacteroidota bacterium
ACACTTACTTTGTCACGCACAGCAATCACTCTGTTGAAAATATTTGAGTTGCTGATCAGAAACAGAAATATGGATCCTGAAAAAGCAGCACCCCAAAGATTCCTTCTTTTCAGATAGATCTTGGTCAGGAACAGGATTTGTCCCTCATTCAATTCAGTGGGTTCGGTAAGGTTGGTACTGGTATTCATAGAAAACGATCTTGCATTTCAGTGGTAGGCAACAGACAGGTTTCTGATTTGCCAAACCAGGCAAAGCGGTTTCGTCCTATCAGATCATATACGGCATCACGCAATGGTTTAGGAATAATATTCAGTGCATAACCTGCTTTCCATGCACCATCGAGGTATTTGCAAATTCTGAAGGCGGCACTAGATTGTGTATACACCTTTCCGTCATCCAGAAAGATGACCGTACTCAGTTTGTCTGTTGGGATATTGTATTGTTTCAACAGGATGTGTCCGGTGTCGCTTTGCAAGGAGGCGAAACGAAGCACCTTTTTCCGATCTCTTTTTCCGGCAAATTTCACCCAGAAATGACAGAACTTGCACACGCCATCGAAAAGGATGATCTTGTCATGCATCAGGCCAGTTTTTTAAGAAAGCCTTTGATGCTTTCATGTGTGGCATGACTGACAGGCATCATAGGCAGTCTAAGTTCATTCTCACAGATACCCAGTTCACTCAATACACATTTGACGCCTGAAGGATTCCCCTCGGTAAATAAAAGATCCAGTCCGTCGAGCAGTTTGTATTGCAATTTCTGCGCATGGGTAAAGGCATGCTTCAACGATGATTGGATCAGCTCACAAAATTCGTTCGGGAAACAATTGGCTGCCACCGATATCACGCCATCAAAGCCACAAGCTATCTGAGCCATGGCCAGATTGTCATCGCCACTGAGCAGGGTGAAATGTTTCGGTTTGTTTTTAACCAGTTCCATACATTGTACCATATTACCGCTTGCTTCTTTCATGCCTGTGATATGTTCACATTCATTCGCCAACTGAAGCGTGGTGGCAGGCAACATATTACTGCCGGTGCGACCCGGCACATTATACAATATGATAGGCACCGGACAATGTTTGTCTATTTCTTTATAATGCGCTATGATGCCCGACTGAGAAGGTTTGTTATAATAAGGTGATACGCTGAGTATGGCATCGAGTTTTTCCATAGGATAGGTCTCGAATTGTTTGATTACTTCGTGCGTATTATTTCCGCCAAGTCCGCATACCAAAGGCACACGATGATTGTTCCGTTCGATGATATTGATAAGGATGTCCAGTTTTTCGGCATGGCTAAGGGTTGGTGTTTCAGCTGTGGTTCCTAAAGCGACCAGATAATCAACTCCACCTTCGATGACAAAATCAACCAGCTTTTCGAGCGCTTTAAAATCAACAGTCTTATCGTTCTTGAAGGGGGTGACAAGTGCCACACCGGTTCCTCTAAATTTGTTTGCGCTCATACGGCTTTATATTTAAGGTGTTATTGATCTTATTGATCAGTCCGTCCAGGCTTTCATCCTGTCCTATCGGTATCAATACATCCGTGCAATGTTTGAAATGATCTAGGTAAGGACCTACACGGCAACGTGCATGCGACATATGGGACAGGTAGAGGAGGGGAGGACAGTTATTGGTGAAGAGGTTGAGCAAAAGGTCATATTTTTTCGCCATAAAGCGGTCTGTACGCGGACTGTGAGGCAACATCGTCTTACGGTCGAGGTCTTCCCAATTGAACGATTGCAGTACTACATTATGATCTTTCTCCTTCTTGTCGATAAAGATGAGCACATCACATTCATAGCCAAGATTCTCCAGTTTCTTCTTATAAGCGCTAATGGTGTCCTGTGCAATGAGGTCGGTATAATAACAGTTGATACCGATACGGTAAGTGCCCGAAAAATTGACAAACTCATGTCTGATGTCTTCACTCGGTTGCAATAAAGGGGCAGCAGTCGAGGTTTGAATCGGGATGATGCGCTCCTGTATTTTCTTGAAAAAGGACAACGGTGATGTATTAAAATGTTTTTCGGTCGTTTATTGAAAGAGCCTGTATTATGATTTCACTTCATCATAGAATCCCATCTTCGAGAATTTCTCGATACGGTCAGTGATCCGTTTCTCTGGATCGATAGCTGATAATTCCTTCAGGGTTTTCAATAGGTATTTCTTGATCACGACGGCCATTTCTTCGGGATAGGTATGCGCCCCGCCCAGCGGTTCGGCTATGATACCATCCACGAGGCCGAAGGAATTCATATGCTTGGGAGTCAGTTTCAGTTGTTCGGCGGCAGTCTCCTTAAAATCCCAGGTACGCCACAGAATACTGGAACAGCTTTCTGGAGAAATGACCGAGTACCAGGTATTTTCGAGCATCATCACACGGTCGCCTATGCCTAGGCCTAAGGCACCACCGCTGGCTCCTTCGCCGATGATGATACAGATCACAGGGACTTTCAGATTGATCATTTCAAACAGGTTACGGGCTATGGCCTCGCCTTGTCCGCGTTCTTCCGCTTCCAGACCCGGAAAGGCACCGGGTGTATCGATGAAGGTGATGATAGGCTTATTGAACTTTTCGGCGAGTTTCATCAATCGGAGTGCCTTGCGATAGCCTTCAGGGTTGGCCATTCCGAAGTTGCGCAACTGACGCATCTTGGTATTGACACCTTTCTGATGACCGATCACCATCACACTTTGTTCGCCGTTGAGGAGGGCGAAACCGCCCACGATGGCTTTATCGTCGCGTACATTGCGATCGCCATGCATTTCCTGATATTTTGAAAAAATTCTTGAGATATAAAAATTGGTGTAGGGGCGTTCTGGATGACGACTCAATTGTACCCGTTGCCAATCGTTGAGGTTTGAATAGATCTCCTTGCGGGTGGCTTCTATTTTGGCTTCTAACTCTTTGGTAGCGGAGCTTACGTCGACTTTCGTCTTTTCGCCCACTTCCTTGATCTTCTCAATTTCCTCGTAAAGAGCTTCGATCGGTTTTTCAAAATCCAGATATTGCATCGTACTTTTTTTGTAGCTCAAACGTACATTAAATAGTTCATTTAAGAAAGATGATTAGAAAGATTTTGATAATTTTAAAACTTGATTATCTTTGCACTCCTTCAAACTACGGACCGGTAGTTCAGTTGGTTAGAATGCCGCCCTGTCACGGCGGAGGTCGCGGGTTCGAGTCCCGTCCGGTCCGCCAAAAAATCCCTGCCAACGCGGGGATTTTTTGATTTAAGGGTCATATAGAAACAATAAAAGATTCCTGAATAGGAATCCTTCAGTGTAACTGAAATAATTAGGGCTTGCTGAAAAAGTCTGAGGTGCAAGCTTATTAAACTTATTGTCTACAATGTCATGCACCTTAGTGCACTACTTTTACGCTGAAATATGAAATCATCCTTAAATTGAGTGTTTTTCAGCGGGCCCTAATTAAAATGGATTCAATCTATTTATTCAGCGAGGCTATGATGGCTTTAAAACTTTCCAGACCGGCTTCCAGATTTTCTACGATGTCTAAAGCTAATTCATCAGGGTCGGGAAGATTATCCAAATCGGCCAGTGATTTATCTTTCAGCCAGGTTATATCCAGACTGGTCTTATCTCTCGAAATAATATCATCATAACTGAATTTACGCCAGCGCCCTTCAGGATTACTTTCTGCGTTGTACAGCTCTTTACGCTTCTTCCTATTGTTGGGATTGTAACAAGTAATAAAATCCTTTAAGTCATCCAGCTTCAGCGGATTCTTCTTTAAGGTATGATGGATATTGGTGCGATAGTCATAGACCCAGATTTCCTTTGTCCACACATCCTTACTCGAAGGCTTACCATCGAAAAACAATACATTGGCTTTGACTCCATTGGCATAAAAGATACCGGTAGGTAAGCGTAGGATAGTATGCAAATCCGTGGTTTCGAGCAATTTCTTCCGCACCGTTTCACCAGCCCCGCCTTCAAACAATACATTATCGGGCAATACCACAGCCGCTTGGCCTGTTGTCTTCAACATCGATTTGATATGCTGTACAAAATTGAGTTGCTTATTACTGGTCGTAACCCAGAAATCCTGACGGTTATAGGTCAGGTCTTCTTTCTCCTGCTCCCCTTCTTCATTGGTAAAGGTCATACTGCTTTTCTTTCCGAAAGGCGGATTAGCCAGCACATAATCATAGCGTTCTTCTGATGCTGCAATCAACGAATCATTAGGCGAGATAAAAATCTGTTCACTGTCTATATCACCTATATTATGAAGAAACAAATTCATCAGAGCCAAACGACGGGTTCCGGCCACGATTTCATTTCCGAAGAAGGTCTTGTACTTCAAAAATTTCTTCTGATCCTTATCCAACTCATGATTATCGGTCATCCAGTCGTAAGCTGCCAGAAAAAAACCACCTGTTCCGCAAGCCGGATCCGCAATGGTTTTCATCGGTTCAGGTCTCAGACATTCTACCATGGCTTTGATCAGCGGACGAGGCGTAAAATATTGTCCTGCACCACTTTTGGTATCTTCAGCATTCTTCTCGAGCAATCCTTCGTAAATATCACCCTTATCTTTCACACCCATCAGCACCCATTGCTCGGCATTGATCAGGGCTATGAGTTTAAAGAGCTTGGCTGGGTCTTGTATCTTATTCTGACTCTTGATAAAGATCTGTCCCAAGATTCCTTTCTCTTTCCCAAGCTCACGAAGCAGGGTATTATAATGCAGTTCCAAATCACCGCCGCTTAGTTTGGTTAATGACTCCCAGTTATAGGAGGCAGGTATTGGCATCTTGCGGTTATGCGGTGGACGACTATATTCATCCGCCATTTTCAGAAACAGCAGATAGGTCAGTTGCTCAAGATAATCGCCATAGCCCACACCATCATCACGAAGCGTGTTGCAAAAGGCCCATACTTTGGAAACAATGGAGGAAGTGTTGGTGGTGGTCATACTCATTTACTTTGTCTTTTTTAGTTTTTGCTCAAGGGTATTATGACCCACAACATAAGCATAGATTGATGCCGGTACAAAATTTAATTTTATTCCTCTCTGCACCCTGACACCTTCGATATCAATCGTAGTAATTAATGCGGAATTTAGTTTGTTGTTTTCACAAAACTGCAATAAGGGCTTCAATTCACCGGGTTCCTCAAAGTAGCGATTACTCCATTTTATCTCCAGCGCCCATTGCGGTTTAAATTTCTTCTCATCCAATCCGACCATATCCACTTCTCCTTTATCCCATCGTGCATAGTAGGGGGTAAACCATTCCCGATGCATCCATTGTGAAAAAATGGCGGTCTCCACCATATTGCCCATGGCACTGTCTGTAGGCTCCATCGGAGAAAATAAGGCGCTGCGTAAACTTGGATTTGTAAGATATATTTTATAAAAATTGGTCCGCTTAAATTTCTTTGCATTATCATCAATCCGGTGAACAATACGGATCAAAAAAGCAGCCTCAAGATATTCAAGATACTTTTTCAATAAGTATTTCTCTACGCCTGATGCCTGACTAAGCGACTCGAGCGAAACTTCATTGCCGCTATGATAGGCAAGGGTTGTAAACAAGGAGTTGAGTTCCTGTACATCCTGTATACCATACAAACTCGGCAAGTCGCGAAGCAGTACTTTATCTACAATATCACTTCGGATATACCTGCCGGGATTCGATTGAATTTTTTCTGAAAAAATGACTTCAGGATAGCCACCGAAATTGATATAGTCAATAAAATGACGATTCAGTTCTTTGATATGGACCGAACTGAAAAATTCAGCGGTATTCCCATTCCATTGCATACTCGACGGCACTATCAACTGCGTTAATTGCTTGAGCGAAATGTATTCGTTGAAGGTAAGAGGTGGCAGCATGAAGTCGGTGAACCGCCCGGCCCCGCTTTCGCTGCTGGCCAATTTTAATGCCGCTGCTGCCGAACCCGACACGATAAACTTTGTCTTCGGATAACTGTCGACCAACACCTTCAGATGCACTTCCCAGTCTTTCAGATATTGTATCTCGTCAAAAAAAACATACCACCCTTTTGGATCGGTTTCCACCGTCGCCTTACGGGCATTGTTAAACAATTGCTCGAGGTGAATATTGTTGTAAATCGGATTTTCGATATTGATGAAACAAATTTTTTTCGGATTTATTTGAATATCTAAAAGGTGCTGAATCGTATGGTTCATCATCACTGTTTTACCGACCCTTCGTGGTCCCATCAATACGACGGCTCTGTTGACAGAAGTATCTTCGACAAGCGGATAAAACAAATCAAAATAGAGTCTGCGGGGTTTATCATTATACTCCTTATCTGTTTTCCCATCCATCCACCACGGGTTCTCGAACCGCATACGGTCGACAATCAATTGCTCAGAGAAAGGGTTTAGATGCTTTTTATTTGCCATATACTATAAATGCATGCAATTTAAGGCAAATATATTTTGTTTAATCATATTATTTGTCAATTCTAAGAGAAAAAAGCACTATTTATTTTCTTATCCTGTAAAAAAGGGTTGAACATACATTTCAAACCGCAGGCTCCCATTTGGCACAAATAGTCTTTATTTAGGGCTTGCTGAAAAAGTCTGAAGTACATCAGGTACGAGCCGGCAAAACGAAGCTGTATTGATATACTGCGAGTTGCAGCCGGCGAAGTAGATG
>CAIQUX010000243.1 GCA_903875055.1 uncultured Bacteroidota bacterium
CAGTTTTATTTTGTCATTGTATTTCTGAGTGCTCTTCAGGTTTGGACCAAGTCTTTCAATTACTAACTTAAGTCTAGGATGAATTTTAATGGAGATATCGGTTTTGGATTTGGTGGTCCTTAAGATGATTTTGTCATTGACAATTTGCTCTTTCTTGTTGAACGTGGACAAATCCCCAAATCGGAGTCCACAATAACATGAAAATAGAAACCAGTTCGCTTCGTTGGTATGAACAGAAGAAGTGATCACAAAGTCTTCAAGCTTGTCGATTTCTTCTTCAGTAAGGTACTCCCTTTCTGGATCTTTGTACCGGGCCTTTTTGAACCCTTTGGAGGGGTCTGTTTTTATGCTGCCGTCTCTCCACGCTGAATGGATGACTGCAAGAACGAATGACATGGTACTCGATACTGTGTTCTCTGCATTTCCTGACTTACGACAATAGTTTTCGAAGTCTTCCAATAATTTCGGTGTACAATCCTTCAGTCGAACTCTGGTATTGTACCCATTGAATTTTCGTAACCTTGATCGTTTCACCTTTATTGAATCTCTGGATTCAATGGAAAGCCTTTTTTCGATTAATTTCTCCGCATACTCCTTGAAATGGATATCCTTGTTTCGAATAAGAACATTGGATTGATCGCCTGATAAGTTCTGTTCGATAAATTGGGATTCGATATCAGCCATCCTATTTCTGAGTGTGGCGTTCAAAAGTACCCGGTTCGGATGTTTTACTACTTCCTTCTTTTTGTCGTCAAACTGATCAGGAATCACACTGATGCCGGTAGGGTAGTAAGTCCTTACTCTGTTTATGGTTGACCGGATACGGATGGCACAACGACCATCTTTGTCTTTACGTTGGGTGTTGATGGTAACAGTCAGGTTTAGTTTGATCATGGTAGAGATGATGAGTGATTAGAAATGTTGTCACATTTGTATACACATTTATTGTTTGAAATGGGTAGTTGTGTGTACATATGTGTAGTCGATGAAACCCTGAAAGTACTGTAAAATAAGGAAAGCCTCTAAAATAGAGGCTTTCGATTGTTACTTAAAGTTACCCGACCTGGATTCGAACCAAGACTAACAGTACCAAAAACTGCTGTGCTACCTTTACACCATCAGGCAATCAAGGCTGCAAATATAGAGTGTGATTTGAAAACTAACAAATTAGTCTTACAAGAATTCTGAAATTTTTAAAATGACCGAATCGATTTCTTCAAAGGTGTTGTGTTTGCTGAATGAAAACCTGATCGGTACACGATGTTCATGAGGATAAACTCCTTTGATGACGTGGCTTCCGCCTTGTGCTCCACTGCTGCAAGCACTCCCTCCCGATACACAAATTCCTGCTACGTCCAGATTGATACTAAGCATTTCAGTGCGCTCATTAATCGGGAAGCCGGCATTCAAGACTGTATATAAACTTTTCTCTCCGGTATCACCATGGAAAAAGACATCGTTGAATGAGCTGCTTAATTTTTCTTTCATGTATTCTTTCAGCGAACGGATAAACACCATGTCCTCATCGTGATGCAGCATACTCAGTTCAAAGGCTTTGGCAAAACCCACGATGCCTGCCACATTTTCAGTGCCTGCACGCATATTCCGTTCTTGTCCGCCACCATGAATCAATGGCTTGATCTGTACTGAATGATTTGTATACAAAATGCCGGTTCCTTTCGGTCCATGAAACTTGTGCGCTGAACCGCTGATAAAGTGAACTTTTGCTTTTTGTAAATCAAGATGGAAGTGCGCCAATGTCTGTACCGTATCGGAATGGAAAATTGCGCCAAATCGCTCGCATAATTCACCAACATAGGCGATATCGGTAATATTGCCGATCTCATTATTCGCATGCATCAGAGTGACCAATGTTTTTACATGACTACCTTCAAGCAAATGCTCAAGGTCTACCAGATCTATATGGCCATCTTGCGTGAGCTTGACATACGAAACTTCAACCTGTCCCATTGACTTTAAAAACTCGACGGTATGTAAGGTTGCGTGATGTTCAATTGGCGATGTGATGATGTGCTTGCATCCTAAATCACGGACCGAACAAGTGATAGCCATATTGCTGCTTTCGGTTCCTCCGCTGGTAAAGACCAATTCACCGGGTTTGCTATTCAAGGCTGAAGCTACCTGTTTTCTGGCACTTTCAATGGCCATCCGAGTTTCGCGACCATACGAATAGATCGTCGACGCGTTACCGAATTGTTCAGTAAAATAAGGCATCATCGCATTCAAGACCTCAGGGTCGAGTGAGGTTGTAGCGGCATTATCGAAGTAGATTCTTTTCATAATTTTTCGTAGCCACAAAGGTAATGAAAAGTGTCTATGAAAGTTGAAATGAGTAGGGGATGACCACGGACCATTGACCGCCGACCGCCGTCCATCGTCGGCCGTCCATCGTCCGCGGTCTATCGTCTGTCGTCCCGTCAAAATTCAATTAGCCAATTAAACAAAGGCAGAAAGCCGAGATTGGTTTCCTTCACCACTTCACCGGTCTTAGGGATATAACTGAATCCAAGTGAATTCTTCTGATTGTATAGATTGATGATGTCGATATAAAACTGATGATTGTAATGCTTCATGTTTTTCTTGAAACCAAGCCTTATATCCAGACGATGATAGGTCGGGAACTGAAGGGTATTGGTCTTGGCATCGATGCCTTCATATTGTCGCTTGGCAGCACTCTTGGCTGAGTCGATAGGTGTATACCATTTGCCACCAGCAATATTGAATTTAAAACCGGCAATGATCTTCGCAGTACCCGCTTTGCCCACGACGAATTCTTTTCCCGATAAGAAGTTTACATTAAAGCGTCCATTGAATTCGGTATTACGCCACACCTTATCACTGGCCTTATACTTGCTGGTATAGATCGAACCTGTGGTCATGAAATAAAAGTTCTTACTGAAGAATTTCTCAATGGTCAGATCGATACCTGCATTATAGCCAACACCATGATTCTCCAATGGGTCAGGAAACGTAAAGTTGAAGGAGGCTCCCTGATTGAGTGGTGAATAACCCGATCCCTTGATTTCTTCAGGCAAATTGAACAGACGCTGATAATACACTTCAGCCTTGGTGTGTAAGGAACTGTTGATGGTGTAATCGGCACCGACCACGAAGTGATGCGACTTGTTGAAGCCGGTATTGATATTGGGTTTGTAATTGTGACCCGAACTGTCTTTCGCCTGAAGGAAATAAATATACATGGGTTGCAAATTGCTATGCAAACCATAACCCGCATTTAGTTGTAGTTTGGAACTGACCGTATAACTGATACCGGCCCTTGGTTCAAGTGACTTGCTATTGTTGAGGAGAAACTGTATATAATGTACGCCCAGATTGACCTTGACCTTATTACTTGGCGAATAGGTATACTCACAAAAGCCCTGCACCAACTGAGCATCATTACGAAACTCAGCTTCATTGTACCAAATATTCTGATCGGGATAAAAATTGCTGTCCACCAGATTCATCTTCATTTCAGTGACAATGAAACCGGCCTTCATGGTGCTGCGCGATGAGAAACGTTTGGTAGCTGTATAGTTCAGAATATACTTATTGACGATGAATTTATTTCGGTAGGTAGCAGCACGAGTCACATGGTCTTCACCGATGGTGTCATAGCGACTATACGAACTGTTGAGGTTGGCACCAACGGAAATTTTATGAAAGAAGGTCTTGTTCACATTCTGCTGAAACGAAGCCCCGATCAATCCGAATTGGGAACCGAAATGAATATCCCTGCCCGCCCGACCGAAGGTCCATTTGGCACTGTCATCGCCATTGTCGATAATGGCGATATCGCTTTTGCCACCAAGGCAGAAAATCGAAAATTGCCCTTTTTGTTTGATTGGGAAATTGAGCTTCACATTCAGGTCCTGATAAGTAGGTGTGCCGCTCGCTCCGAAATTGATACCCAGTTTATTCATGATCGACAAGGTGCCGTATCGATAACTGAAGGAATAAC
>CAIQUX010000244.1 GCA_903875055.1 uncultured Bacteroidota bacterium
GTGACCAATCCGGAAGGAATCTGTTTTGATGCACAAGGCCATCTTGTGATTCAAAGCGACAAAGACCAAAAAATATATAAATTCAATTTAGCCCAACTTCCTCAATAATGAACTTAAAAAGACTGACTACCCTTGCAATAATGGCATGCTGTTTACATCAAGCTGAAGCACAAACCTCTTTCAGTAATGGTGTTAATTCCATCGAATTTTCAGGCTTGCTAAGCGGCATCTACAAGCAACGTTTTCTGGACGAATCCAATCCGAATAATCATGTAGGAAACGTTTTGAGCAATCCTCTTAATAAAAAGAAAAATGTGTTTTCGCTGAGTACGGCCCGTTTCAATATTCAAGGCACCAGAGGAACGCAATGGTCATATCGTATGCAACTCGATTTTGCACAACTTGGTTACACCTCAGGATCGGGCGAATTCCCTGCTTTGCTGGATGCCTGGATGGCATACAAACCGATTCCCAGCTTGAAGCTGACACTCGGTTATCAGAAATTACCTTACTCAGCCAATTGTAATGCATCGCTTGAAACACAACCCTATTGGCAACGTGCTGAGATTACACGAGGTGGTATTTTTTCACGCCGTGATATGGGTCTGACAATTAAAAAATCATTTTTTGGAGAGCGCATCAATCTGTATGGCGGTGCCTATTCAGGTATGGGCGAATATATCATGACTACAACAACAGGTGGCGATAATGATCAGAACGGAAAACCAGAATACGTGGCCCGTATTGATTTTTCAACCTCTAAATTAAGCTATAACGATATCTATGACGTACATAATACCCAAATGCCACTACTCAATATCGGATTGAATGCGAGATATGTCGAGCGAACAAAATCATATAACGGAATGGCCGATTATGATTTGAAAATAGTGAATGGCAAAAAACGTACAATAGGTGCAGATGCGGCCTTTGCTTTCAAGGGATTTTCAGCACAATTTGAAATCCATCAACTACGTATACAACCTAAAGGCAGCGACACGACACGTTTACAAGGAAAGAGCACGGATCATTTCAATGCTGGTGGTATGTTAGTCGAAGTGAATTATTACAACCGTAAATGTAAATCCGGCATCTATCTGCGCTATGATAATTTTGTTCCGAACGACTTGATAAAAAACAACCAGGAGCAAACATTGTCTTTCGGATATAATTATTTTTTGAAAGGTACCAAATCGATGTTCAAGTTACAATATCTCGATCGCCTTGACAAGAAGAATACGTTGTTACTGCGTACGAATGATGAACTCAGAGTGGGTTGGCAAGTTGTATTGTAGTTCGTTTGCATGGCGAATGCAAGTTATTATGAGCTGAAATTGTGTTCCGGCTTTTTCCTTTAAGCATTGAAGTTGTATTGCTCTGTATTGGTTTGCTAGGATATAGTAACATCAGGGAATTCTAAATAGTTATGGAAATCGATTTATGATGACATTAAACCATCTTCTAATAAGCCCCATGTATTATTTGAGTCAGATCGATTAACGTAATCTGAAAATTTGTACGGATTGATCTTTATAAGTCTGATAAGTTGGCTGGTTACTTGAAGCTTTATCTGTGCAGGTTACTATGGTACTATCATCCATGAAAGAAACACCTTCCACATTGCCGTACAGAATATTGTTACCGGCACCTACCACACCCGTATTGCTCCCTTTAGGGAAATCGTATACGACACCTTTGCCGGCGGTGGTACTCCATGAGGTTGGACTTAATTCTCCAACCCATAACTGGGCATCTTCCTGACTGACAACAGCCATCGTATTTCCAAACAGCGCTATATCTGCATAATCACTGAATGTAACAGGCAGAAAAAACTCCGTCACTTTATTCCAGCTACTTCCGTTTTGTTGCATCACAGCAATAGCACCAGTACCTTCAACAATACTCAATAAATAGTCTTGATTATTACGACGCACATAGGCAATTCCCTCGAAAGCCTTGTTATTCGTTGTTGAATTAAAGGTATAGTCTGCCCATTGATTACTTTGGTAATTCATCAGATCATCGTATTCCCTGATTCTAGGATTCCATACACTTCCATTCTTTACGCATTCCTCTACCACATACCAATTTGGCGTGCCGTAATTATCGTAGGCGATCCCTTCAAAATTTGATGTCCCTGAACCAGTTGATAACAGGCTGTTGGCGTTGTTGTTTTGTGGTAAAGTATTTAGAATTTTCCCAATCGTGTATCGGTTGTCAAAAACTATATAGAAATAACTGCCCTGCGCTACGATGCCGCTTGCTTCAAAATTATCATTACTGTTGTAACCGCTTAATAATTTATAGATTCGGCTTTCATTCAAAGGACCGATTAATGTTTTGGTAGCTACCGCCTTCATTGTATCAACAGAACTGATTGCCGGAGAAGAGGAAAGTCGCTTGTGACAAGAACATTCCAAAAGAACAAGACATAATAAAAGTAACGTTTTTTGCAGTCGATACATTCGTAAATGTACTTATAAGATTCAGATAATCAAAGAATGATTTATCTTACAAACAACTTATTGAATTTCAAACTTCATGGCGTATCGAACACCCCTTTCATTTACGATGGTTGCCAAATAAAAACCAGGATACAGCGTATCTCCATTCCATTGAAACGGACACTCAACTTGGTTCATGTTGGCAACAACTTTTCCTGTGATGTCGGTAATTGTTATCTGATTTAATCCCTTTGAATTTTCCAAATTGAAGGTCATGATACCGGTGGATGGATTCGGATAAATGTTCATTTTATTTAAAACAACATAATCATTTACCGTATTTACCAGATTACCATGAACTGCAAAATCATCCATACGATAAGTCCCATTTGGGTTATTGACGATATTGATAGTCCAGCGAAACTTCAAATTTAAAGCCCCGTCAGCAGAGGCCGGCAATGGAATGTCAGAACCCCCGTTCTCAGGTGCCCAAACACTATTCGCGGGATTCTCCACATAGGCAAGTGCCGTCCATGTGCTCCCTCCATTCAAACTGTATTCGAATATCGGCGTAGTACTTCCGGAACTTGTAAAGTTTGTGGAAACCCGAGTAGCCCAGGTAACAGAAATATTCTTAAAGCCGCTTGCGCTAATTGAAGGCGAAGTCAATACATAAGTTCCACTTGGGTCGGTATTTCTGATAAGCATATTATTGACACCCGTTGCGGATGGATAGCCGACAGATGAATTCGTACTGTCTGTGCGCCAGGTGGTTCCAGCCACATCGGTACTGATCCAATTTGTAGGCATTGCTGGGTTAACAACACCGTCAAAATTTTCACTATTGACGGCAGTTTGTGCATCGAGATGGCTAAACGCACTCAAAATAAAGATGCCGGAAAGCAGAATAGATTTCAATTTCATGTAATGTTGCTTCATATAGTTATTTCTCCAAAAGTAGAACACCAATGAACCCAACATGTGCAATTGATATTATGCTTTGATTATGAAATTGTTTCCGAAAAAAGTTAATTCGCCTTCAAATCTCATTGGTCACCCAAAAATTCCCTGAACCAATTTCCTGATTGCTTGATGATACGCTCCTGTGTTTCAAAATCGACATAAACCAGACCGAAACGCGGAAAGTACCCTTCAGCCCATTCAAAATTATCGAGTAGCGTCCATACAAAATATCCATCCACTGCGATGCCATCATGCTTAGCCCTCAATACTTCGGCCATATGATTCTTAAGATAATTCGTTCGGGCCTCATCACGTACTTCGCCATCAATCAGCGTATCAGGGAAGGCAGCACCATTCTCTGTCACAATAATTTTCTTCACACCGCTATAGTCTCCAAACTTCTTCAGCATCTGATAAAGCGCTTCAGGATACACTTCCCAATTCATGACTGTCGAACTTACATTCCTCTTGCTGGCCTTGATCAGCTTAGCCTGAAGATAGGGGATGAAATAAGAATGTGATACGATTTCACGGGTATAATTCTGTATACCGATGAAATCAAATTCGAATGGAAGCAGCGACTCATCACCCGGTTTGTGATAGTCGTAAATGCGCCGCAGAAACTTCAGATCACTTACCGGATAGCCTAGACCTAAGGAAGGCTCGA
>CAIQUX010000245.1 GCA_903875055.1 uncultured Bacteroidota bacterium
ACTATTAACTAGATTTTATTCTTAAAACAAAACGCCCTTGGCAATACATGCTGAGGGCGTTTTTGTTTACTATCGTTTAGGATGCAGACAGTATCTTGCATTTATCGGAGTCTGTTTATTCGACCGTTGTGGTGATGGTGGTTTTACCCGTGCTAGGGCTTTCCTTATCATTCATGATGGTCTTGCTGTTATTGGTCATGTTCACGGTATGCATCTGCACCTTGCCTGTAGTCATGTTCACCATGATCATTTCTTCGGTCAGGGTGTTTACCTTGGTGGTCATAGGCATGCCCCCGCGGTTGATGTCAATATCACCTTTGGTCTGACTTTGAACGGTCACCGTAGCCATATTGCCCATGACGGCGCCCATGGTATATTTGCGTCTTGTCTTCAAACCGTCTTTCTCGGTGCTTTCTTCCCAGCCACCTTTGGCAACTGCATCTTTAGGCACCACCAGAAAAGCCGATTCGGCCGATGAATTGCCGCCCATATTCATCATACGCATACCTCCGCGGCCACCACCGCCGCCACGTTTGCCGTCTTTACCATCCTTGCCGCTTGCTTTCGGATCGTCTTTGGCTTCCTCTTCGATGATCTTACCGTCGAAACCGAGTTTGATATCTTCAGGCACATTGATCTTTTCGGCCAATTGCTTCACGAAGGGATTATCCTGTTTCTCCTTGCTTTCCGAATCATAATTGGTTTTCTGACCGAAGCCGTCGAAATCCATCTTCATCTTTTTCATGGTCTGACTCATCTTGTAACCGTCGGCCAGGACTTCCTTCACTTCCAGTTCGGTATAGGAGTTGGTACTGGTTTTCATTTCCATCGGATCACCACCCATCATGGATTGGGTATTGCTCGAGGTCATATCCGTGGTGATTTTGATGATATCGCCCTTTTGAAGGACTACTTTACCCGGCATATCCTGTGCATACAGGGCCGATGTCAACATCAGGGTGAATGCGAATGCTGCTAATTTTTTCATTGTTTTCATTTTAAGGAACCAAAACTACATCTATTTTCTTTAATTATTTGATAGCGAATAGTCTGAATCGGAGTCACTTTCACGAGCAAGGAGAAGGCTTTATGAGGCAGAAAGGCGACTTATTTCAACTTACAAGAATCCACTTCTGACCGCAAAGAGGAGTGGATTATCTCTATATTATCAAAGAATCTTTACATTTGCAGGATGGAACAAAAAAAGCGTGTAAAATTCGTCAATAAGGAAAAGACACAGTTTTTAAAGACATTAAAACAACGTGTTGACCAGTACTTCGAAGAGAACCATATCGATAAATTGGGTAATTCGACCATGTTTTTCAAATCAGTTGTGATGTTAAGTATGTATGTACTGCCTGTGGTGGTATTATATGCCTATCATCTGCCTTGGTGGGGCGTGTTGATTTGTTTTATCATATCGGGTTTTGGAGTAGCCGGCGTGGGCATGGGTGTCATGCATGATGCCAATCACGGGGCTTATAGCCATAACAAGCTGATCAATTCCATCATGGGTGGCACCTTGAATCTGTTGGGCGGATTTGATGTCAACTGGCGTTTTCAGCATAATATCCTGCATCATACCTATACCAATATCACCAATCTCGATGAGGATATCGATCAGCGCTTGAAAATGCGTTGGTCGCCTTATTTCAAGTATCATCCTGTGCAGCGTTATCAGCATATCTATGCCTTTTTTGCCTATTGTTTGGCCACCTGGAGCTGGACCTTCATCAAAGATTACAAGCAGTTTTATACCTATGCTTATAACGGAGTCAACAAGAGCAGCAGATCGCAAAAGGCGTTTGATCTTTTCAAGCTGATCGGTTTCAAGATTTTCTATTACTTCTATATCCTTATCATCCCGATTTTCGTGTTGCATTACAGTGCCGGACTGATCATAGGTGGCTTCATGCTTTGTCACGCTATCGGTGGTTTGGTATTGTCAACGGTGTTC
>CAIQUX010000246.1 GCA_903875055.1 uncultured Bacteroidota bacterium
AATGGTTTGGCAGTCTGTACTTTTCCTGTCATCAGTGGCAGTTACTATATCGTAGTCAAACACAGAAATGCACTTCAAACCTGGAGTGCAAATCCAATGACGATAGGAGCTGTTCCGGTATTTTATGATTTCAGTTCAGCAGCGAGTCAGGCTTTTGGCGGCAATGAGATTGAAGTTGATCCAAACGTATTTGCTTTTTATTCTGGCGATTGTAATGGCGATGAGACTATTGACTTGCTAGATCTAAGTACACTTGAAGTTGATATCAGCAATTTCGAGTATGGATATTTCCCGACAGATATCAATGGCGATGGAAATGTGGATTTGTTAGACTTGCCAAATGTTGAAACGAATATCAGCAGTTTTGTCTTTTCAAGTCATCCATAAGCATCAACATCAAACATACTTGATTTATCAGGTTCATGCAATATGAAGGTCCGGCTGATTTTATGTTTATTTCAAGCAAAGGCTTATAGATGGCTGACTACTAATTTTCTGCTAGCCATTTTCCCATCTGATAAACAGCGAACGAGGTAAATGCCATCCGCCCAATGAGAAATATCGATGGCTGGATGATTCGTGCCAATTGAATTTTCTAGAACGCTGCGACCATTCATATCATTGACAGAAATAATCGAATGAGAAAAAGGGATTAGCAGATTGATCTGAGAACTTGCAGGATTCGGAAACATGCTAATATCAAATGCCTGATTGTCAAAATCATTCAGCCACTCGGCCGTTTTGATCACTTCATAGGCACCGATATCGATTTTCAATCCGCTTATACGCGAGTTGCCGGCATAATCCGTCGAGAGAGGATTGGTTGCCGTCGAATCACCTTTATCCACGCAGGGCGAATTGACTGAAATGCCAAAATTCGAAATACTTGCATCTGTTGTATATGCATTATTGAGGGTAGGCGCAAGTAGCTGTGGAGTATTGCCTATTACATTATGAAGTGTATCTCCGTATTGTGTAAAGCCGCCAATACCATAAACCGAATGAGTGTAATCTGTTGGCAGATAATTATTATCAACCTGAATTTTAAAGGCTGAGTAAATACCGATAGCATACAAACTATCTGTACTGCCCGGGGTGCTGTTGCCATTGAAGAGATTATTCTTGATATACACTTCGCATTGCGGATTCAACACCATGATGGCTTTTGCAATAGATGACCCCGATGTATTGTTGACAAAAGTATTATTAGAAATTTCAGCTCTCGCATTATAGACATACAAGCCCCCGCCACCATAAGCCGAATAATTATTGGCAATGACATTATTCCGTACACGATAGTAAGTATTAGCAAAAGTTGTTGCGCCCTCATTAAATGATAAATGCAAACCTCCTCCTCCGCCTAACGCACCGCATGAACCCAACATCTGCTGATTATTACAGATCAGATTATCATCGATATCGATAAAACCCGAACGGCAACCGATGGCGGCTAACTGATCACAGATATTATTTCGAACTTTATTATGATAGACACGACCATTTCCTATTGACAATTTAATGGGCGAATTGTCATCCTTCATCGTATTATTATGAATGTCATTATACTCAAGCAGGATATTATTCCATGTGCCCCAAACTGGCGATCCTTTGATATTGTGATGAATTTCGCAGTGATGAATCCAGGTATATCCGCCTGAATAATTACTGCTGTGTATGATCCCAAACACAGTTGTATTATCATAAATGGTGCAATGGTCAAATTCTATGGTGTCAGAAGGAGCGCCGGTATCTACGGCAATATTATCGCCTGCAACATAGAAACCTGTACCTGCAGTATTGTGAAATATTTCAGTGTAAGCAACTTTTATTTTTCTGAATAGGCTGAGCGTATAGGTGTATTGAACGGACGTGGAATAACCATATTTTGTGTCTTTGATTTTACAATATGTCAACGCTGAATTATCCGGACCAATTCCGTTGTAGGGCATAAAATGTATGCCGTTCCATCCACCGTTAGTAATGGATTCATTCGACCAACCGGTCGTGTCATCCGCCTGAAAGGTTATGTATTGTGATGGAGAGCCTATTGCATTCAGACTTCCGTTGACGACAAGTTTGGTGGTGGCTTTAAATTTGACAACGACTCCGGGTTGTATGATAAGTGAGGTGCCGTTATTGATCGTAATGATGTTATTGATTATATACGGTGACCCGGCACTTGTCCATGTACCAGATACGGTCGGCGTGGTGATTTGTGTTTGCGAGAAAAGCGTGGTTGTCAGTAAGACCAGCAGAAGTGTTAACCTATTTTTCATATCACCATAGACGAATGGAAGTAAAATTTCGTTTGAGTCAACTCACTATTCTTCTCATTTTACAATTGAAATATGAATTCATGCCATAGCCTGAATAAAAACGTAAACAAAATAAAAATATGATTTACATTTACTTTTGATTATATATCTCAAACAATTCTAACATAAGTATCATGGCAAAGAGTCAGGAC
>CAIQUX010000247.1 GCA_903875055.1 uncultured Bacteroidota bacterium
TTCAATTAAGAAAGGTCCTTACGTCGATGCGAAATTAGAACTCAAAGTTCAGAACATCGTTGAAGGAAAAGCTAAGAAGACAGTAATCAAAACGTGGAGTCGTCGTTCAACGATCACCCCTGATTTTGTAGGACAAACATTTGCTGTTCATAATGGAAATAAATTTATTCCTGTGTATGTAACCGAGTTTATGGTTGGACATAAATTGGGAGAATTCTCTCCGACACGTATTTTCAGATCTCATAGCGGAGGCAAATAATTAATCATAGTAAAAAGAAATTAATATAAAATGGAAGCAGTAGCCCGTTTAAGAAACTACCCGACATCTCCTAGAAAAATGCGTTTATTGGCAGATGTAATTCGTGGAATGCAGGTTGAAAAAGCAGTGAATTTTTTAAAGTTTAATGCACAACACTCTTCATTGCCATTGGAGAAATTATTATTGAGTGCAGTAGCTAACTGGCGCATGAAGAATGAGGGTCTTGATGAAAGTGAACTGATTGTGAAAACGGTTTTTGTCGATTGTGCAAGAACGATCAAGCGTATGATGCCAGCTCCTCAAGGACGTGCACATAGAAAGTTAAAACGTAGTAATCATGTGACCATAATAGTTGATCAAAAAATCATGGCCACTTCACCTGTATCAGCATCAGAAGAAATAACTAATTAAAATAATAGGGAAAACCTCCCGAAAATAAAATAACAATGGGTCAAAAAACAAATCCGATAGCCAGCAGATTAGGAATCGTAAGAGGATGGGACAGTAGTTGGTATGGCAACAAACACGATTATGCTGGGAAATTGATTGAAGATGTAAAAATAAGAAAGTATCTCAATGCGCGTATTAATAAAGGGGGTATTGCAAAGATTGTTATCGAGCGTATGTTGGGTAAGTTGATTGTAACAATCCATACTTCTCGCCCTGGTATTATTATTGGGAAAGGAGGACAGGAAGTCGATCGTATTAAGGAAGAATTGAAGAAGTTGACTGGAAAGGATGACGTTCAGATTAACATCCTGGAAATCCGTCGCCCGGAATTAGATGCGCAGATTGTTGCTGACTCAATTGCGAAACAGATTGAAGGTCGTGTGAATTTCAAAAGAGCAGTTAAGATGGCCATTCAGACTACCATGAGAATGGGCGCTGAGGGTATTAAAGTAAAATGTGGTGGTCGTTTAGGTGGAGCTGAGATTGCCAGAAGTGAAGAAATGAAACAAGGTCGTACACCATTACATACCTTCCGTATGGATATTGATTATGCAAATGTTTTTGCCCTGACTGTATATGGTAAGATTGGTATTAAAGTTTGGATATGTAAGGGGGAAGTTTTGACAAAGAGAGATTTAAATCCGAATATTATTGCAGGAAAAGATGAGAAGAGGCCAGGTTTTGACAGACCAGGTGGTGGAATGGGAGATAGAGACAGACGAGACGATCGTCGTGGCGGCGGTGGCGGTGGTGCCAGAGGCGGTAGCGGTGGCGGAAGAAGTGCTGGCGGAAGAAGCGGCGGAAACAGATAATAAATTTTAGAACAATTCTTAAGAAGATAGAAAATGTTACAACCAAAAAGAACGAAACACAGGAAAGCCCATAAGGGAAGAATAAAAGGTGATGCAAAACGAGGAGCAACCTTGGCTTTTGGAACCTTTGGCCTAAAATCTTTAGAGCCTAAGTGGATTACGAACCGTCAGATTGAAGCTGCTCGTCAAGCGATGACAAGACATATGAAGCGTGAAGGTAATGTTTGGATTCGTATATTTCCCGATAAGCCAATTACAAACAAACCTGCAGAGGTCCGTATGGGTAAAGGTAAAGGTAATCTTGAATACTACGCAGCTGTAGTACATCCAGGTCGTATCATGTTTGAAATTGCCGGAGTATCACTAGAAGTTGCTAAAGGTGCCCTTGCTTTAGCAGCACAAAAATTACCAATTGCAACTAAAATAGTAATCCGTAGAGATTACGCAGAAGCTTAACTTTTTAAAACGTAAAGAAATGGCAGCAAAAAATAAAAGTAAACATCAAGACCTTAGCTCAATGAGCTCTGAGGACATCTTGAAAACTATTGATGAAACTGATCTTCGTTTGAAAAAGATGACGTTCAGCCATGCAATAACACCGATTGAAAATCCGATGTCAATCAGAATATTAAGACGTGAAATTGCACGTTTGAAAACGCAACAACGCAAATTGGAATTAGGTTTTTAAAATAAAAGAAATTAGTTATGTCAGAAATAAAAACAGAAACACAGGTAGAGTTAAGAGGTCGACGAAAAACCCGTACAGGTTTGGTTACAAGTAATAAAATGGATAAATCAATTACTGTATCGGTAGAACGTAAGGTAAAACATCCTATCTATGGAAAATTCCTTAAAAAGACTACAAAGTTCATGGCACACGATGAAAAGAACGAATGTTCAATCGGTGACTTGGTTAAGATTATGGAAACCAGACCACTTAGTAAGAATAAGTGCTGGAGATTGGTTGAAGTTGTAGAAAAAGTTAAGTAATAGGTGTGAGGTACTTCGGATACTCAAGTCATCAGCATGAACTAAATTTTGAAGTAAGTCAAAAAATAAATAATTAAGTGGAACATGAAGCCATTGCCATATTGAACCATTGTCAAATTGAATAAAAATGATACAACAAGAAAGTAGATTAAATGTAGCAGATAACAGCGGCGCAAAAGAAGTCCTTTGTATTCGCGTGTTGGGTAACTCAGGTCAGGATTATGCTCACATTGGGGATAAGATTGTCGTTACTGTGAAGGATGCCATGCCAGGGGCTGCAATTAAGAAAGGAACAGTTGCCAAGGCGGTTATAGTTAGAACAACTAACAAATTACGAAGGAAAGATGGATCGTATATTCGTTTTGATGATAACGCAGTTGTGATTCTGAACGCAGCAGACGAACCTAGAGGAACTCGTATTTTCGGACCTGTGGCTCGTGAATTGAGAGACAAGGGATACATGAAAATTATATCATTGGCACCTGAAGTGCTTTAATACAATAAATTTTAGAAAAGTGAAAAATAGATTTAAAACGAAATTTTCGATAAAGAAAGGAGACCAAGTGGTTGTTATAACCGGTGCTGATAAAGACCGTACAACTCCAAAGGCAGTCCTTTCTGTAATCACCGACGATATTAGCCCAAGGGTTATTGTTGAAGGCGTTAATATTGTGACCAAGCACAAGAAGCCTAATGCTCAGAATCCGCAGGGAACTATTGTGAAGGAGGAAGCACCTATAGCCATTTCAAACGTGATGTTATGGGATGCTAAAGCAAAAATGGCCACTAAGATTCGAAGTGAGCGAAAAGATGGTAAATCAATAAGAATTTCAAAAAAATCAGGGGAGGTAATTAAATAATGACAACAGTAACTTATATACCTAGAATACAGACCAAGTACAACCAAGAAGTTGTACCTGCGTTGATGAAAAAATTCGGATACAAGACAGTAATGCAATGTCCGAAACTGACTAAAATTTGTCTTAACCAGGGCGTTAAGGGGTCGGTAGCTGATAAAAAATTGATTGACATTGCCGTTGAAGAAATGAGTAATATCAGTGGTCAAAAGGCAATATCCACAATGTCCAAGAAGGATATATCTAATTTTAAA
The DNA here is from genome assembly GCA_903875055.1 of uncultured Bacteroidota bacterium. GTDB lineage: Bacteria > Bacteroidota > Bacteroidia > Chitinophagales > Chitinophagaceae > OLB11. The sequence continues at coordinate 3,623 of CAIQUX010000247.1, forward strand.
TTGAGAAAGAACATGCCGATTGGCGCTAAAGTTACTTTACGTGGAAAGAACATGTTTGACTTCTTGGATCGATTTGTGGCTGTTTCTTTGCCTCGTGTGAGAGATTTTAAAGGAATTAGTGAGAAAGCATTCGACGGACGCGGAAACTATACCATTGGAATTACTGAGCAAATCATTTTTCCTGAAATTGATATCGATAAATTACCTCGCATAAGTGGAATGGATATTACATTCGTAACCACAGCTCGCACAAACGAGGAGGCATATGAATTATTAAAAGAATTGGGTATGCCTTTTAAAAACTTAAACGTAAAAAATAATTAATACAAGTTATGGCTAAAGAATCAGTAAAAGCTCGTCAACGTAAACGTGAGAAAATGGTAGCTAAATACGCCGACAAGCGTGCGGCTTTGAAAAAAGCTGGAGATTACGCAGCATTGGATTTGCTTCCAAAGAATGCATCACCGGTTCGTTTGAAAAATCGTTGTCAACTCACAGGAAGAGGAAGAGGTTATATCCGGCACTTCGGGATATCTCGTATCATGTTCAGAGATATGGCTTTGAATGGATTGATACCTGGCGTAAAAAAAGCAAGCTGGTAAACGCGTTAACTAACTAAATAATAAGTTTTGTGGAGGATTCTAATCATCTGTAAAACAATAATTTAAATCTAAATACTAATAATAAAATGGTAACAGATCCAATAGCAGATTTCTTAACAAGAATTAGAAATGCACAGATGGCAGGACACAGAATCGTAAGCATTCCAGCTTCGAACTTAAAGAAGAGCATGACTGAGATTTTATATACTAAAGGTTATATTGCAAAATATAAATTTGAGGAAGATAATAAGCAAGGCATTATCAAAATTGCTTTGAAATACGATTTGACATCTAAGATTCCTGCTATTCGCGGTTTGGAGAGAATAAGTCGGCCGGGTCTTCGTCAATACGCGAAACCTGCAGAAATCAAACGTGTACAAAACGGATTAGGTATAGCTATACTTTCTACATCGAAAGGCGTTATGACTGATAAAGAAGCAAAAGCAAATAACATAGGTGGTGAGGTGCTTTGCCACATATATTAATAGATGATTATACTTACAAAACTTAAATTGCAAGATTGAAATATTGGTTTCAATTTTTAAAAATAAATAAAATGTCTCGAATAGGAAAAAAACCGGTAGAAATCCCAAGTGGTGTAACAATAAATGTTACACCTACCAATGAGATTATCGTTAAAGGCCCGAAAGGCGAATTAAGACAATCAGTTGATAGAGATATCATGATTGACATTAAAGAAGGTACACTTGAAGTTGGTCGACCTACTGATCAGATCAGACACAGAGCGATGCATGGTTTATACCGTTCATTAGTTGCCAATATGGTGAAAGGAGTAACAGATGGTTTTGTCAGGAAGCTTGAATTAGTGGGCGTTGGTTACAAAGCTGTCAATCAAGGGAATATTTTAGATTTAGCTTTAGGTTATTCGCATAACATCATTTTTGAGATTCCTAAGGAATTGAAAGTGAGTACTGAAACATTGAAAGGAAGTAATCCTAAGATTACACTCGAAGGATCTGACAAGCAGTTGTTGGGTGCGGTTGCTGCAAAAATTCGTAGTTTGCGCAAACCAGAGCCTTACAAAGGGAAAGGTGTTAAATATGAAGGTGAATATATTCGTCGTAAAGCAGGTAAAGCAGCTGGTAAATAAAATTTGTAAAATCAGAAAATGGTTACAGTCATTTTCAATAAAAATAAAGTATTATGGACGCTAAAGTAGTAAGAAGACAGAAACTAAAATGGAGAATTCGTAAGAAGATCTCTGGTACGGCTGAATGCCCTCGTTTATCGGTATTCAGAAGCAATAAGGAGATTTATGCCCAGTTGATTGATGATGTGACTGGAATTACAATAGTAGCATCAAACAGTCGTGGAAAGGACGTTGAATCCAAAGGGAATAAGGTGGATATATCCAAGATGGTTGGAATGTCAATCGCATCTAAAGCAAAGGCAAAGGGAATTGAACGATGTGTTTTCGACCGCGGCGGTTATTTATATCATGGTCGTGTGAAGGCAATAGCTGACGGTGCACGTGAAGGAGGATTAAATTTCTAATCCGAAATAAAATCAATTTAAAAGAATTCTTAAAAACGGAATATGTCTCAAACAAAAGAAAATACAGTAAAGTCAGGTGATATTGAATTACATGATAAAGTAGTTGCTATCAATCGCGTGGTAAAGACTACCAAAGGAGGTCGAACCTTCAGTTTCTCTGCTCTTGTTGTGGTTGGAAACGGTAATGGTATCATTGGTCACGGATTGGGAAAAGCGAAAGAAGTTCAAATGGCTATTCAGAAAGGTATTGATGACGCTAAGAAAAATCTAGTGAAGGTTCCTGTTCTTCATGGAACTGTTCCTCATGAAATATTAGCAAAAGCTGGTGCTGCCAAAGTCATGATCAAACCTGCCTCTCATGGTACGGGCGTGATTGCCGGAGGAAGTATGCGTGCTGTGTTGGAAAGTGCTGGTATCACGGATGTATTAGCTAAATCATTGGGTTCAGCTAATCCTCACAATGTGGTGAAAGCAACTGTTAATGCTTTGTCCATGATGCGTGAGCCGATTCAGTTCGCTAAAGATAGAAATGTAAGTTTAAAAACTGTTTTCAACGGATAAACTTCGTTGACTCATCAAATAAAGAAAGAAAAACGAATATGAGCAAGATTAAAGTAACACAGGTTAAAAGTGCCATCGACCGCAGTAAGCGTCAAAAGGCGACATTGATAGCCCTTGGGTTAAAGAAAATCAGCCAGTCAAGAGAGTTGGAAGCGACTCCTCAGATTATGGGCATGATTAAAAAGGTTGAACATTTAGTAATTACTGAAAAATAATAAAATGAATTTACATACATTAAAGCCTGCGGAAGGCTCTACGCATAGAGATGGAAAACGTCTTGGTCGTGGTAACTCGTCTGGTAAGGGAGGTACATCTACCAAAGGTAATAAAGGGGCACAATCACGTGCAGGTTATAACCAACGGCGTGGAAGTGAAGGTGGCCAGATGCCTTTACACAGACGTTTGCCTAAACGCGGTTTCAAGAATATTAACCGTATTGATTATAAGGTTTTGAATATTGGGCAGATTGATGACTTGGCTACTCGTTACGAATTGCAAGAAATTTCTCCTGAAAGTTTATACGTAACTGGTCTGTTGAATCGCACGGATCTGATTAAGATACTCGGTCGTGGTGAACTGAAAACTAAACTTACCTTTAAGGTAAATGCTGCAAGCGAAACAGCTAAGAAAGCGATTGAAGCTGCTGGAGGTACCTTGGAAATAGTGATTTAATAATTCAAATAATACTAACTCCCTTAGTATTATTTTTTTATTCACCCCATTTATCTTAAAGTGGCAAACACAAAAAGAATCATTAAATATAGTTTGAAAGGTGAGATTATTCGTATAAATTACACCGCTAAAAACTGAACTTATAAGCAGAATGAAAAAAATAATTAATACATTAAAGAATATCTGGAGTATCGATGAGTTACGTAACCGCATCATCTTTACGTTGACTCTGCTGCTGATTTACAGAGTCGGTTGCCATGTGGTTATTCCTGGTATCAATCCGAATGATCTGAATAATAATGCAGGCCAAAGTGGTTTGTTAGGACTTTTTAACATGTTTGCAGGTGGAGCTTTTAACAAGGCTTCTATTTTTGCATTAGGTATCATGCCATATATCTCAGCCAGTATCGCTATGCAGTTGGCTCAAATAGCCATTCCTCAATTACAAAAATTATCAAAGGAAGATAGCGGTCGTAAGAAAATCAATCTCTACACACGTTATTTAACTGTTGGTGTTACCTTATTTCAGGCAATCGGATATATTACTTATTTGAGAAGTCAAAATGGTGCAGCTATCATGAATGATAACTTCATGTGGATGGTTTCTACCGTAATTGTTCTTACCACAGGTACATTGTTTGTGATGTGGTTAGGTGAAAAAATAACAGATAAAGGTATAGGAAATGGTACATCTCTGATTATCTCAGCAGGTATCATAGCTCGTTTGCCTCACGCTCTTGTGCAGGAATTTGAAGCCAAAACACAGGCCGCAGGGGGAGGGTTGTTGATTTTCCTGATTGAGATCGCCTTGATGGTGATTATTATAATGGCTATCATCCTATTAATCCAAGGTGTTCGTCGTATTCCATTAAACTATGCCCGCCGTATCGTCGGTAATGCTTCTGCAACGAATATGACCGGTGCAAGAGATTTCATTCCTATCAAGGTAAATGGGGCAGGAGTTATGCCTATCATCTTTGCACAAGCTATGTTATTCATTCCGTCTACTATTATCGGGTTTTCTAATAGTGAGACTGCCCAAGGTTTTGTCAAGCATCTGACCAACCCGGGATCTCTTTGGTATAATATTATTTATGCTATTCTAGTTATTGCGTTCACTTATTTGTACACAGCCCTGATCTTTAATCCAAATCAAATGGCTGAAGATTTGAAACGTAATAATGGATTTGTTCCTGGTATTAAACCTGGCACTGATACTGCTGATTACATAGGCGCTATCATGGATCGAATCACATTGCCAGGTGCCATATTCCTAGCTTTGATTGGTATTCTGCCAGGTATTGCAGGTCAATTGAAAATTACAAGCGGTTTCGCCAGTTTCTATGGTGGAACTTCTATGCTGATCATGGTGGGTGTGATTTTAGATACCTTGCAACAGATTGAAAGCCAACTTCTGATGCGTCATTATGATGGCCTGATGGAAAGTGGGCGTATTACAGGACGTCAATCTGTACCCGCTAGTATATAAATTAATTTTTAAACAATAGTCGTAATATCTTATATCCCGGAGCCTAGTTCCGGGATATTTAAATTTAATATACCTTGATTTATTACAAAACAAACGAAGAAGTTGAGCTGATTAGAAAAAGTAATTTGCTTGTGTCGGCTACTATAGCCGAACTAGCTACTCGCCTTAAACCTGGAGTTACTACAAGCCAATTGGATGCCATTGCAGAATCTTTTATCAGAGATCATGGTGCCATACCAGCCTTCAAAGGATTCAGAGGCTTCCCTTTTACTTGTTGTATGAGTATAAATGCAGCTGTTGTGCATGGATTTGCCACAGATGATGAATTGAAAGAGGGTGATATTGTAAGCATTGATACAGGTACCGTATTGAATGGTTTTGTAGGTGACAGTGCTTATACCTTTGCTATCGGTGAAATTTCACCGGAAGTAAAGCAATTACTTAAGGTCACCAAAGAATCGCTCTATCTTGGTATTGAACAAGCCATTGTCGGAAACCGTATCGGTGACATAAGTTGGGCCATACAGGAACATACGGAGAAGAAGCATGGATTTGGCGTAGTACGTGAGCTTACCGGGCATGGTGTTGGTAAAAGTCTCCACGAAGAACCAGAAGTACCTAATTATGGCCGAAGAGGAAACGGACTGAAACTTCAGGATGGATTAGTTATTGCTATTGAACCCATGATTAATCTTGGCAAGAAGGATATCTTTTGCGCCGATGATGAATGGACCATTATAACCAGTGATGGTAAGCCTTCAGCACATTTTGAGCATTCGATTTGTGTACGAAAAAATAAGGCTGATATCCTTTCTTCTTTCGCGGAAATTGAGGTAAACGAGAAGGCGAATCCTAATTTATATTCTGCTACGTAAGCCATATTGAATAATCCCAATTTGATATTCAGCTTAAATCAAATTCTTTTGGATATATGCAGTGGTAAATGCCGATGGTAATTTTTTAGAACAACTGAAGCAAAGCGAAATTTGGGCTATTAAAAATTTCAATCGGGAAAATTTAAGATATCCGTTGTTCAATTGAAATATCAGTGTTTAGATTCATGATTTTGAATCCCCAAAGAAGTTCATGGGTTCTGTATATTAAAGGTTAATTCTTTAAGGGAATACTTTCAGTTGGCAACTAAATTATTGTTTCTTTTACATAAAGCTTATTGAAATGCTCCATGAAGGATTGTGGTTCATCTGGAGTTAATATTATCTTGCGACCATCAGATGTGATAAGTAACACAAAGTTAGTTCTACGGGTGGCGTAAAATGTCATTGAGCCAAGTTTCCTATTGGCAAATTTGCCATAATATCCAAACAATCCGCCTACACCAAAGGTTCTTATAGTCCATTTCATTGTTTCCTTATCAACGATTTGGACGGAGGTAAGTGTTTCTTTACTGATATGCACATCCGAAAAAGGCCGATGTATGATCAATGCCTCCGGCGTTAGCGCATAATGAACTGGACTAAACGCATAGATACTAATGAATACAGCTATGAGCAAAGTGCTGATAGCTATTGGCGCCAAGATACTTTTATCGTTCAATAGCAAAAACTGAGAGGCAATAATCAAAGTGAAAAGTATGGCTACACCAATGGTGACTCCTTTAGCCACTTTGTCTAGAGAACAAGAATAAATCATACGATGGGATATTAAATGTTTGGATGTTGCTATAAGAATATAAATTCCTTAAAAAAATGACTTACAAATATATAGCCCATCGTAATTCGTAGCAAAAAATGATGAAACTTATTTTTAGTACAAGAGTATTGTGTGTTAGCATTAATGAACTGCATCAACATTTACTTTTTCTATGCCACTCAGCTTTACTTCAATATGTCGGTCATGAGCCTTCGTATGGAATTCACTGATGATTTCAAGGATATCATAATCTATGAAATTAGATTCGTTTCCATCAATGTGTAACACACTGTATTCGGGAATCTCGTCCAACGCTTTCCTTAATTTTACTTTGTTAAGAAAGGTTACATTACTATTGAGTTTGATGGAATGTGTTTCAATATCATGGTGCACTTTTTTGGTGATTTTATATTCAGCCTTGAAATTATTCTGAACGATAAAGTAAATCGAAACCAGGAGCCCTATGCTCACACCAATCAGAAGATCTGTTGAAAGAATGACCATGATGGTAATCAGGAAGGGTAAAAATTGTTTCCAGCCAAGGCTCCACATATTCTTGTAAAGTTTCGGTTTGGTCAAATTCAAACCCGTTACAAATAGGATTACAGCAAGCGAGGCATAGGGGATCTTGTTTAATAATGTCGGAATGAGGAGTACGGCAAGCAATAAAAAAAGCCCATGAGTGAAGGCAGATAATTTACTTCGACCGCCGGCGTCAACATTGGCAGACCCTCTTACAACGACTGCCGTTATTGGAATGGCACCCAACATGCCACAACATAGGTTTCCTACCCCTTGGGCTATCAGTTCGCGATTAACTGGCGTAATTCGGTTGTGTTTATCCAACTTATCGACGGCCTCCACACATAGTAATGTTTCAAGCGTTGCTAAGAGCCCAACAAGTATACCTTTCTCCCATATAGAAGTAGAAGAAAATAACTTCGTAAAATCCGGGAATGAGATACTCGCAAACATATTTTGAGGGATGTTGACGAGTTGGGAAGAAGTTAAGGCGTGATTTGGAAAAGCTGACGTGAATATGAAGTTGATGGCAATACCCAGAATGACAACCAATAATGGAGCTGGTATCATTTTGATTCGCTTAACCCATTCTTTGTCGCTCTGAAGTATCATGATAATTAATGAGAATAAGGTAATCCAAATCGCTGTAGCGGAAACATGTTCGTGAAGTGAAGAAAGATTCCCAAGTATATTTTTAGATGAGAAGAGATGAAGGAACCCACTTGTCCAAAAATCAGGCTGGTCATAACCCAATAGAAGTGGAATTTGTTTTGAAATAAGAATAATTCCGATGGCAGCCAACATTCCCTTGATCACAGAAGATGGGAAATAATTGGCGATGGCTCCAAGTTTAAGAAGACCGAGTATCAATTGGAAAAAACCGGCAATCATGACTACAAGAAGAAATATTTTATAGTCTCCTAATGAAATGATGGAAGAGGAAACAAGAGTGGTCAATCCTGCAGCAGGACCCGACACAGATAAGGATGATCCGCTAATCAATGAAACAACCACCCCTCCAATAATACCTGAAAGTAATCCCGCATATAACGGTGCCCCCGAAGCCAATGCGATACCTAAACAAAGCGGTAAGGCAACTAAGGCGACCGAAAGCCCAGCGGGTAAATCATGCTTTAACCATATAAGCCTGTAGTATTTTATTTTTCGTTTCACAATTCGTCATATTACTGACGATAAAGATACCTTTTTTTTTCGAGCATCGCTGGAAATGCCCGTCAGGACTATGTTGGAAGAAATATTTGCAGGTCTAAAGTTATTTTCTAAGCAATAAATTTTATATCCTTGCATATGGAAAATGCTGATTACTCAATGAATCCTGAATTACTTCGACAAATCGTTGTGATGAAAATGCCATTTGGTAAATATAAGGATACTCTACTCGCTGATCTTCCGGTTTCATATCTAGAATATTTTGTCCGAAGGGGAGGCTTCCCTAAAGGAACCCTTGGAACGTTACTTGCGACCGTATATGAAATCAAACTGAATGGATTGGAGAAGATACTTTGGCAGTTGAAAAAAATGAGATAGTAAATCCAGACTTCACCATTCATCAGGTTCTTTTCATTTTCTTTATGGCGGTTAAAATATTTTTTACATATTTTTTTTAAACGTATGATATTTCACATTCTTTTCGTAATATTACGGATAGTTTAATATATCCTGATTATGTTAAGAAAATTACTGTTTTTATTATTATTTATGCCGATGGCTATCTCCGCCCAAAAGCACCATGAAATGGGTGTTTTTGGTGGTACTTCAAGCTATTATGGCGATCTTCAGGAGAAGTGGTTTCCCAAACAAGGGTACAGGGCTTGTGGCGGTTTAATGTACAAGCATTACATACATCCGATGGTAGGTTTCAGGTTCGGTGCCAGTTACGCCAGCCTTTACGGTGCAGACAGTCTTTCTCAATCACCAGCGGTTAAACGTAGAAACCTAAATTTTGAAACAAACTTATTTGAAGCACATGCAGCGTTGGAATTGAACTTTATTCCAGTTGATTTTGATGAATTCAAATTCTCCCCATATTTATTTGCAGGCTTGTGTGCCTTTTATTATAACCCTTATACTATCGGTGCCAATGACGAGAAAATCTATTTGCGTCCATTGAGTACTGAAGGGCAGGGATTGCGTCAGTACACAGACAGGAAGGTGTATAGCCTTGTGAATGTTGGTGTTCCTCTAGGCGGAGGATTCAAAGTGTTTATTGGTAAAACAGTGATGTTAAGCGGTGAAATCGGTTTCAGATATACTGCTACCGACTATTTGGATGATGTCAGTAAAACGTATGTAAATCTCGATACGCTACAGCGCTATAAAGGTAAACAAAGCGTCGATTTGTCTTTCAGATCGAATGAATTACCTAACTGGGATGGCAATTATCCGAACGACAAATTCGTTCGTGGTGATAATAATAAAAAGGACTGGTATTGGTTTGCAGGTATCAATGTCGCCATCTATTTTGAAGCATTCGGTAACCTGATGCCATACAAAAAAACAAGATGCCCTAAGAAGTTTAATTAATTCACTCCGTTTATTTTTTAAGTGATTACTTCTAGTAATGAAGCATTTGCTAAAACAAGCAAATAAATTGGCAGTTGACTTAGAACTTTTCCCTTGGCTTCTCTTTCTTAAAAGATTCATCGTCGTCATCGCCTACACCAAAAATAGACATACTCAATTTATGTCCGGCTTCTTCGACCTGGTTCGTGTACCTAAATGTCTGTGGTCCGATAATTGTTTTGCCATTCAGACTCACCATGCATTCAATCAATGGTGTACCCAAGGTTGACTTAAAGAGAATGTGTACTTCCGGAATATCTGTTCCCCCTAGATTTGCCCAATTGATATTTGTTTTCAAAAGATTATTTATAATCAAACGCTGTGTTGAATTCTGATCATTACTTTGAAGATGCATTGCCATTTTTAAGCCAGAGAAAGGGATTAGTTGCGGGTAAATCGAATAAAGTTTGGCGATATACCCATTGTCAGTTTGTATTCCGAGTTTCTGTTCGCACACACATAATCCTTCATAGACCCGTGCGATGAATAGTTTTTCATATTCAGCGTCAATTGCCGACTCCTTCAGTATGCTTTCGAAATAGGTGGCCGCGTCCTTATAATAACCTTTTTTTATCAGCAGTTTACCTACAAAGAGTTTATAATAACGTTTAACTTCAGATCGTGTATCATGTTGGATTTCATTTTTAAACCGTTCTAAAAAATAATTCATACTGAAGCCATCTATCAGCTGCCAGATTTCATCAAAAGAAACCGTACTTTCCGTCGAGAATAGCTTGTATATCACCCGGTCACGTTCAGGGTTTTGTGCAAACTGATTGATGATCAGGAATTGTAATCCATATTTTTCAACAGTCAGTTTGGCCAGTTTGCTGATATCATCGGGTGAATACCACCAATCTTTATTCAGGAATTTAACCTCCTCAATCTCTCGCATCTTGATAATGAGATTCAATAAGGAACTTGTAAAATCATAATGACTCTGCCCCAATGTAGTTCCGATATGAATTTCTTTGAATTGCCCGGCCCGAATTGCATGTCGTTTGGCAATTTCTGTTTGGCCATCGTAAATAAGTTCTCTTGCCAGAGCAAGATTATACCATCCAAATCCAGGTGTGGAGCCGTTAGCTTTGATCAGAGACTTAAGTTCTGCTATTCCCGTTTTATTCTCATTCTTATATTGATTAATGATGGAGAGATAATAGCTTGATTCATTGAGACGCTTGTCGCTGGTATTTTCATTTTTTGATATATTGTAAAATTTCTCCGCCTGTCTGAACCCGGCCTGTATAGAGCAGAAAGTAGCAAAATTATTAGATGGGAAAAATCGGGTAGACCTCAATTTTTCATAATAATATGCCCCAGATTGAATTTTCAGTTGATAAGTATACAGTATGGATTTGTAATGCCACACACTCGGCATTTTTTCAGTTTCATATCTGTTTCCGAAAAATGTTTTGTTCAGTTCAGCATCCCGTTTGATTTTCAATGCCGCACTATCTGTTAACTCGTTAGCGTATCGTTCATTCGCATCAATGGAATTTTTTAGGAACGGATATTTTGCATTGGTATAGAATCGGTTTCTATGAACGGTCCAGGCGAGATAATTATATGTATCTTCATATATTTCATCCTGAAGGTCTGTTGCTTTACATTTTTGCAAAAGTTTCCAAACTGAGGCCGGCTCGTCCATATTGCTATAACACTGTATAAGAATAAATGACATGTAGTCCCAATCACGATGAAATTTAAGGATGCGTACATAAGTCATTACATCATTCGTACGTGTTTTAAGTTCGGTTTTAAAATCCTTCTCCATCAAGGTCATCGCTTTCTGTAATTGTGTGGCTGCAGTTTTGTAACCAAGATAATCAGCAGCATGATCAAACTTATAAGTGCCTTCAAGCATCCAACCCACGTAATAGGTACTGTCAATTCGTTTGAATTCACGGCCTCTTGGTAATGCATCCTTGCTGGTATAGGAGATGCCTATTCTTTTCGCATCGATTTCATAACGTAATGCCTGTTTAGTTTGAGAAGAAGAGAAAAAGGGGAAGAACAGTAAGCTGGAAAGAACAAATGACAGGATTTTATACCGCAACATTGAGAAACGGAAAAATGAAAATACGAAATTTTGGTTATCTGTACTTATATGAATCACGGGTTATGATCAGCTTTGCCGATGAAACAAATATAGTGCTCTTTTCAAAAGCGGATGATGGTAATTTAGTCTGAATCGTTAAGGTTGTTATAATGCATCCATCAAGGGTGCTAATGAGCGTTGGTTGCATGGTATTGTTTACGGCCAATTCATTATTCAGATTAATCTGTTTTCAACCATCCTGTGATACTCAATCGTGGTTGATGTGTAACGAGTACTTCATGTTCAATTTCGTTGCTCTTGAAAAAAACACATTTCCCATGAAGTGGCGATATAGTTTGCAAATGGTCCTTATGATGTATGCAAAGTTCACCTCCGTCACCTTCTTTCCATGCTGCATTAAGATACATGATCATCGTATAAGCGCGGCTTTCATCATTTCTAAATTGATCCAGATGCTTCTTGTAAAAACTCCCTGTTTCGTATAGGGCGTAATGGAATTCGTAACCTGTAATACCCGTGTAACAAGTTCTGTTCAGATGAAGAACAAATTCGTCTATCACATCAAGAAATGAATTCTCGAAAAAGTCATCGTGTGCACGATCAAGCCAGTAAATTTTATCACTCCTGACAAATTTATTATGGTTCACAAGAAGCTGATTGCCGATGCCTGCCAAGAGAAGCTTTTTAGCTGAATAAAGTTCAGTTAAATTGGCTTTAAGGTCAGACGCGAGCTTGTGGGTAAGGAAATTTTTATCTATGCCTATCTTGTTTTCAACAAAACTGCCAATAAGATTTTCGAAGTGTGTGAGCAAAGTTTTGACATTGAAATCTGCAGACAACTCACCCGCAGTGTTCCAAGGTAGTTCTATCTGAATATATTCGCTGATTTATTTTTTTAGATTACCCGACACGACCTTTAAAAGGTTGTTATGCCGATTGATATTTTGTAATAGTGCAAATATTTCTTTGCCTCATTTGTTGTAAACAAAATAACAATCAGTATTTTCTACTGAATAGATTTAAATGAGTTCGGTTTACGTTGAAGAATAATGGCATCGCTACATTAGGATATAAGAATAGAGTTTGACTTGGAGACAATTTATTCTTATGTATATTGAAATCATATTTGACTCCAAATCGTATCTAATAGACTCGTTGGGAATCAACTAACCCAGTTTTAGAAAATGATCCTATCTGTCACCTCTTTTTTTCGATTGGCCGAAATAGGAATCTTTGTCCCATCCTTCAATTCGAGTATCCCATATTTTTTATTTCTGAGATATTTGCTGACAAAATTGATATTTACAATATGGGAATTATGTGCGCGGACAAATTGGTGCCGGGGTAACAAATCTTCAAAGGAGCCCAAATGCTTTGATGTGGTCAATTCCCTGTCGCCGATTAGGATTATCTGGGTGTAATTTCCTTTAGCTTCCAATCGTATGATTTCCTCCATGCGGGTGATATTCAAATGTTCTTTCTCGGGCAGAGCAATATATTGAGTGATACCTTGATGCATGGAGTATGCTTTCAATTGATTGATCTTGTCGATTTGCTTCTGGGCCTTGTTGACTGCTTCGATCAGATCAGGAATCAATATCGGTTTAAGGATATAATCGGTGAGCTGATACTTGTGCATTTCAAGAGCATATTTATCGAACGCACTGACAATTATGACCTGCATGTCATCAATATCCAGATGATTCAATAAGTCTTTTACAGTTAAGTCATGTAATTCAATATCCACAAACAGGACATCGGGTAGGGTATTCATGATAACTTCAAATGCCTGTTCCACGCTGCCTGCAGTGCCTACCACTTCTACGCTGGGACAGTATTTTTTTAATAGGTTCTGTAACAATTCGACGTTTAATTCGTCATCATCGACCAATACGGCTTTCATAGGTTGTTTTATTTTTTAGGTTAAGAAATCAAATAATAAAGCATTTAAAACGGTGAAGGGTGATGTGATTTGGAAGAGTGAGTATTTTTCGCAAGGTTGCGGTAATCCGGAAGTTGCGCTTTCGCACTTCGTAAAATAGAGGGATATTTTCGAACCGGTATATCACGTGAACGTTTTTGATATTAATTGCAATATACAATTTTCATTTAAATTTATAAAAATTTGGTAATCTATATTTCATTATTTGGTAACAGTCACTTGGTTATTTTGCTGAAATTCAAGTGCTCATGTTATATGTACATTCTTTTTCTCCGATTGAACAAGCTCTTTTCTCAACATTAGCAGAAACAGAAGAATTGATTCAAATGAACGGGCTGAAGATCACTGAAAGTTCTATCCTGGCGTCTGAGCATCCATCAGGTTCACATAAAACCTTACTATACTCGTTTCAGCATCTTGCACATTACCGCCACCTTGATTCTTTCAGGGAAGAATGTCAGGCAGTCGATATCCTGATTAATCATATCCTCGAACAAGAATTTACTAAAATTATATTGATTACCTATCCGGGAGCCTACTTCAATGCAACCAATTTGTTCTTGCAGCATAAAGGTCTTTTGGAGCAGAAATTCGTCAATACCAGAATACCATGTACTATGCTCAGTGTACAGGCCATTCATGAACCGTATTTAAAGATCAATAATCTTCATTCATTGTTCTACGATGAGACTGCCGGGCATTATGTGATACCTCAGAAATCATCCTGTATCACCTATAGCATAAAACTCGATAATCTTAGCCGTATCATAATCAAATCCTTATACGGTGAGTATGTTGGTAAATATGACGCGTTCGATACTGTATTCGATTTGAAAACTTTTTTACAGTCCTATTCATCCGTCGATCAAGTGCGACGAATGGCTCCCTTGTATCTTTATTTCAAAAGTTTTTTCGGACTTTATACCTCCCCGACCATGATGGAACTTTTTCTGATGACCATAGTACCGATGTATAAATTCAGGACAGAAAAGGAATTTGGAATCTCATTGGAACAAGAAAATAGCGGTATTTTCTTTTCATTTAACCGAAGTTTTGTGAATTTTTCAGAACCCTACAATGCTATCCTGAAGTCGTTGATTCCTGTCGAGTAACATTTTGATAATACTCCGGTAACTTAAACGTAATGGTGTTTTTGTCTTATTCATTTTCATTTATAGGTCCTTTGCAGTAAAATAAATGAGCAATAAATAACTCACGAATTAATTGAATTTATTATAAAATTATGCAAGTACGTTTTTTGTCAATTACATCCGGTTTTACACGAATAGGCTCTTTATTCGTTTTCTTCTCACTTCTATGCGTAGGAGGATATGCTCAAAATATCCTTCATGGAAGATTAACTGATGCAGAAAACGGTGAAGCACTTACTGGTGCGACTATACTATTGGAAGGTACAGGATATGGGGCAAAAACAGATATTTCCGGTAATTACACTATTAAGAACATTCCTGACGGATCCTACACCTTATTGGCTAAATACGTATCCTATCAAACGAAGTCTGAATTGATCATTCTTTCAAAAAAGGTTTCACTTGAAAAAAATATCACACTCGACAAATCGCACAAAGAACTTAAGAATGTAAAGATCAAGGCCTCAAAGAAAACAAACACCGAGCGTGGTGTAATGACAGAAATCAGAAATGCACAAGTCGTGAGTTCGGGTGTTTCTGCAGCGCAGATCGCAAGGGCTGCAGATCGAAATGCGGCCGAGGTCATCAAACGTGTACCGGGTGTAACCATCATCAATGATAGATTCATTAATATCCGTGGTTTGAACGAACGATACAATGAGGTTTGGTTGAATAATGCAACGGCACCCAGTGCAGAGACCGATATCAGAGCATTTAGTTTTGATGTCATTCCAAGTGGTGTCATTGACAGGATCTTAGTTTTTAAAACTCCTTCAGCCGAATTGCCTGGTAATTTTGCGGGTGGAGCTGTGAAAATTTTCACGACCTCCATGCCTGACAAGGACGCACTTACTTTCTCATATTCTTCTTCTTATAGGAATGGCTCGACCTTTCAACCTTATTATTATACGCAACGAAGTAAAACTGATTACTTAGGATATGACAATTCGTATAGGGTTTTACCTAAGGATTTGCCAGAATACATCAGTAAGAATGATGCCAATAATTCAATAGTAACCGGAAGTTTTAAAAATAATTGGGAAATACTAAAAAAGAACGCGTCACCAGACCAACGATTTCAGATTAACTTTCAAAAGCATTGGCAACTGAATAAGCGAATTTCAATCGGTAATGTAAGCAGCGCTTCATATAGTAGTACCAGCACGACCTACAATGTAATGCGGGCTGATTATGATTCCAATGCGCTTAACTATAAGTCAAAAGATATACAAAGCACTCATGCTGTTCAGATAGCTGCCATGGAAAATCTTGCTATCAGATTTGGAAATCATAAGATTGAATGGAAAAATCTGTTAAATCAATCGGGTAAGGAAATGACCACCTTGCGATCCAATGACTTGCCAGGTGATGTGCCATACAAATATTATGCAATGGGTTATATGTGCAAAAGAACCTTGTTGTCACAGCTGGCAGGCACGCATCAATTTGAAAAGAGTAAGATATTTTACGACTGGACACTCAGTTATAATAATACCTACCGAAACGAGCCCGATTTGCGTCGAATCAATTACACACAATTCATAAGCGGTAATGATACCTTGTACAAGGCTCAGGTAGCCAATGTGGTGGATCCGATTGCAGGAGGAGGTCGTTTTTATCAATCGTTGACAGAAAATTCGTTTTCATTGAATCATAATGTGAAACGAAATTTCAATATGGGTAAGATTTCATTGGAAATGACGGCGGGGAACTTTATTGAAAATAGGACAAGGAACTTTACAGCACGTGTATTAGGTTATACCATCAAACCAGGATTTAATGCTTATAATTTGACACTGCTGGATATCGATACGATTTTTTCACCGCAAAACGTAAGAAGTGAAGATCAATTTAAAATAGACGAAACAACCAGTCTGCCAGATAGCTATACAGCTTCCAATTTCTTACTTGCATCCTATGTAGCATCCAACATCCGTGTCGGAGATAAGTTGAATGTAAAAATTGGCGCACGCTATGAATACAATGAACAGAAATTAAACAGCTTCACGAATCTTGACAGCAACAGTAAAGTTTCGTTGAATCTTGTCACTAAGTTCTTGCTTCCTTCTTTGAATGTTTCGTACAATATTAATAAGAAGCAACTCATACGTTTCGCAGCTGGTCAGACTCTAAACAGACCTGAATTCAGAGAAATCGCCCCGTTCTTCTTTTATGATTTTGACTTGCGTATCGGAAATTATGGATCACTTTACCCAACAACGTATTTCCCCAAAGGGACCTATTTGAAAGTGGCCAAAGTGATGAATGCCGATATACGATATGAATGGTATGGAGAACAAACCGATATGTTTCATGTAGGTGTATTCTATAAACATTTCACTGACCCGATTCAAAAGGTCATTACCTCTGATTATAAAGGGCTGACGTATATCAATGCAAAAAGCGCTACCGTCTATGGAATAGAAATGGAAGCAAGAAAAAGTCTCTCATTTATTCCATGGAAAGAGGCAAAAAGTTTTACAGCTATCTGTAATGTCACATTGCAAAAGAGCAATCTGATTTTACCAGATTTTCCTAATCAGTTAAAGGAAAGTCGATTACAGGGACAATCACCTTATGTTGTGAATGCAGGAATTTATTATCAAAATGACAGCAACAAGATTCAAGCTTCATTATTGTATAATGTCTTCGGATCCAGAATTTTCGCCATAGGTTCTGACTTCTATGGAAGTACCGCAGAAGCACCTTTTCATAGTCTGGATGCAATGTTGTCATATAAGATCAACAGATACCTCTCGATCTCCGGAAGTATTCAAAACTTACTCGATCAACAAACCAAACTGATACTCGATAATAACCGAAATCAGAAGTTTGAAAAATCCGACGCTACCATAAAGAGTTATAAGATGGGATCTTATTTCACACTTGGTGCGAGAATCAATTTACTTAAATAAACAAACATAAAAATTTAAAAAAAACAAAAAGAAGTAACAAAAATGAAAAAACAAGTACACATTTTCAGCACGTTGATTGCATTATTATTATGCTTCCGTTCAACCGCACAAACATTCACCACGGTCACTATTCAAGACAGTATTTCAACAAATACAACTTGGACCTGCGACAAACAATATCTATTAAAAGGATACGTTTATGTCACTTCAGGAACAACACTTACCATTGATCCGGGTGTTATCATTCGCGGGGATAAAAACACCAAAGGTGCTTTGATCATCGAACGCGGTGCCAAAATAATGGCTCTAGGAACTGCAGCGTCTCCAATCGTATTTACATCTTCACAACCTGCTGGACAGCGCAGCTATGGTGATTGGGGAGGAGTGATACTTTGTGGTAAATCGCCTGTAAACTGGACAGCAGGGCAAGCTCAGGTTGAAGGTGGTCCGCGTTCATTATATGGAGGTACAGATCCTGCCGACAATTCAGGTACTATGCAATATGTACGTATTGAATTTCCTGGTATCGCGTTTTCACCAAATAATGAAGTAAACGGACTTACATTTTGCGGTGTAGGAACGGGTACAACCATTGATCATATTCAGGTTTCGTACAGCGGTGACGATAGTTATGAATGGTTTGGCGGCACTGTCAATACAAAATACATTGTTGCTTACAAAGGATGGGACGATGATTTTGATACAGACAATGGGTATAACGGAAACAACCAATATGGAATTGCACTTCGTGATCCGTTTGCTGCCGATCAATCAGGTTCAAAATGTTTTGAATCAGACAGCTATCAGGCTGGAACCGCCACAGGTTTGGCAGGTGATACTTCGCAAATTACTAAACCTGTATTTTCAAACTTTACATGCATTGGACCATTGGTAAGTCCTACATCAACAAGTTATGATCCTCAATATGTCTCGGCTGTTCACATTCGTCGCGGTAGTGCCATCAGTATCATGAACAGTATCATTGCCGGTTATCCGTGTGGTGTATTGGTTGATGAATCAGCTGCTACTTTTGGAAGTACGGTTGCAAATATTCAATCCGGTATCCTTCAGTTTAAAAACAATGTAGTATGTGGAATTCCTAACGCTGCACCACTCGGATCTAAAGAAGTATTTTATGTAATTAATGGCGCCCGAAGTTTAACACCAACTACAACATGGGCTGACACCACAACCGGTACCCCTTTTGGTACGTATGGCGGACCAATGGGATGGATGAAAAATCCTGCAAATTCAAATTGGTTAAAAGCAAACGAGCAAAACGGAGTTAAATTGCAAAATCCATTTAATCAAACCGGTACGCCTGATTTCTTGCCTACAAGTATTTCCGGAGTAATTTACAATAGTGCCGGACATACTTTCAACACCAATAATCCTATTAACCTAGATACCACAGGAAGTTATGCAAACTATAATGCACCAGATTTCATCCCAAGTTATTCAAGCTACAAATTGCAAAATCCTTTTTTCCATGCTGAAAATCATATTGGTGCTATGAATAACACCGGTAATGTTTCAGATAAATGGACTTCAGGATGGTGTAATTGGGATCCTAATAATACGAATTATGAAGTCGTTTGTTCAGCAACTGCTGTTCCTGAATATAGCGTATCTGATTTGTATTTGAAAGTGAGTCCTAACCCTGTTACCGCCGATGGTATCCTTGGTTATACCTTAGCCACAGATTCAAAAATCGATGTTTCATTATTTAATATGATGGGTGAAAAAGTTGAAACTTTGTATAATAATGCTAATCAATCAAAAGGCAGCTATATTTATCGTTTCAATACTCAAAATTTAGTTTCCGGAGTTTATACGATTGTTGTCACTACAAACAACACGATGAAAACTATCAAAATTGCAGTTAAGAAATAAATAGTCTTTATTATTATTTATATATTTTAATCTGAAAGGCCGCCCGAAATGGGCGGCTTTGTTGTGTATTTAGTATCCTGAAATGACGGTTTTTTCTAGCTTTGGTAACCTTATCATAACTATTTGGTAAAATTGGTAACATTAAAATAATACAAAAATAATGGATTGAAACACCGTCTTTTCAATCTTTGCAATCTCAATTACTAAAAATGAATTTAAAAATTACAAAAACGATTACAAAAATCACCTCGATTGCACTACTGAATGTGCTTTGTATTAGCTCCTTCGCTCAAATCACTGAAAAACCTGAAACCTTGGAAGATAAGGTGGATACCTTGTACAGCCGCACGGAATCCTTGATGAATGATGTGGATTATATAAAAAGACTTAAGTTTAGTGGCTATGTTCAGGCACAATATCAAATAGCCGACACAGCAGGTGCTAAAGGAAATTCGTTTGCCGGTGGTGCTTTTGATGCGAATGTCAATAACAGATTCTTACTTCGCCGTTCACGTATCAAAATGGCTTATGACAATAATGATGAATTCGGAAATACGATCACACAGATTGTGGCTCAGATTGATTTGTTCTCAAGTGGCACAGTGGTGATTCGTGATTTCTATGGTAAGTTCACTGATCCATGGACACGTTGGTTCGGAATTAAAGCAGGCGCCATGGATAGACCCTTCGGATATGAGGTTACTTATACTTCAGGAACTAGGGAAACACCTGAACGTGGTCGTATGAGTCAGCTATTATTCCCTGGTGAAAAAGATTTCGGAGCTCAGTTTGTAATTCAGCCAGTCAAACAATCTCGTTTTAATTTCTTCAAACTGGAAACAGGACTGTATAACGGAACCGGTGTATTGAATAATGATTTCGATAAGAAAAAAGATTGGATCAGTCGTCTTTCTTTCTTTAAAGCCAATTTCAATGAAACTGTTAAATACAGTGGAGGCTTGAGCTATTACAATGGAGGCCATAAATACGGGACTAAAAATAATTATGAAATGTCAACTTTGACCAATGGAATTAAGAGTTGGATGCTGAAAGATTCAAATGCAACCAATCTTTCAAAAATTGGGAAAGCTGTTTATTATGGTGTTGACGCACAGGTGAGTGTAGATTGGAAAGGTGGTTTGTCTACGTTCAGGGCTGAAGGTATTATGGGACAACAGCCAGGTACTGCCAAATCAAGCGGCACGCCACGTACCTTGGTGGCTGAAGATCTATACTTGCGTAACTTCAACGGAGCCTATCTGTACTTCGTACAAAATATCTTACATACTCATCACAACATTATCGTGAAGTACGATGTGTATGATCCAAATACAAAAGTGAAAGGAAACGAAATTGCTTCTAACCTCACATCGTCAGATATTAAATACTCGACCTTAGGATTAGGGTACTTGTTTAACTATGATCAAAACTGGAAATTCATGGTGTACAAGGATTTTGTAAAAAATGAAAGCACTGGGCTGAGTGGTTATACCTCTGATGTGAAAAAAGATAATGTCCTTACGTTCAGAATTCAATATACATTTAATAAATATCAATAATAAGTAAAAACATGAAGAAAATCTTAATTGCATTATTCGCACTGACATCAGTAGTAAATGCACAAACAGTAAAATTAAAAGGGAGTGATACCGTTTTGCCTTTAGCACAAAAAGAAGCAGAACAGTTCAATAAATCAGGAAAAGGTAAAGTAAGTGTAACAGGAGGAGGAAGCGGTGTAGGTATTGCTTCACTGATTGACGGTACCACTGATATCGCTTCAAGCAGCCGTAAAATCAAGATGGATGAAAAATTAAAAATGCAGGATGCTGGTAAGAAATACAAGGAAGTCATCATTTCAAAAGATGCTTTAAGTATTATTGTGAATCCTTCAAATCCGGTTCAACAATTGACACGTGAGCAAATCGAAGGTATTTTCACCGGTAAAATCACCAATTGGAAAGAAGTAGGTGGCAGCGATATGAAAATTGTTGTGTACAGTCGTGAAACCAGCAGCGGTACCTATGAATTCTTTAAAGAATTTGTCATGAACAGAAAGAACTACGCCACCAGTGTATTGAATATGCCTGCAACAGGTGCTATCGTACAAAGTGTTGGTCAAACAAAAGGTGCTATAGGATATATCGGAATGGCCTACGACAATGCCTCAGTTCGACAGTTGAAAGTTAGTTATGACAAGGGCAAAACCTATATCATGCCAAGTTTGGCAAATGCAAAGAATAAAACCTATCCTATCATTCGTCCATTGTTTCTTTACTACAATATGAAGGACGAAGCCAAGATCAAGCCGTTCATTGACTATTGTCTGAGCGCAGCTGGTCAGCAAATTGTTGAGAAGACAGGTTATGTACCGTTAGATTAATCGGGCAACCGTCAACTAAGTAGTATTGTTAATCGATAAGAAGAAAGGAAATGTTTAAGAAATTAAGTCAGAAAATACAGGTAAGTATCTTGGCCATTTGTAGCCTTGCTACCAGTGTCACTGTTATTTTGATTATTATTTTCCTTTTCAGTGAGGGTATTTCTTTCTTGGGTATGAAACCTACTGAGGAAGGATATGTGTTGGCTGTCAATACAAAGAACAACCTGAGCAGTATCAGTCCTGAATTATGTAAGAAGGTCTTTGATCAGGAAGTCGATAACTGGAGTCAGTTAGGTGAAAAAGATATGCCTATCGAATTGGTGAACTCCGATCAGATTGCTACTTTTTATTCAGAAGAAGCTATTGGCAGCGAGATGGAGTACCTCGATACCTGTTATAATGATTATGTATCGAAACACGAAGGAGCCTTTGCCGTCATGCCTAAAAATTATGTCACATCTAAATTCAAAGGACGTATTGTTGAAGTGCAGGAAAATTCCATCGCTTCTTTAGTCACTGGACGTGAATGGTTCCCGACGGCAAAACCCATTGCTCAATTCGGTATATTGCCTTTGTTAATGGGGACACTTATTGTCAGTCTGGGTGCCATTCTTATCGCCTTGCCTTTCGGACTGGCCTGCGCTATTTATATGTCTGAAATAGCTAAGAAAGGCCGTCGCAAAATTATGAAGCCATTGGTCGAATTGCTGGCAGGTATTCCGAGTGTCGTCTATGGTTTTTTCGGATTGATTGTCATCGTACCTCTCATTCAAAAACTCTTTCATCTCGACGTCGGTGAAACAGCCCTTGCCGGAAGTATCATCTTAGGTATCATGGCCTTGCCTACTATCATCACTATCAGTGAAGATGCCCTCCGTAATGTGCCGAATGCCATGCGTGAAGCGAGTTTGGCTATGGGAGCTACCAAATGGCAAACAATCTATAAAGTGGTTATTCCGTATGCCATCAGTGGTATCACTACGGCGGCCGTATTAGGAATCGGACGTGCTATCGGTGAAACCATGGCTGTTTTGATGGTTACTGGAAATGCTGCTAATGTTACTTTCAATTACCTTAAACCTGTCCGTACCATACCGGCTACGATTGCCGCCGAATTAGGTGAAGCACCAAGCGGCGGTATTCATTTCAAAGCCCTGTTTGCATTGGGCTGTATCTTATTCCTGATTACGATGTCGATTAATCTCTATGTAAATTTTGTCTCAAAACGAAGAGGTGTAAAATAATGAAAGCTATTACCAAACAAAAGATTGTTTTCAGTATCCTTAAAGTAATGAGCTTTATGGTGATTGCCATTTTATTCCTGATTATAGGGTTTATTTTCGTCAAAGGTATCGGCGTGATCAATTGGGGGTTCATTTCCAAAATGCCAGAAGAAGGTATGCTAAAGGGCGGTATTCTTCCCGCTATTGTCGGAACCTTGTGTCTCATCGGAGGAAGTATGCTCTTCGCCTTTCCGATCGGAGTATTCAGTGGCATCTATATCAACGAGTTTCTTAAAGACGGACCATTAAAACGCTTCATGCGTCTCATGACAGATAATCTGGCCGGTATTCCGAGTATAGTTTTCGGCTTATTCGGTATGGCCTTATTTGTCAATAAATTAAAGTTCGGCGATAGCATATTGGCAGGTTCTCTTACGCTGGGAATTCTGGCTTTACCTGTGATCATCCGCACCACCGAAGAGGCACTTCGCTCGGTCGATGATCTGCACCGTCAGGCAAGTTATGCCTTGGGGGCATCAAAATTATATACCATCAAGAAGGTGGTATTGCCAATCGCCTTACCCAATATCATCACCGGACTGATCCTTGCCATCGGCAGGGTAAGTGGTGAAACGGCTCCCATCCTGTTTACGGTGGCAGCCTATTTTTTACCTAAACTTCCTCATAGCTTATTCGAACAGGCGATGGCATTACCCTATCACCTCTATGTACTGGCTACCAGTGGTACTGATATCGAAAAAGCAAAACCGATGGCTTTCGGTACCGCTCTCATCCTGATCACCATAGTACTGATCTGCAATCTTCTGGCAAATCTGATAAGGGCCAAATTCAAAAAAAAGTAAGCAACGATGATACAAATAAAGAATGTCAATTTCTATTATAAAGATTTTCACGCATTGACCGATATCAATATGCAGATTCCCGACAAAGCGGTCACTGCCTTCATCGGTCCCAGTGGCTGCGGTAAGTCTACCCTGTTACGTCTGATCAACCGTATGAATGATCTTATTGATGGTACCCGCCTCACAGGAAACATATTGGTCGAAGGTCAGGATATCTACGATAAGAAGGTCGAAGTAGAAGAACTCAGGAAAAAGGTAGGCATGGTATTCCAAAAACCCAATCCCTTTCCAAAAACCATTTTCGAAAATGTAGCATACGGATTACGGGTGCAAGGCATGAAGAATGAGTCCGAAATAAAAGACAGGGTAGAGGATGCCATTAAAAAGGCAGCTCTATGGAGTGAAGTGGAGCGTATCCTCAATAATAATGCCACCAATTTGTCGGGCGGACAACAACAACGACTTTGTATCGCACGTTGTCTGGCGGTTGAACCTCATGTGATCTTGATGGACGAGCCGGCCTCAGCCCTCGATCCGATCAGCACAGCTAAGATTGAGGAACTGGTGCTTGATCTTAAATCAAAATACACCATCGTCATAGTCACCCACAATATGCAACAGGCCCTTCGTATCAGCGATAATACAGCCTTTTTCTATTTGGGTGAATTGGTGGAATACAACAACACTCGTGACATCTTTCATAATCCGGCGCAGGAAAAGACAAAAAATTACGTAACGGGTCAATTCGGGTAATAACTTAATCATTCCATAATATTAATCATTCGCCCTCTATATTACTTTTACACAATTACTATTAAATCATAAGCAATGTCATTCAACACAATACTCAATTTTTTTCAACCCCGAGACAGGGTTTTCTACGGACTTTTCGAAAAGGTGGTCGAAACCAATAAGGTGATGGCCATCTATCTCAATGAGTTTGTTAATATTTCTGATTTTGAAGAAAGAGAAGCCGTATTGAAGAAGATTGAAAATCTTGAGCACCAGAATGATGAAAATACCCACCAGATTTTTACCGAACTAGGCAGGAATTTTATCACACCGTTTGACCGGGAAGATATCCATTATCTGGCTTCTGCTCTCGATGATATTGCAGATTATATCTACGCATCTGCAAAGAAAATCAATTTGTATAAAGTAGATCCGCACGATAAAGGCATCCACAAAATGGCTGAGTTGATCGAGCAAGGAACAGAAGCAATCCGTATTTCGGTATTGGAACTTCGTACTATGAAGAACATCGGCATCATCACCACAGCCCTTGTGAAAGTAAACAGTCTTGAAAATCAGGCCGACGAAGTCTATGACATGAGTATCGAGCGTTTGTTTGCCACCGAGAATGATGCCAAAGAAGTGATGAAGAAGAGAGAGATTTTTCATGCACTCGAAACAGCCACTGATAAATGTGAGGATGCTGCCAATGTCATTGAAAGTATTATTATTAAATATGCATAAGAATAGTTACAAGTTAAAAGATAATAGCTATAAGGGATTGGTTAAAAGGTATTAGTTATAAGCTATTAAAAACACATGATAAAAGGACTTTTCATTTAAAATATATCCATCACTAACTCCTAACTCTTATCTTATATCTTCTAACTTTTAACTTATGACTCCTCACCACTAACTCTTACCACCTAACTAAATATACATGTCTTTACTTCTAGTTATCATTATCCTGGCACTGATCTTTGATTATATCAATGGGTTTCATGATGCGGCGAATTCCATAGCTACTGTGGTTTCAACAAAAGTACTTACTCCTTTTCAGGCAGTATTGTGGGCGGCCTTCTTTAATGTGGTTGCCTTTTTCATTTTCAAGGATCATGCAGTGGCCAATACCATTGGTAAGACCGTGAATGCCGATTTCATTACCCTGCCAGTCATCTTATCAGGTATCATAGCTGCCATTATATGGAATCTCCTCACATGGTGGTATGGTATTCCATCATCCTCATCCCATACTTTGATAGGTGGATTTGCCGGTGCGGGTATCACACATGCCATCCTCACCAAAGGATGGATGCCGCTTTCTGACATGGTTGACATCAATAAGGTTATTCAAATATTCTTATTTATCTTTCTTGCTCCATTTGTTGGAATGTTTATCTCTATCTTTTTCAGTATCGTGTTTGTTAGCCGTAATACTTGGTTGAAATCCGGTATCCTCTTTGCATCCTCTATAGGAATTTGGTTCTTGTTTCAGAACTTTCAGGAGAACAAGATCAATGAGAATATCGCCAAGTACTTTAAGGTGGATAAGTATAGAAAGGAGATGGCTACAGACACCACCAAGATAAAAAGCTATCATGAAGCAGTTGCTAATTCGGCTGTCGCTGAAAAGTTTGTGAATGATTATGAAAAAAAAGGGGGAGAAGGAGTAGCGGAGAATATAATTGCCAATATTGATAAACCAAGTCTTAAACACTTTGAAGTGTCTATTTTGAAAGATAAGGTAAAAAAGTTCCTTCAACTTGAACGGCTCAAAATTCTTGCTTCCAAGAACGAGAAGAGCAAAGTTGAATTTATGTCTGCGCAACATGGAATGGAAAGCATCGTTCCGCTATTAAAAAAATATCATGAAATTGGCTATGACAGTATGGTCATTTCGATTGCGAATGTTTATCCCATGAGTCCTTCAGAACTGGATAAGTTTAAGAAAAAAGTGAATGTGGATGTAAAAGCCGACCTGATGTCAGAGATGAGCAAAGCCGATAATAAATTCCTACGTTGGTTCATGATTGCAGGTCTCCTCATTTTTATAGCGGCATTCTGGTGGACCGAGAAACTCAATCAGCCAAGTGCAGCCCGCACTGGTAATATGTTCAAACGTCTGCAATTGCTGTCATCGGCCGCCTTCAGTATCGGCCATGGTGGTAATGATGCACAAAAAGTGATGGGTATCATCGCCGCAGCCCTCGTGGCCAATGGCGATTTGGCCGATATCAAATCTATGCCCGATTGGATACCCATAGCTTGTTATACTGCTATCGGTCTGGGAACCTTAAGTGGTGGTTGGAAGATTATCAAAACCATGGGTACTAAGATCACTAAGGTAACTCCGCTCGAAGGTGTTTGTGCCGAAACAGCGGGTGCCACAACCTTATTCCTCACCGAGCAGATGGGTATACCTGTATCAACAACCCACACCATTACTGGAGCCATCATCGGAGCAGGTGCCACCAAACGTCTGAGTGCAGTACGTTGGGGTGTCACGATCAATCTCTTATGGGCCTGGGTACTCACCATTCCTATCAGCGGTATCCTTGCCGCCATCGTGTATTGGATAGTCAGTTTCTTTTTAAAGTAACAGGCTGTTCTATTCTCATTACAAATTATCCGGTCTTCTGTGGATTAGTTTATTCACGCCATACACTTAAATGTATTTGATTTTATTTTCATGTGAATATTTTCTGACTAATTATCAGATTATATCCTATGACTCGTAGGAGAAATTTGTAATATTACGTTCATAAAAATTTTATGCATGAAAAAAATATCACTCTTATTACTTTGCTGTGCAACTCTCAGTCAGCAAAAGTCGATGGCCGGTGGCTTTAAAGTCGCCCTCCAGGGTCAGAAACAAACCGGTATGGCCAGCGTAGGCGTGGGCTATGCACAGGATGCAGCCACCATTTACTTCAACCCGGCCGGTCTGAGCTTTGTCAACAACCAGATCAATGCCGGTGGCAATCTGCTTTTCCCAAGTACCAGCTTTTTTGAAAAAGGAACCAACACGGTCTACCATACTGCCAGCCAGTCCTTTACTCCGTTTTCGCTCTATGGCAGTTGTAATGTTTCCAAATCGATAAAATTCGGAATGGGACTTTATACACCCTTTGGAACAGGTGTTAAATATCCTACCGATTGGAGTGGCCGCTATATCCTTCATCAGATTAATCTTCAAACTATCTTTGCACAGCCAACTTTATCATGGAAGATATCTGATCATTTTTCGCTTGGCGCCGGACTCATTTATGCCTACGGCAACGTACTTCTTGAAAAAGATATTCCTGTCACCAGCGATAAAGGCGATGCTGTTGCCAATGCACAACTGAAAGGTAAAGGCCACGGATTCGGTTTTAATGCCGGAGCCTACTTGAAAGCCACCGACAATTTAAGCATCGGGTTGACTTATCATTCTAGAGTAAATATGAATGTGAACGATGGTAAAGCCACCTTCTCGAATATTCCTGCCGGATTGACCAGCACCTTCCCTCCGAGCAATACCTTTTCAACACAACTGGCCTTGCCGGGTGAAGTAGACTTCGGCTTTTCTTACAAAATCGTACAAGACCTGACCGTGGCGGTCGATTTCAATCACACTTTCTGGAGTTCGTATGATTCCTTAGGGTTCAATTATGCCGTCAATACCAGTGCGGTGACTGATAATAAATCTCCCCGTTTATATGAGAATGCATCATGTATCCGTTTTGGAGCTCAATATGCGGCTTCAAAAAATATCAGCGTGAGGGCTGGCTTGTTTTTTGATCAGACACCTGTCAGAGATGGTTATGTATCACCAGAATTGCCTGATAACAACAAGACAGGTTTAACTGCTGGCGCTACCTTTAAACTCGATCAGAGCTTTGTTTTTGATATCTCCTTATTGTATGAGAATGTAGCTTCACGCACACAAAAAAATATCGAGACAGGACTCGACGGAACCTTCCAGACCCGAGTGATTGCCCCGGGTATTGGATTAACCTATTTATTTAACCGATCATCTAAAACAACTATCAAATAATGAAGAAAGTAACTTATATACTATATACAGCAGGTGTCATGATGACATTATTCTCATGCAAACCCAATTTGAAACAAAATCCGGTATCAAGCGGTACTGCCGATTTCTCACGCTATGTGGCGATTGGTAATTCATTGACTTCCGGTTATGCCGATGGTGCCTTGTACAAAGACGGCCAAGTGAATTCGTATCCGAATATGCTGGCCACCCAATTCAGGCAAGCAGGCGGCGGCGATTTTAATATTCCTTATATGGATGCCGGCGGTGGTAACGATGGTAGTGGTACTCCTCGTCGAATACTTGGGTATGTGATGCCATGCAACAGCACGACACCAACGATCTCTCCGATTTTAGATCCCGCAGGATTTACCGCACTTAATAATGTAGCCGCAGGCGGACCTTATAATATGGTAGGCGTTCCGGGTGCCCGTGCTATCGATGCGACCTTCCCTTTATACAGTGCTTTCAATCCGTTTCTGCAACGTTTTTGCCAGACACCGGGTACCAGTACCTTGTTAAGCGAAGCACTGCGTGTGAATCCAACTTTCTTCACACTATTCCTCGGAAGCAATGATGTGTTGCTTTATGCCACAGGTGGTGCCGTGCCTCCAACAAATCAATTCAGTCCGACCATTTCAGATCCTGCGGCTGTCCAGGCTGCCTTGACCATGATGGTTGACTCATTGACAAAAACCGGTGCTAAAGGAGCTATTGCCAATGTACCTGATGTGACTTCGATTCCTTATTTCACCACTATCCCATGGAACGGTGTGGTATTGACTCAAGGTAAGGCTGATACGCTGAATGCATTATATGCAGGGAATAGCCTGCCAGGGATCACATGGCATGCAGGTGCCAATGGTTTCATGATTGTGGATAGTTCGGCAGGTTTAACGAACGGATTTATGCGTCATGCTACCGCCTCGGATTATATCTTGCTTACCACACCCGGTGATTCGTTGAGTTGCGGCATGTGGGGTGTCTATCCGAATAAACCCTTGAAGGATCAATATGTACTGGATGCTGTTGAAGCATTGGCCGTTTCGAATGCGACACAACTATACAATAGTTCAATTGCATCGATTGCGTCAAACTATAATATCGCCCATGTGGATATCAATGCGTTATTAAAAACCTTGAAATCAGGGTTTATCTATAACGGGGTTACATTCAATGCATCGTTCGTAACGGGTGGAGCCTTCAGTCTTGATGGTGTTCATCCGAATCCAAGAGGTTATTCCTTTATAGCGAATGAGTTTATCAAGGCCATCAATACTAAATACAAATCAACACTTCCTTTAGTGAATACGATTCAGTTCAATGGAGTGATATTCCCATAAGGGAAACCTGAATAAAATTTGAAAGACTGCCCGAATACGGCAGTCTTTTTTTATCACCGTATTTGGATTCGTCGTCTCATTTTTCAGTGGTTCGTGTAAATGCCAATTACTTTTGCCTTCTTACAATGATTAGGAATAAGAATTTGCTGACTCACGTGATGGTATCCATCGGATTTCTGCTGATTCCGTTTTTATTTCTCGCAGGTGAAATGGCCTCTTTTCATCGTGGTTTTCAAAATCCGTATGATTCGTTTACCATCGTAGGTTATTTATTTCTCTTGTCGTTTTATTATCTTAATCACTTTGTGCTCATACCTAACTATTACTTTCCTAAAAAGTATGTACAGTATATCAGTATACTCGTCCTTATTTTTACCGTGCTGATGATCATTTACTACTTACTCGATCATCGTTTTCATCATCATCATGCCGGACCTTGGGGACATGGGGCAATAGAAGGCTCTTCGCATGAGGATGGCCCAGGTGGTCATCAGGTTTTAACTCCTCAGTTTCAAGGAAATGGTGACCGACATCATGAATCACCTATTTTTCGGCATCCACCGCCCATCTTTCAGGTCAGTCAGATGTTATTTCTTTACCTGATTGGTATTTTTGTGAACCTGTATGTACGAATCAAAAAGAATATGGATGCCATCGAGGTTGAGAAAAATAACGCCGAGTTATCATACCTTAAGTCACAGATTAATCCGCATTTCCTGTTCAATACCTTTAATAGTATCTATTCGCTGGCCATCAGGGAAAATGCCGAACGGACTGCTAATGGCATGTTGAAGCTTTCGGGTATGATGCGGTATGTGGTGTCTGAATCATCGTCAGAATTTGTGCCCTTGGAGAAAGAGATCACCTATATCAATAATTTTATCGAGCTTCAGAAATTGAGGTTGGACAAAGGGGTGAAATTTGATTATGAATTACAAGGCTCTTTTGAAGGCAAACGAATTGCGCCACTATTGCTGATACCTTTTATCGAGAATGCCTTCAAGCATGGTGTCAACCCGGATGAGAATTCCTCGATTCTGATCAAGTTTGAGATTGGTGATGACGATTTGCATTTATATGTTGAGAATAATAAAGTAACGACCTATCATGAGATGAGTGAAAAGATGGGTTTCGGTATTGAGAATACCAAAAACAGATTGAAACTACTGTATCCTTCGAAGCACACGATCGTGATTATCGATACCAATAAAAAATATCAGGTAAACTTAAAATTGACATTCGTATGATTTCAACTATTGCAATCGATGACGAACCGCTGGCGCTTGAACTGATCGAATCATTCTGTTCACGAATTGACACGATCAAACTCGAAAAGACATTTACCAAAGTGAACGAAGCGGAAAAATATATGAAACGCTTTCCTGTTGATTTGCTGTTACTGGATATCAATATGCCTTTGCTTTCCGGAATAGAGTTCTACAAGAAGATTGAGCAGAATACCATGGTCATTTTTACGACAGCCTATAGTGAGTATGCCATTGAAGGCTTCAATCTGAATGCCATCGATTATATATTAAAACCTTATTCGTTTCAACGTTTTGAACAAGCGATCAAAAAGGCTACTGATTATTACGACTTTCTTCATCAGAAAAGTGATACTGTCATCAAGTTCATTTACATCAAAGCTGATTACAGTCTGATCAAGATCGCTCTGGAAGATATTCTCTATGTCGAAGCATTTGCCGATTATCTGAAAATTTATCTGCCGAATAAAAAAGCCATAACAGCACGACTCACAATGAAGGCTATGACAGAGAAATTGCCGACAACAAAATTTGTGCGTGTTCACAGATCGTTCATCCTGCCTATCAATAAGATATTATCTGTCAGAAATAAAATCATCACCATCGAAGGGAAGGAGATTCCTATCGGTGCCAGTTATGAAGAGGAATTAAACAAGTTGATCCAAAAATAGAAGAGGCTAGAGCGGACAGGTTAGAAGTTCTGTGTTTAAGATTTAGAATAAACCATGGACATATGCGGAATCTCATCTTCGAGATAATGATGTCCTGTCGATTTGAATCCAAGTTCTGAATAGAATTTTTCAAGATAGGATTGCGCGCCTATTTTTATCTTCTCATTGAACATTTCCTTGCAAAGGGCTATGGATCGCTCCATCAATTCCTTGCCTATGCGTTGACCACGAACGGTAGATTTAGTAAGCACACGGCCGATGGCGCAATAGTCGTCATAAGCTAGACCTGTTGGCAACAAGCGACTGTAGGCCACCAGTTCACCGTCTTGCATACCCAGCAAATGATAACATTGCAGATCGCGATCATCACAATCCTGATAGGCACATTGCTGTTCAATCGCGAAAACCTCCATCCGGAGTTTGAGAATGGCATAAAGTTCCTTTGTCGTCAATGTGTCAAAATGTTTACAAATGAATTCTGTTTGCATAATCGTTTGGTCTAGATAAATAATGGTAATAAGGAAGAATTGCCGATAGTGTCAGCCATTTTTTGTACAGCCATTTTCCCTTTTTCGCCCAGATCGATGGAATAGTCATTGACATACAGATCGATATGGTGTCGCATCACGTCTTCGTTCATTTCTTGTGCATGGCAGGTCACGAATTCGCTCAAGGCAGGATAGCACTTACGGCTTGACAGTATGCTTTCTTTAATTAGTAGATTGATCTTTTTCTGAATATCGTGATCCATGTTTCGCTTGATGGCAATACCGCCCAAAGGAATCGGCATACCGGTTTGCTGTTCCCAATATTCGCCCAGATCCATCAGCTTATGCAATCCTTTTAGCTGATAGGTAAATCTGTTTTCATGAATAATCACACCAGCGTCGGCCTCATGATTCAATACGGCATCCTCTATGGCGGAAAAGATATATTCGTTCTTTTGCAACTGACCGGGGAAGGCATACGACAGCAAGAAATTGGCCGTGGTATGAATACCGGGTATGGCAATTCGATACGAAGACATATTGGTCAGATCGAGCGCTTCATTCGAAATCAGCAGAGGACCTACGCCAGTACCTAATGCACCACCGCTGTTTAGCATCACATAGCGTTCGAGCACATTGAAGTAATTGGCATAGCTTAGTTTGATAATGTCGAGTTCGCCTTTCAATGCCAGATTGTTTAACGTTTCGACATCTTCGAATACAAACTCGAATTCGAACGGAGCCGTGTCAATCGTCTTTGAATAAAGGGCATCAAAAATGAAGGTGTCGTTGGGGCAGGGCGATATGCCGATTCTGAGTTTCAAGTTAGATAGCAGATGGGAGTTGGTAAACGAATTTTATGACTTCTTGCTGACAGCTTTGGAGGGCATCCGAAATCTTCCAGCGACTTTTATCTCTTGGCTCAACAAGATTTGAAATGCCTCTGAATTGTATAAAGGGGATATTTTCTTGTAAGCAAACATAATGCAGACAGGCACCCTCCATCGTTTCGATATCGGCGTTGAATTTTTCCTTGCGTTGACGAATACTCTTTTCATTTCCTGAGGTCATATTCACGGTTAGTCCGTTGACAGCTTTCAGATGTTGAATATTCCTGACAACCTCATTTAGCAAATGACCGTTGGTAAATGGAAAAGAATTTTTATCCAGCAGCTTGATATCAAACAAATCCAATATCGTATCGTGGTCTTCGGCACCGGTGTCACCAAGGCATTCTGAATACACGACCACCGTTTCACCAATCGAAAGTGAATCAGAATAAGTGCCTGCAATACCGCATTGAATGATGAGATCGGGTTTTTGCATACACAATTTTTGAAGATGATAAGTGGCTTGCAATAAGCCGGCACCATGTATATGAAACGAGATAGAATGCGATGTGTCAGAAAAGGAGTTTCTGAGCGGATCAAGTTCCATTTCAGTAGCAGCGGTGATAGTGATATTCATGGGTGTGTAAAATTGAATCAAAAAGCGAATGAAACCAAATCCATTTTTTGTTTCATTCAAAGAAGTGATAACGTATAAGGTAAACGATTGTTTGATTAGCGATGGAAGGTATTTCTTTGCGTCTCATTCAATTCATCAGATCG
This sequence comes from uncultured Bacteroidota bacterium, assembly GCA_903875055.1. Classification (GTDB taxonomy): domain Bacteria; phylum Bacteroidota; class Bacteroidia; order Chitinophagales; family Chitinophagaceae; genus OLB11. The sequence goes on from CAIQUX010000247.1 coordinate 37,788, forward strand.
GATGAGTGATTGATTAAGTCGCTGCAGGAATTATTTTCGTTATAAATTTGCTTAAAAGAACATATATGGTATTTGTTACCCGAGTTGAACATTTTAATGCCGCCCACAAATTGTGGAATGAAAGCTGGAGTCCTGAGAAGAATAAGGAGGTCTTTGGTAAATGTTCCAATGTCAACTATCATGGACATAATTATGAACTGCATGTGACCGTCAAAGGAGAGGTAAATTCAGAGACAGGATTTGTAATGAATGCCAAAGAGTTGGGTGAGATCATGAAAGTGAAGGTGGTTGATGTGGTCGATCATTCTAATCTGAATATGGATGTACCTTTTATGCAAGGGAAATTCACGTCAGCTGAAAATTTTGCTATAGGCATTTGGGACGAACTGGAAGAAGAGATAAGCAAACAGGGTGCTCAGCTTCATTGTGTGAAGCTGATAGAAACACAGAGGATTTATGTCGAGTATTACGGAAAATAAATAAAACAACAAGTCAGATGTCATACGAAAAAATCGAAAAGTATAATGAACAAACCTTGTCATCCCTGATGGGAAATTACAAGGGTATTCTGGAATCTTTAGGTGAAGATGTTACACGTGAAGGATTAGAGAAGACACCGTTGCGGGTGGCCAAAGCGATGAGTAATCTCACGCAAGGCTATAAGATGGATGCGGTATCCATCATCAATTCGGCTAAGTTCAAAGAAAGTTACAGCGAGATGGTGATAGTAAAAGATATCGAGTTGTATTCGATGTGTGAGCATCATATGTTGCCTTTTTTCGGCAAAGCGCATATCGCCTACATACCCGATGGCTATATTACCGGACTCAGTAAACTGGCGAGGGTGGTAGATTGTTTTGCCAAACGACTGCAGGTACAGGAACGTATGACGCATCAGATATTGGATGCCGTGCAGGAAGCTTTAAATCCTTTAGGCGTTGCAGTTGTCATCGAGGCAAAGCATCTTTGTATGATGATGCGTGGTGTGCAAAAACAAAATTCTGTGACAACCACCTCTGCGTTTTGTGGTGAATTCGGAAAACAAGCCACACGATCTGAGTTCTTACGTTTGATTTCTTCCAGCCTTCATTAGTCTTTTACAACTCACTTTTCAACTTCACACATGAATATCTCAAATAATAAAATTCTTATCACGGGTGGTGCCACGGGTATCGGTCTTGGATTGACTGAACGATTTATCAGCGAAAACAATACCGTTATTGTCTGCGGACGAAGAGAATCTGTCTTGAATGAATTAAAGGATAGGTTCCCTACTGTCATTACCCGTGTTTGTGATGTGTCTGTAGAAAATGAGCGTACGGAGCTTTATAATTGGGTGGCGGCTGAGCATAGTGATCTGAATGTGTTGATCAATAATGCAGGTATTCAGCAATGGATGACAATTACTGATGAAGATTTTTTTAGCAGGGCAACAGAGGAGATTGCAGTCAATATTGAAGCGCCGATTCATTTATCGTCATTATTCATTCAGCTGAATTCGTTGAAGGTGATCATGAATGTCACATCAGGTTTGTCGTTTGTACCCTTGACAAAGACGCCGGTCTATTCAGCAACCAAGGCCTTTTTTCATTCATTTACCTGGTCGCTTCGCGAATTGCTGAAGGCAAGGGGTATCGAGGTGATTGAAATCATTCCACCGGCGTTGAACACCGATTTAGGAGGTAAAGGCTTGCATGATTATGCGCCTCCTGTTTCCGATTTCATAGCGTCCATTTTCGAACAATTGAACGATGGGAAAACTGAACTCACCTTTGGTATGAGCGAGGCCATGAGTAAAGCTGGTCCGGAGGATATTCGTAAAGCATTTGCCCGTATGAATACTATGAATTAAGCAGTAGCAAAAAATATCTGATTTGCTGGGTTTTTAACAAGACGTTTCCTATTGTTCCTTTACATCAATTTCTTCCTCCTCTATTCGCTCGCTGTTCCATTCCAGGATGAAATTGTTTCGACCTTCACCTACCAGAATAGTCATGTATTTTTGCTGAGTTAGTTCGAGTATCCCTAGAAAATTGAAGATGGCATGAATTCGACTCTCGCAAGATTGAAAAATCCGTTCAAAGGCTATTTTACCTTCCCGTTGTGCCCATTCCAGTAAAAAATCACGCTGTCCTTCCATGGTGTAATTATACTTTACCACCACATGCTGAGGTTTGGCCAATCTATCCTGCATCCGTTTCATGACTTTCTCATAACTTTGGAAGAGTTTGAAAATTGTAACTGACTGGATTTCAGTGCCTTCACTCATGGTTTCACCGATAGTATTCAATTCCTTGTTCACATTACCTCTGGCAAACTGAAGCATGCGATCAGCCTCCATTTCCTTCATCTCTTCGGCGGCTTCCTTGAAACGTTTGTATTCCAGGATCTTGTCAATTAATTCCTTCCGCGGATCGATTTCATTTCCGAATTCATCTATTTCCTTCCGCGGAATTAACATTTTGGCTTTGATACGGATAAGCGTGGAAGCAAACAGGATAAATTCGCTCGCCAGTTCGATATTGAGTTCCTCCAGTTCTTTGATGTAATGAAGAAACTCGTCTGTAATCGAGAAAATGGGGATATTCTGGATGTCGATTTCGTCTCGTTCGATAAAGAACAATAGCAAATCAAAAGGACCTTCGAATTGATCGATCTTTATATTATAGGAAGGAGTAGTAGCTGCCATTTTAGAGAATGATTGAGTTTCAAAAATAGTCTTATCGGGGTTAGGAAACTTTGTTTTCCTGTGTTATTTTTTCAACAATGGCGTAAAACTCCAACGCGCTTTTATCCCAATTGAATTTTTGGACTTGTGTTCGGGTGGCTTCGATAAGTCGGTTGCGCAAGTTTTCGTCCTTGTAAAGCAGAGACATGGCACTTGCTATGTCATCCACATTCTCAGGGTCAACCAAAATGGCGGTTTCGCCAGCTACTTCAGGCATGGAAGAAGTGTTTGATACAATCGACGGGATTTCACATTGGATTGCCTCAAGTATCGGAATACCAAATCCTTCAAATAAGGATACAAAAGTCAGGGCATAGGCCGCACCAATCACTTTGCTTAATTCCTGAACTTCCATATAATCGTAATGGAGAACATCATTTTTAAATGGATGCAGTTGTATGGCACTTCTGATTTCTGCTGCATTCCAGGCAAAGCGCCCGATAATCAAAATCTTCATATTGCTGCGTTGCTTGCGCTTAAAGATTTCAAAGGCTTTTAGTAAATTGCCCACGTTCTTTCGAGGGTGCAAAGCGCCGGCAAACACAAAATATTCACAACCCTGCGCATAGGTATCCCTGATGTCTTGTTTAGTTTCGTAATTGAGAGGCTTGTAAAAGTCATGGGCTCCATTGAATACGATACTTATTTTATTCGGATCGGCGCCGTAGGTCGTGATAAGGTCTTCTTTTGAATAGGTTGAAACAGTGACCGTATGGGCGGCTTTCCTTACAAATTTTGGAGTAAACTTCTGAAGGTAATATCTGAACTTGAAAGGAAGATGTTCAGGGTAATGTTCAAATGCCAGATCATGCACTACCAGTATGCTTGGCACATCACTTGACAAGGACAGGAATCCGTCTGTGGAGATGAAAATGTCGGCTTTATATTTCTTCAAGGCCCTTCTGACTGACCATTCAAACCAAATATACCAAAGGATAGGATGTCGTGCCGGAGGAGGAATGACGACCGGGGTGATGTTTTCTGCAAAGATAAATTGCTGGTCATAAGGTCGGTCAAACAGGAATATGAACTCATGTTCGGGATGATTCAACACCATCCTTTTAATGATTTCGTTGGTAAACCAACCTATTCCTTCTAATTTCCCTTTTAGTAAAAAACGTGTATTGACCGCAATTCTCATAAAACGAGGCAAATGTAATTGACGGGTGGAATATTCAATAATTAATTTTAACTGTGAATGAGATAAGCGAGACAATCCCAGGTATGCAAACCTAATATGAAATGCGTGAAAATCTTCTTAATACAGCTAGTTCATTCTCAGGTTATCGATGAGCCTTACCCCCTCAAGCCGGCTGGCTAATAGTACCACCATTTTTTGGGAAGGTGCAAAATCTGTTAGAAGATCAAGGGTTTCTGCATCAGCCAGAAGTAAGTATTCTGTTTCGAAGGAATTTGAATCCAGATAACGGATATATCTTTCCTGAAGCGATGAAAAGGGTGTCTTAGCCATTTCATCCCTGATAGACTTCAGACAATAGAAAATCGCACTGGCCTTTTCCCTTGCACTCTTGGACAGCAATTCGTTACGTGAACTCATAGCTAATCCGTTAGCTTCACGACGAGTTGGGCAGGTAATCAGTTCAATTGTACTTTTCTTTATTTCAAGTAGCCTTCTTACCACCAGACATTGCTGAAAATCTTTTTCCCCCATATACAATCTAGACGGTTTGACCGCCTCAAGCAATCGGTCTACCACATTACAGACCCCGTTAAAATGTCCCGGTCTGAACTTTCCGTCGAGAATCGTATCCAGATAACCAATATCGTATCCCGCTAATTGGCCAATGCCATCGGGGTAAATTTCATCACTTGCTGGCAGAAAAAGTACCTCTGTGCCTACCTGAGAGAGCATGTCGATATCTGATGAAAGTGTCATCGGGTACTTTTCAAAATCCTTTTTGTCATTGAATTGCGCCGGGTTGATGAAAACGCTGCATACAGTCAGGCTGTTTTCCTGTTTAGCTTTTTCTATGAGAGAAAGGTGCCCCTTATGTAAAGCTCCCATAGTAGGGACAAAGCCGACTGAGCCCGTCTGTTTTTCCAGAAACTGCTTCAAATCGGCTATTTTTTTAAATATAAACATACTTTAGTTAACGGTAAATAACATTTGACAATGAATAACTGTTGAAAAATAGCATTATTTATTGTACCTTCGCACCCCTAAATAATCTATATACTCAATAAAAGTAACCTAAATGGCGGTAATCCAAAAGAAAAAAATTCTTTTTATTTCGCAAGAATTTTCCCCATATAATGAGGAGAATGAATTTTCGAAAGTATTAAACGCACTGGCGGTTAAATCTAATGAGACTGGTTATGAGGTTCGTGTTATCATGCCTCGATTCGGCGTGATAAACGAGCGTCGTCACCGTTTACACGAAGTTGTAAGACTTTCTGGTATCAATATCAATGTAGACAAACAGGATTATCCACTGGTCATCAAAGTAGCTTCCCTTCCTAATGCCCGTCTTCAGGTCTATTTCATGGATAATGAAGATATGTACAAGCGCAAGAATACGTTCCATGAAGAAAACGGCGATTTTTTTTCCGACAATGCGGCACGTACCATCTTCTTTTGTAAAGGGGCCTTGGAAACCGTCAAAAAATTCGGATGGCCTCCTGATGTGATTCATGTTCATGGCTGGATGAGTGCACTGATTCCAATGTATATCAAATCTTTTTATAAGAAAGAGCCAGTCTTCGCTAATTCGAAGCTTGTTTTTTCAGCCACCAAGGAAATGGTCAAAGATGATATGGGCGAATTGTTTTCAAAGCAGGTTCTCAGCAGTACACCGCTTAAGGAGAAAGATGTTGAATTATATAAAAGCGGTTCCAATCTTGATATGTTTATAGGTGGAGCTAAAAGTGCCGACTCGGTTATTTTTGCCGACGGTGGTATCAATAAAAAACTCATAGAAGCCATTAAGCCAACCCGTAGTAAAAAAGTGTTAAATTTTGATTCCCTGGAAGACGACATTACCAATATCATGGATCTTTATAATAACTTGGCAGGCTAAATAAAACATATTCATTTGAAACCATTATTTTCGGGCAAACAGGCAATTGTTTTTTCAATGCTCGCCATTATCATCAGTACAAACTGGAGCTGCAAGGAAAATACAATCTTACCCAAGAACCTGGTCCCTGCGGTTGACAATATAAATACCTTTGACAGCACAATTTCACTCATCACACATACGCTGTATCAGGATTCTTTTCTGACAGGTGGCTTAAAAGGCGGGTTAAGGCTTTCAGCATCCAATTCTTTTTACACGGCTTGTGGTAGTATATCCAATGATCCTTCATTTGGTAGTACCCTTGCCTCCATGCATGTGGAAGTATTGCCTGCAGTGCCTAATTTTACGTTCAAGTCGGCCACCAGCACTATGACTATTGACTCGATCGTGTTGGCCATCCCTTACAAACTGGCCTTTGGAGATACCAGTTTTTCATCCATCACACAGAAATTTAAAGTTTACCGCTCACTGGATACTTTTTCCAGAGACTCTGCCCAATATGAATTTACCAGAGATACCTTCGATGTCAACAGGCCTCTTTCGTCCCTCAATGTAAATTTCAATTCTCTTCCTCATGATTCACTTTTGATTGGAGGACAATTGCAACAACCTCAGCTTCGTTTTAAACTGGCGTCCTGGTTTGCTGATAGTCTGAAGACTCAGGTCGATTCAGGAGCAAATGGTGCTTTAGCTTCATTCACTTCATTCCTGAGCTGGTGGAAAGGATTCGTCATTGTTCCGTCTACGACCAAAGGAAATACCTTAGGCTATTTTGAAACTTACCGGACCCGGATGACCATTTATTACCGTTACCCGAAAACAGGCGGCGGTGAGGATACAACAAGTGATATCTTCTCGTTTGATCCGAGTTACTGTAATCGTTTTAATGCCATTGCACATAATTATACCGGAAGCAAATCAAAAGCCTTTATCAATACCAAATCCGCCCAAGGTGATTCGGTTCTTTTTGTACAAAATGAACCGGGGCTCGTTAGCTTGATTCAAGTGCCGGGGCTTCATACAATGGATAACGTGATTGTCAATAAGGCGGAGCTTGTCTTTACCACCTCAGCCACCCAAAATTTTGCCGATACCATGATATACGGAACTATCCCCCGTCTGCAGATATTCAGTACGGATTCTTCTGGTAATAATGATCTGGTGGCCAGCGATTATGCAGCCTTTAACAGTGCTTCTTATGTGGATGGGACTCGTTCGCAAGTCCTGATTAATGGAGTGAACTCTATCCAATACAGATTTATCGTCACTAATTCAATTCAAAGCCTTATTTCACGAAAAGATAGTAACTTCAGGTATAAAATCATGGGAGCCAATGTAGGACTTCCGGCCGCCTATCGGACCATTTTGACCGGCAGCGCCAGCAAGATGGATGCGTTCAAACCAAGGTTATACATGATTTATACGAAATTTAAAAAATAATAAACCATGTGTGGAATCGTTGGCTATATAGGCTCAAAGCAGGCATATCCGATATTGATCAAAGGTCTTAAACGCCTCGAGTATCGCGGTTATGACAGTGCAGGAGTGGCGATGCTCAACGGTTCACTCAATGTATTGAAAAAAGAAGGCAAAGTTTCCATACTTGAAGAATACAGTAAGGATAAGAATATCAGCGGTACGATCGGTATTGGCCATACACGATGGGCCACACATGGCGTACCATGCGATAGAAATGCACATCCGCATTTGTCACAATCAGGCAATATAGCCATCATCCATAACGGCATTATAGAAAATTATAATTCACTGCAAAAGGAATTGATCCAATTGGGATATTCATTTAATAGTGATACCGATACCGAAGTGCTTGTCAACCTGATTGAAGATATACAAAAGGAAGATAAATTATCGCTTGAAGAAGCAGTTCGTGTTGCTTTGAATGAAGTGATTGGTGCCTACGCCATCGTAGTGATCGATAAACGTGAACCTGATAAGCTGGTGGCGGCACGTAAAGGGAGCCCCTTAGTGATCGGTATCGGTAAAGATGAATTTTTTGTAGCTTCCGATGCATCACCTATCATTGAGTATACCAAGAATGTGGTGTATCTGAATGATGAAGAAATCGCAGTGCTGCATCGCGACGGTAAGTTGGATATTAAGACATTAGGCAATATTACCAAATCGCCTTACGTTCAAAAACTGGAGATGGACCTTGAGAAGATCGAGAAAGGAGGCTATGAACACTTTATGCTGAAAGAGATTAATGAACAGCCTCAGGTGATACGCGATTGTATGCGCGGACGGATGAATGCTGAACAAGGCTGGATTAAGCTCGGCGGTATCGGTGAATTTTCGGCCCGAATCAATAATGCCAAACGTATCATCATTACAGCTTGTGGAACCTCATGGCATAGCGGACTGATTGGTGAATACCTGATAGAAGAACTAGCCCGGGTTCCTGTTGAAGTCGAATATGCATCTGAATTCAGGTATCGTAACCCGATAGTTACTGAGAAGGATGTGGTGATTGCTATTTCACAATCAGGTGAGACAGCCGATACCTTGTCTGCCATTGAAATTGCTAAAGAGCGCCAAGCTCTTATTTACGGTATTTGTAATGTCATTGGCTCATCGATCGCAAGAGCGTCTCATGCCGGTTCCTATACGCATGCCGGACCCGAAATTGGCGTGGCATCAACCAAAGCCTTCAGTGCGCAAGTAACCATCCTGACCTTATTGGCGTTGCAATTGGCTCAGTCGAAAGGCACCATTTCACAATCGAGATTACGTCAGTTATTATACGAACTTGAAATCATTCCTTCTAAAGTTGAGGAAGCCTTGAAGACGAATGAAAAGATAAAAGCGATCGCAGAAAAATATAAGGATGCACATAACTTCCTGTATCTTGGTCGAGGAATGAGTTTCCCGATTGCCCTTGAAGGTGCGCTGAAGCTCAAGGAAATATCCTATATCCATGCAGAAGGATATCCTGCAGCAGAAATGAAACATGGTCCGATAGCCCTGATCGATGAGAACATGCCGGTGGTATTTATCGCCACGAATATGAGTGCCCATGAAAAGATTGTTTCTAATATTCAGGAAGTAAAAGCCCGTAAAGGTAAAGTCATTGCCATCGTCAATCACGGAGACGAAGTGATTCGTCAGTTGGCTGATGAGGTGATTGAGATTCCTGAGACCGACGATTTGTTATCACCGCTGGTTTCTATCGTGCCACTGCAATTATTGTCGTATCATATCGCTTTGCTCAGAGGTTGTAATGTTGACCAGCCTCGCAATTTGGCTAAGAGCGTCACCGTGGAATAGTGTAAGAAAATAGATTTTAGAAAAATGGTTTGTACGTTGTGCAAACCATTTTTTTTCCTTTATGATGAAGTTATTAAAATTGCAAGAGCGATCTGCCTATCATTTTATTCAAATACTGCCATTTTTTTTGGGTAACTATTACCCATTTTTTGGGTAACTTTTATATAAAAAATGACAGATATTACTGAATTGGAAACTTTTTAAGACTTTTAAAACATGGAGTAAATTATACAACTACCTTTATTTCCTAAATACAAACCAATGTCGAAACCAGCTAATATAGGTATCATGACCTCAGGGGGCGATTCGCCCGGGATGAATGCGGCCATTAGGGCCATAGTACGTACTGCCTTATTTCACGATATCAAACCCTTCGGGATCATGCGTGGCTATCAGGGTATGCTCGAAGGTGACATCAAGGAATTACTGACTACCGATGTGTCGAATATCATACACCGGGGAGGAACGATACTTAAGACTGCACGAAGCAAAGATTTTATGACGGAAGATGGTATGAAAGCCGCCTATGATCAAATTTCAAAACATCATATCGAAGCCCTGGTCTTGATTGGTGGTGATGGTACGATGCGGGGAGCTGTTGAGTTTTTCAAGCGCTACAAAATCCCGGCCATCGGGATGCCCGGTACGATCGATAATGATTTGAACGGTACTGACTTTACCATAGGATTTGACACCGCTGTTAACACCGCCATTTGGGCTATAGATAAGATACGCGATACGGCTGAAGCGCATGATCGGATGTTCATTGTGGAAGTCATGGGGCGTGATGCCGGCTATATCGCCCTTAACAGCGGACTGGCTTGCGGTGCTGAGTATATCTTTATTCCCGAGCAAAAAGAGATGATGCAGGATATCCTGACCTCGATTCAGGACGACCGTAAGCGAAAGAAAATGACCAATATCATTGTAGTGGCTGAAGGCGATGAATTCGGAGGCGCTAATGAGGTAAGTGCCTTAATCAAGCAAAGTATTCCTGATATTGAAACGCGAGTCACCATACTCGGTCATATTCAACGGGGTGGTTCGCCAACCTGTGTCGATCGCATATTGGCCAGTCGCCTCGGGCATGGTGCTGTGGAGGCATTAGCCGCAGGTCGTACTCAGGAGATGATCGGTATTGTCAATGGCGAAATTGTTTTTACACCTTTTGCTTCCTGTGTAAAGTTACAGAAGCCTATACCGGATGATTTGCTTGAAATGATTAAGGTGCTGGCAAAGTAATAACATGTTATGTCACGTGATACAGTATTCATCTGGCTGCTTGCCGGACTTACAATAAATTACCCTATTTTTACGTTTTTGTAACTATCCATGAGAAAGATTCTTTTCATCCTCTTTTTGTTTTCATTTACTCAGGCCGAATCGCAGGTTTTCTATCGACGATCAGAATATGGATTCGCCCTTGGCGGTGCCAATTATTTTGGTGACTTGAATCAGAATTATAGTTTCAAAAATGTACGTTATAGTGGTGGGTTGTTTTTAAAATACAACTTCACGGATTATATCGCCCTCAAACTCGCCGGTAATTACGCCTTTGTGGGTTATGATGATAAATACTCATCGAATGTGTATCAGAAAACACGGAATCTAAATTTTAAATCCAATATCTATGAATCGGTCATTCAGGCCGAATTCAATTTCTTCCAGTATGATGTCATGGATTTCGATCATCGTTTCACACCATATGTCACTATCGGTATGGGGATGTTCTGGTACAACCCTTATACTATTTACGACAAAAAACGATATGACCTGAGGCCATTAGGCACTGAGGGCCAGAATTACGACGAATATAAAAGCCGTCGTTACTCCACGACAGCGGTAGCCTTTCCTATTGGTCTTGGTTTTAAATTTTGGATGAGCAAAGGTATGACCTTCGGTATGGAAGTGGCTAACCGTTCAACCACCACCGATTACCTTGATGATGTAAGTACCACCTATGTTGGAAAAGATAAGTTTGTCGATACGGAACCTACGCCTTATCCGATACCTGCAGCTGTGTTACAGGACAGATCCGGTGAGGTGACGCAGACCCCCATCGGTATCAAAGGTCGTCAACGGGGTGTCAGCACTACGCATGATAAGTATCTTCTTTTTCAGGTCACCTTATCCTTCAGATTTCCTACCTATAAATGTCCGGGGCAACGCTAGAAGAATGAGGTTCCGTCATTAATGACTTAATATTCAGAACCACGATCAAGAGCACGATCGTAAAAAGGTATTCACAATTATAGTTGAATTGCTTAGGATGTATGGTTGTTTCGTACACCTTGAAGAAATACCAATGTGCCAGAAAAAGTACTGCTATGTTTAGAATGATCATGGCCAAGATTGGAAAATCTAATTTCGCCAGTTTACCTGTTCTGAATCTTTTCATTTCAAGAAGGAGATATTTCCCAAGTAAAGGATAGATCAATAATAAAGGTAGGGCGAACAGCCGTGATTCTCTGGCGATCGTTGAAAAGATAACTATCAAAGTATTGCAGAAAAGAAGAAACAGGAAGCCTGATGCGAGTTTCTTTTCAAGCGTTACTTTTTTGATGTCACTCCAAAATTGAAGCAGCAGATAAAGAGGAATTGCATTGACCAGAAAAAATGAAAAGATTGTTTCACGACCATACTTGATATCTTGAAAATTGAATTCAAATAAATCCATACGGCTGCTTAATTCCTGATGACTTTGTATCGTAAAAAATGAGGGATAGACCATCTTAAGAAATACTGCATGCAAGATCATAACAAACACAAAACCAATCGTATGCAATATCGTGATCTTGTATCGCTCAGTCACATCGTTCTTTTGAAACGTTAGAAATAAAAATATCGGCAAAAAAAGATAACCCGATTCCCGGCAAAGACAGGAAAGCAGGAAGAATAAAAAGAACAGGATCGTTTTGTTTTTGAAGAAAGCGATTAACGATAAGATGAAACAGAGGTAAGTCAACGGCTCATCATAAGTATAATTGGTATTGAAAAAAGCACACAACACCGTGAAGCCCGAATAAAATATCATCTGGCTGAAAACGGCTTCTGCTGTAGTCAATGACAACTGCAGACTGAAGTAATAAAGCGCTATGCCGCAAAGAAAAAACAAACAGAAGTTGACAAGAATGAAGGAGGTGCCCATTTGCAGATGTGTAGTTGAGGAGGTCTTTTCAAACAGAAAGGTGCTGAGAGGTCGTCGGGCAAAGGCAGGTTCTTCTTTATGATAATCCACCGCTTCACGCAAGGCCTGCTGATCGATTCGTTGCATGGCGCTTTTGTCTTGATCGTTCCATTGGTTCAGCATGGTGTCGACCCGTGTATTAAAATGAAAAAGGAGAAGGAAACAGATTCCGATTATCGGGACAAGCAGACCGGTTAAAAATTTATTCATAAAACCGAACAGGAATAATAGCGGAAGATACGACGATTCATGCAGAAAATTTATACTGCAGTCAGGTGAACATAGCCATAGCTGAAGCGAGCGCTTTCAGGAATCATCAGGACAATGACATCACCTTTTTTTATTTTCCCTTCATTGAAAAGTTCTTCGAGCATCAGATAAGGTGAAGCACTTCCGATATTACCGACGCTAGTGAGATTCGTAAACCATTTTTCAGCCGGAATCGGGTACCCGATCTTTCCCAATTCATCCATTATTTTCGGTCTGAAAAATTCAGACGAAAGATGAGGAAGAAAATACGTGATGCTGTTTAGATCGACGGCATGTTTTTCGCAAACCTTTTTCCACATTTTACCTCCCCACTTGACAATGTTCTCTCCTAAAAGGCGAGTATCCTGTTTGAAGGCGAATATGCTTTTTGAAGCCCAGTCATGTGGTTTCATTTCGGCCCAGCCTGTTAGAGAACCGTCTTCATTTTTTTCGCAACCGGCATACATGCAAGGTTCTATCTGGTTGGCATACGAAATGATATCAACCCAATCGACCCTCAGTGAAACACTGTGCTCATTCGGCTTGTTTTGAAGCAATGCTGCTCCGGCTCCGTCACTAAGCATCCAGCGTAAAAAATCTTTCTGGAAGGCTATGATAGGATTGTCAATCAGATGTTTCAGGTCTTCGGCTTCATCATCAAACTTATCAGCTTTCAGCCAGCCTGAAACTTTTTCAGAACCTACCGCAATTGCATTATTACTATTGCCACTTTTGACACTCATGAAAGCATATTTGAAAGCCTGTATCCCGGCACAACAAGCCGTGCTGATCGAAACGATTTCAGTAGGCGGGCATTTTAATTCGCCATGCACCATAGCAGCATGGCTTGGAAGCAGCTGGTCAGGGGCTACACAACCGCAAGCCAGCATTTCAATATCTTCTTTCGTGAATGTCTCATCCAATAATCCTTCGATAGCCTTGGAGGCCAATTGATAATTTGTGTGTGTGCTTTTTCCTGTCGCCTTATCAATAGCGTAATAACGGGTCTTGATCTGATTATTACGCAGAATAATCCCTTTCGCTTTGGATGGACGGCCGTCAATACGGCCTAGATAATCTTCCATTTGATCATTACTGATAGGATCATTTGGTAAAAATCTCGATAATCTTGTTATGTACACTTCACTCATCAATTCGCGGAATAAGCACGCAATTTAACAAAGTTCCCCTTAAAAAACGAATTCCTTAAATTGCTTTTTCCCTATATGCTATATTTTTGAAATAATCAACTTCTTTCATTAGTTTACTTCTGTTGAAGAGCACAGCCAGACTAGCTGTGAATGAACTAATCGGTGACAAAATAAAAACACCTACAAACAATAAACGGCTGAACAATGTCACTCTTCCTTTTCGAGCTTCCTGGCCACGTTCACCTTTCTCTCGAATCCAGGGAGCAAATTTCCTGAAATTCTTTATGCCTCTTTTTTCCAGTATCACCAAAGCAGGATTTAACTCCACACCGTCTTGCGCCAGCAATTTTTCATGTAGTTGTTTTAAATTATTTTGCAGGAGACATTGTGATATTGTATCTCCGAATCGTTTTGCGTTTTCGATATCCTGTTTTTGCACACCAGCTTCAGGCATGCGTTTGGTTGCTTCTTTCTGTCCTTTGAATGTCCATCGTATAATGGTAAGGATGGAAGTGAGATTCGGACTTCGGTCGAAGAAAACCAGATTGCCCACAAGTTTTGCATTCACCGCAATCAATTGCTCTTTTGTTTTTTCCTGAGCATTCAGCCACATGTTACGGGATCCGATCACTGTCAAAATGTTTTTATCTTGCAAGAATGCAGCGGCATCACTTTTAAGGAAACTACTGAAGGGTATCGATGGAGATAAGAACCAGGGTTGATATCCTAATACGATTAGGTCATATTTCTTTTCACTGAATGGTATTGGTTCTATTTCTTCCGAAACCTGAAGCACACTTTCTGGCATACAGTCGAAAAACTCAGCTGCCTTCCATGGGAACGGGAATTTGACACGAGGTTTTATTTCTAGTATGTCAATATCGCATGCAGTTTGTTGCCCGCTGAATATGCTGTCAAGAATAGATCGTAATTGTCCGGTTTGGGAATAATAAAGTATCAGTATGGATGGTTTCATGACATGTAAAAGTAAAATGCTTAGACCGAACGACGAAATATGAATGAATAGTTTGTTTGAGGCAGTTATGGAAAGCGGCAAATCATAAAAATCGGGATGAGCTGTTTCAAACTGAACGATTATATTTGTTGTTCATGAAGGATGCCTTGCTTACCGTAAAAGATATCAGTGTCGACTTTGAATCGGATGGTGAAATAGTGCATGCCTTACAGCATATCTCATTCGATCTAGCGAAAGGTAAGACCTTAGCCGTCGTTGGTGAAAGCGGCTCCGGAAAATCAGTCCTGGCATTGACTATCATGCGTCTGCTGCCTTCACCGCAGGGGATAATAAAACAAGGTAATATTGAATTTGATGCAAACGAAAAGCAGAAATTGGATATCGTGGCATGCAGTCCTGTACAAATAGAATCCTTACGAGGTCAGCAGATTGGTATGATTTTTCAGGAGCCAATGACATCACTGAATCCTTTGATGACTTGCGGAAGACAAGTAGCTGAGACCATCGTATTAAATAAGAAACTCACTTATAAGGAAGCCCTTGCCGAAACACAGAGTTTGTTCGAAGAGGTACAACTTCCTGATCCGAAAGCGATACTGGGTCGTTACCCGCATGAACTATCCGGCGGACAGAAACAACGAGTTATGATTGCCATCGCCATTTGTTGCAACCCATCCTTATTGATAGCCGATGAACCAACCCCCGCATTGGATGTGACTGTTCAAAAGACGATATTGGATTTGTTATCGGTCATTCAAGAGAAACGGGGAATGGCGATTCTGTTCATAACTCATGATCTGAATCTGGTTAGAAATTTTGCAGATTCAGTCATGATTATGTATCGCAGCCGTTGTGTAGAATATGGTGACACCAGCACAATCTATCGCAATCCGGCTCACCCATACACCAAAGGGCTTCTCAACTGCAGACCTCCAAAGAATGAACGAATCAGGTTCTTGAAATCGGTTGAAGAGAGCATTAAAGGAGCTGATGCCAAGTTTGAAGCTGATAATAAAATTAGTCTTCAGGCTTTTGATAATCGAATCCGAAAATTAGAAAAACAAACAGACATTCTTGAGTTAAAGGATCTGCATTGCTGGTATCCGGTGAAGAAAAATTTCTTTGGCAAAACGAGTGCTTGGTTTAAAGCTGTTGATGGAGTCAACCTTTCTATAAAAGAAGGGGAAACCCTAGGGCTGGTAGGTGAAAGTGGTTGCGGAAAGACAACGATCGGGAAATCGATCGTGTTACTTACTGATATTACTAAGGGTGAAATTCTTTACAGAGGAAAAAACGTTCAGGATTTTTCTATAGCTGAACTGGCAGAATACAGAAAAAATGTACAGATGATTTTTCAGGACCCATACTCGTCGCTCAATCCGCGGATATCGATCGGAGAAGCCATACGCGAACCGATGGATGTGCATGGTATTCATTCATCATCACTTCGAAAACAAATAGCCATTGATTTATTCGAAAAGGTGGGATTGTTGCCAGATCATTATCATCGGTATCCGCATGAATTCTCAGGTGGGCAACGTCAACGTATCTGCATAGCGCGGGCA
Source organism: uncultured Bacteroidota bacterium (assembly GCA_903875055.1). Classification (GTDB taxonomy): domain Bacteria; phylum Bacteroidota; class Bacteroidia; order Chitinophagales; family Chitinophagaceae; genus OLB11. The sequence continues at coordinate 53,967 of CAIQUX010000247.1, forward strand.
CTTGCCTTAGAACCACAATGTATCATTTGTGATGAAAGTGTTTCGGCATTGGATGTGAGTGTACAGGCGCAAGTGTTAAATTTATTGGTCTCACTTCGTGATGAATATAATCTCTCTTATCTGTTTATTTCGCATGACCTTAGTGTGGTCAGGCATATCAGTGATCATGTGGCTGTCATGCAAAAAGGACGGATCGAAGAATCAGGTACTGCCGAAAATATTTATTCGTCGCCAGTCAGTATGTATACACGTGCTTTGATCGCAAGCAGTTTGTAAACTTACAAAGGTGGCAATCGTTTCTCTGGCCCATAATCGATTTGTCTGCCCAAAGTGCCTTTGAGACGCTTGGCGAAAGGTTCTTTATTCAAGATGGAATTGAAATCTGGTTTGAAGGCTTTCATACTGTCTATATCAATTTGTATGTCATTGATTTTTTTGATGATTTTAAACTGAATGGGTATGTGCTGAATGGGTGATGCAAATCGTTTCTTCGTAAATCCTTTCAGTAAAAAGCTTTGAAACGGATCTGTTGCCAGTGCCAATGTTTTAAAACCGAGTTGTTTTGCCACCATATACGAGTAATAAATGTTTTCTGTGCTATGTTTGGCAAGTGTATCATAGAAAATATGTTCTTTCGGTACACCCAGTTTTTGAGCATATAGTCCCATCACAATGGATTCGTAGAAATGAGTATATACTGCAGCACCCGAAAAAATGATATTCTTCGTGTAATGGTTTTTATACAGGTATACACTCCAAAGGACACGAGCTTTCATAGTGCTGTCCCAATGTCCGTTTTTCAATGGAATTCCAGGAACGATAATCGCGTCAAATATCATCCTCTCGTCGTTGACTTCCCTGAACATTCTTTCAGAAGGATGGATGGCCAGCGAACAGGACGATAGGAAAAAGATTCCAATGAAAAGTAAGTAAGCGTTTCGCGTGATTTTTTGAATCATGCGTAAAAATAAATCAAACGTAACATGTGACAAATAGACAAACCCGATACCTTATTTTCCTGAATAACCCAGCATGCTGGCCAGATTATCAGGTAATGCAGGCAGTTTGTTTCGTTGTATCAGGAATGAAGTGAGATCGGCAAATTCCTTGAAGATATAATGGGTGTCTGCCGCATTTTTAAGATAATGAGCGCCTGTGCTTCCTCCGGTTCCGATTCGACGTCCTATCATTCGTTGCACCATATTCATATGTCGGTAACGCCATTGTGCCAATAATTCATCGATATCCAATAATGAATTGATGAATTGGTAAGGTGTATTCAGTAATGGATAGTCTCTGAACAGCATGATGAAAACGGCCGCACGATTAGAATCGATACTCAAACGACGAGAACCTGTTTCGCTTTTCTTCATAAACATTTCATCGAAAGAAGTGAGGTTCTGTTTTTCACCTTCCTGTAAGGAGGCCTCATAGAGCATTCTATAGCTGTCAAAGAAATCATCTCCTTCGCTCCAATAAGCCGAATCTTTGAGGAATGGCATTCTTGAAAGCCAGTCGTTCACTAAGGAAAAGAGGGAGACTTCATGTTCAGCATTTTTCACGCGTTCTATATCTGCTTCATTCAATTGTGAAATATAATATTGCTGTCCAAAACGCTGGTCAAATGGAAGTCCGAGTAAGGCTTCCAGTATTTTGAACTGTATGCTTTGAAAACCTGAAGCCGGACGAAGGAAATCGCGGAAGTCAAGAAAGTCAAGGGGTGTCATGGTTTCAAGGATGGTTATCTTATCCACCAGCATCTGAAGTATGATACCAACACGTTTCATTCTGTGAACTGCATTCTGCATATCGGCGGAATTATCTTCGATATTCTGTTTCAAAAATATTTCACGCACGATACCAACCTCATGCAACATTTGTTTGAACCATAATTCATATGACTGATGTATGATGATAAACAACATTTCGTCATCGGCTCGCACGCCATGCTTTTTACTTTCTTCCTCCTGAGCGTTCAGGATCTTGTCCAATTGCAGATATTCGCTGTAGTAAACTGGTTTCATATTCATTATTGTAGCGTGAAATTAATCATAGAAATCAATAGCCGAAACTATTCTGAAAATAAGTAAAATAAAAATCAAATATTTTTTGGAAATAGAACATACGTTGTATTACATTTGCCGCGGAGAGATGGCAGAGTGGTCGATTGCGACGGTCTTGAAAACCGTTGACTGTCAAAGGTCCGGGGGTTCGAATCCCTCTCTCTCCGCTCAATCCCTGCAACGCTTTCGCGAAGCAGGGTTTTTAGTTTATACCAAGTTGTTTAAGTAAGTAAAGTTATTTTTGTTCTGATGATTTATTTCGGGTTTATCGACTCATCTTTTAATCCATTTTTCAAAATACCCTGACGTGTAATAATCTATAGTTGTAATATGTTCGCTATTTTACCAGCAATGCACCTGTATATTAAATTCATTTTTATCCATCTGAAAGGATTAGAATCTTTAACTTTACACCCTCATAATGAAACATATATTATCATTTGCAGTATTGTCGCTCATGCTTTTCTCTTGTAAGGATCAATCCAAGGAGAACCGCCCTATCGTACTGGGTGATACATCAATGATAGTGACAGAGACCGATGAACGATTTCTTAAGAATAATACGGAAGATATTTCGCCAACCAATAAAAAATCATCTGAAGGGAAAATTACCAGCATGATGATGCAGATGGACAGTGTGAAATCGGTAAAGAAACTGGAAGAAGAAAAGGGTAGTGCTCCATTAAGCGGCTTTACCATACATTTTGCCGAATGCGATGTCGTCTTTGACAATCTTACCGCACATGCCATTCAGAACAATCAGGATGAGCGCACATCGAATAGCGTTTCTTATGTGGTGGATGCCGGTAATCTGGATGAAATGAATTTGCAAGTCAGCGGTTTGGACGAAGCCAATGTAGAGCAACGAATTTTTACCAGATTAAGGGTCGAAGCGTTGTCAGATAATTTTGTCCTGAATGATCTGGGTAAATTTATTTCGCCATGGTCGGCACTGGCAGGAAAGGATTTTAAATATGTTTCCTTAAGCAATAACAGTCTGCAGTTCTTTACCGTTGAGAACACCAAAATCAGAAATGCGGTTGACCGTGAATTACGGAAAAAGAAAAAAACACGTCAGGAAATTCAGGAATGGATGAATGTCATTAAGAAAACAAACTCTTACTCAGACGAACCTTGTAAGATCCAGGTTGTTTCAGCGCAATGGCGTATCATAGGCAAGAAAAACGGAAAGCGTATACAGAAGCTTATCCAGTTCGATATTCCTTAAGCTTTCTGAGTTACTTCAGCGAGATACATCATGTCACCACCCAGTTTTGTGGTATCAATACAATCCGTAGTGTATGAATAATCAGGATGTTCTTGAATGAATGCATCCATGATGTCTTCATTCTCATTTTTTAGAACACTACAGGTTATATAAAACAGTTTACCTCCCGGCTTAAGTTGACCTATCACATGTTGCATGATATCAGACTGAAGAGTCATGAAATGAGACAATTTTTCCTGTGTGAAAAAATAATATTGTTCAGGCGATCTGGCCCATGTGCCGGCTCCGCTGCAAGGCGCATCGCATACGATCGCATCGAATTTATTTTTTAGTTTACCTGATACATCCTTTGTCACATCCAGATTGAATGACACATAATGACTTTCATATCCGTAGACCCGCATGCGTTCATGCAGATTCTTTAAGATGGTTTCTCTGATATCCGATGCCGTCAACTGTATTGCACTGTTCTTGTCAAGCAACATGATCGATTTGCCTCCACTCGCTGTGCAACAATCCCACCAGCTTTCATTGGCTTGCGGTTTGAAATGCTCGCCTGTCAGTTGTGATGCATAATCCTGTATCACATAATCCGCAGGTTCAAGATGTTCGTTGAGTTTGACACTCGCGTCGAATGAAAAGCAATTGGCGCTGACACGCTGAAAGGCGACAGATTGTTGTATCAGTTTGTCTTCAATCGCCCGATGATTTTTGCGTATACGTATGAACACTCTGGGATGAGAGTACAGATTTTTAATAAATTGATCTTGGCTGATGCCATTTGTCAATACGAAGGGCACATTGAAATCACATTGATACTCTTCAATGGCGTATGCTATTTTTTCTTCAATGCTTGATTCGTAGCGGTTCGCCAGTTCTTTATTGACTTTTTCGAAAAACAAGATGGGAAGCCGTCCTGATAGGAAACTGCCTAGCATCAGACGGTCACGTACTCTCAAGTGTTCATTGGCTTTGCCCAAACGGTAAATACCATAGAGCAATTCTGAAATATATTTCCGGTCACGGGATCCGAACTTTTTATTGTTTCTGAAATATTCTTTCAGAAAAAGATGCAAAGGCATTTGCACCTCGTATTGTTCGAACAGATGGGCGGCAGTTTGGAAATAAGCTTCAATGAACATGGAAGGAACGGTTTAGCGGGTTATGTAATCAGGTTATAACCTGCTTGGTGAAACTGAATAGGATTCATGATGAAAGAACATGGTCTTCAACCTGAATTTTTATGAGTGTGATTAGATATCAAGCAGCAATTTGGCAGGATCTTTCCCGGCCAAGAGAAGCAATGGGTTTTCAAGGAGTTCTTTGACACGCACCAGAAATCCGACGCTTTCCCGGCCGTCTATGATACGATGATCATAGCTTAACGCCAGATACATCATAGGCCGAATCACCACCTGACCGTTTATGGCCATAGGTCGGTCCTGAATCTTATGCATACCTAAAATCGCCGATTGAGGAATATTGATAATGGGAGTGCTCATCAAGGAGCCGAACACACCACCGTTGGTGATGGTAAAGGTTCCTCCGGTCATCTCTTCGATACTGAGTTTGTTCTCTTTGGCTTTTGTTGCCAGTTCAACCACTGCATGTTCGATCTCTGGCATACTCATGCTTTCGGCATTGCGTATTACGGGCACTACCAGTCCTTTAGGCGCGCTGACGGCAATGGAGATGTCGCAATAATCATGATAGATCATTTCATCGCCATCGATATAGGCATTCACGGCTTTCCATTCCTGAAGCGCTATGCAACAGGCTTTCGTAAAGAAACTCATGAATCCTAATCCGACACCATGATAGGTTTTGAAGGCATCCTTATACTTGTTTCTCAATTCCATGATAGCGCCCATATCCACTTCGTTGAATGTGGTGAGCATGGCAGTACTGTTTTTAGCTTCGACCAATCGACGGCTGATAGTTCTGCGAAGATTACTCATCTTCACTTTGTTCTCATCGCGATTATTAAGTCTTGTACCGGGAAGAGTACCAGGTTTTTCAAGGGCCGAAAGGACATCATTTTTTGTAATACGTCCCAATGAACCGCTTCCTTTGACATGATGGACATCCATATGCTTCTCAGCAATCATTTGTGAGGCAAGCGGAGTGGCTTTGGGTTGAGGAGCAGCCACCGGAGCAGCGGCTTTGGTTTCAGGAATATTAAAATCAAGTGTAGGAGCCACAACCTTCACTTCTGCTTTGTCGGCTACGGGTTCAATGGCCGGTGTTGAAGGTCGTGCTGCCTCTGGGTCTATCTTACAGGCCACATCACCAATTTTCAGATCGTCGCCTTCCTTTGCTACCTGAATTAATATACCGGCTTGTTCGGCATTCAATTCAAAAGTTGCCTTTTCACTTTCAAGTTCACAAAGCACTTCATCACGTTCTACCCAGGCACCATCGGCTTTCGTCCATTTGATCAGGGTGACTTCGCTGATACTTTCGCCAACAGGAGGGACTTTCAATTCTATCATAACGATTCTGTATAAATATTTAAGTGGGGCAAATTTCGATTAAAATACTGACAATAAAAATATTCAATTGGATAGAAGGAAATGGCCACGAACTGACATCGGTTCCCATAAAAAGAAAGAAGCCACTGCAAAATCTTGAGTGGCTTCTTTTGTTTATCGTACAATGAAATGACTATTCCTTGATAAATTTAAATGTATGCTGTTGACCATTCACTGATACTTCCGCAAAATAAAATCCAGGAGCAAGCGAAGATGCAGGTATTGAAATTGTTTTATTATTTGTAGAATTAATATATGTAAGTAATTTCTCACCAAGATAATTCTTTATCGAAATACGATCGATGATTTGATTAGTAAAGCTGAGGTTTAAGAAATCATGAACCGGATTCGGATAATAATTCAAATTAGCATTGCCTGACAAGTCAGTAACACCTTGTGGGCCTACTACAATCACCTTCGATGTTGTATCGTTTTTGCATCCTGTTCCTGCAATCACTAAAGTGACCGTATAAGTTCCAGGGGCGGAATAAGTATATGTTGGATTTTGATTTGAACTACCGTTCCCGTCACCAAATGTCCATATCCAAATGGTTGCTGTTGTAGAGCTATCAATGAAATTAAACGAATTTCCTGTGTTTGTATAGCCAAATTTAGCGTGAGATGCCGGCCTTGTGACAATATGAATGGTATCCGTGCTCTTGCATCCTGATGCATTGGTAACCTCAACAGACATCGCAATATTTGTACTTACATTAAATGTATCTCTTCTTGATGTCTTCCCGTCACTCCATAGATAGGTAGCTCCAAACGCATTAGTTGGAAGAGACGTTAATATAACCTGAGAACCCAAACAAACTGTATCACCTGGACTTGCTGTAATAGTGAAACTTGTTCCACTGCTGACTGTTATATTGACTGCTGCTGTATCTGAACATCCGGTTGCAGCGGTTCCTTTTACTATATATTGTGTGCTGGTTGTTGGTGCTGCCAACGCAGAATCTCCTGCTGTTGAAGTGATATTTAATCCTGTTGTGGGTGACCATGTATATGTCAAGGCACCTGAAGCCACTAATTGAACTCCTGCAGTACCTGTGCAATACACCGCCGATGTAGGACTCACATTCACAGTTGGAGGAACTGTTGCTGTTACGACCACACTATCAACTAACGTAGTATCTGAAAGTCCAGAGTATGAGCAATTGACAATACATCTGTAAAAGGTTGTGGCAGTAATTGTTCCTGTATTGGCCGTAGGTGAATTAGTGCCGATGGCCGTCCATGGTCCAGTAGCTGCCGTTGCTTTTGACCATGCGTAGGTGATACCTGAGAACCCGATAATTGGTGCTGTAAGACTTAATGCGGTTGAACCAGTTCCTCCGCAAATCAGAGAATTTCCGTTTACAATAGTTCCGACATAAGGTGATCCGGTGCAAACAACCGGAAACTCATCAAATGAAATATCATCTATATAAATATAAGCACCTTGATTTACAACGGCACATTGACTGGTTCCTTCGAAAATAAAATGTGTGTTCGTACCGGTAAATGCGGCCGGAATCGGAAACGTATATTGATACCATCCGTTTACATGTTGAGTATCAGGAAGCGCTATCGTCCTGTTACGAGCTATAACACCCAGTCTTACTGCTGTTGAAGTTATAGTATCTGTTGAATTTACCCAAATTGTCAAACTATCCTGATTCGCAGCAACAAGACTGTCTCTGTACATCCATAAACTTAGATTTGCTGCACTTGATCCACGATTTGTGTAATCAATTGGGCGGCTAACTAAAAGCTGTTGTCTACCTGCTGCAAAACTTCGACTTTTAAAGCGGGCTACAGCAGGGGCACTATGAGGTGTGGCTGTCGGATTTGTAAGTGGAGTTGTTTGACGGTTCCACACATTTCCAGCAAGCGTTGCACTTGAGTCAGGTTTGATACTCCAACCTGTTGGTGGCCATGTGGTAGCGTTAAAGTTTTCGGTACTTACGATCTGGCTATGTCCGAAAAAGGAGCCAAGACACAAGGCGATTAAAAACAAGATAGATTTTTGATTCATGCTAATGAGTTTATGTTAGTTGAAGATGAAAGCGATATTGCTTACGGTTTCAAAAGTAGGGCAAGAATATATTAAATGGTAACAATGCCGTAATGTGAGCACCCATCCATGGACTAATTGCTGCGTAGTAATTGATTTTAGAGACGAAGTAATCCATCTTGGGAAGCACTGACACAATCCCAGGCGACTATTTATCGAGAAAAGCTGCTATTTCAGGCAGGGAGTCATACAATTGTTCGAACGAATCGATTACAAAATACTTGTCCTGCAATATATCCGTCCTGTAAGGCGTGTTCAGGATGGTGGCCACATCAAAAGGCAGATGGGTGGTCTTTTCACTCAGACAATGTTCCGTCTCTCCCTTGGAAGAAATAATACCGGCTCCGTAAATTTTAAGTTTGCCTTGCTCTCTGATCATCCCGAATTCGATCGTAAACCAATATAACCGTCCCAACAGATCTATCTTGTCCTGATTGTCGATATGTTTCAGGGCTATATCGCTCATACCTTTAAAGAAGTCGACATAGGGCTGATTCGAAAGCAAGGGCGCATGTCCGAACACATCATGAAACATGTCAGGCTCTTCCAGATAATCGAGTTGGTCCATACTGCGGAGCCAGCAGGTGGCGGTGAATTTCTTTTGAGAAAGGAATTTGAAGAAGGTGGGGGTGGGACTGATATTCGGTACCACTTCAAGACTCCATCCTGTCAAAGGTTGCAGGATATCGGCCACTTCACTGAAATCAGGTATGCGCTCATTGGTGAATCGGATGGTCTTGATGGCATCGAGATAGGCCGCCGACACATTGGGTGTGAGTATATTCATCTGACGGTCGTACAAGGTTTTCCAGACAAGGAAATCGTGTGGTGTGTACTCGGCATAAATCTGTTCGGTGGGGCGTTTGACCAAAGTTTCTGTTTCGTGATGTGTGTTCATTTTTAGTGGTTTTTAGGTATAAAAAA
>CAIQUX010000248.1 GCA_903875055.1 uncultured Bacteroidota bacterium
AACTTAAGATAGCAATTCCATTGTCAGAATAACTTGTAATCTCTAGTTCAGGCTCAACCCTATCACTATCCCTGTCAACAACGATTCCCTGCCACATGTGGCTTGGCAATGGTTCTATATCGCAAGTTTCAAAGGTGCAGCCTTTAAAGGTTACTTTCATATTCGACCGAATCCTTATTATGGCATTTTCGCCCATTTTAAAGTGGCAGTTTTTAAAGGTAAATTCCTTTGGATATAGACCTTGTGGAACGAACCAAAGTTCACCATTAACGTAAATATTAGAAAAAGTTGTACCGCTAGTTATTGTTACCGGGTCTGTACCAGGCTGAGCGGGGGATATTGTAAAACCTCCTCCAGTAATCGGCAAGCTTGCTACCAAGTCATTCGCATCAATGTAATGGAGATTTGGATTGCTCAGCGGTAAATTAGTATATGGTGCATCAACTGTGCAGCAATTCACTGCAGTGACGGTGATGTCATCTGATACAGAACAAGTACCATCAGTAGCAGTTAAAGTGTATGTTATTTGTCCTGGCGTTGAAATACTTTGGCCATTTAAGTTCGGAGAATAGATGCTGGATGCACTACCACCACCGGTCCAAGTCCAATTATAGTTCATACTTGCAACGCCCGGAACAACGTCTGTGATCGGATGTAAATTAAAGGAAGTGCCAGCACAAACAGTAAAATCTCTTCCGACATCAATACTAATAGGTCCCGCGTTAACGGTTATCGGATCACTATGTGCCCAGCATACACCATCGGTGACGAACACCTGATAGTCGGTGGTCTTTGTCGGATTTACCGTAATGCAAGCATTCATTGGGGTATTATCAGTTGCGCAACCGCTCACTGGCTGTGAAATACCCTCCGATGGTGTCCACAAGAAGGAATATTGCTGTGTCGTACCGTTTGGACTATGTGTAAATGTGGCAAACAAATTCGTGCTTCCCGTACAATTTGCCGGACCTGTTGTCGTCACGACTAACGGGGCAACAAATCGTGGATCAACTATTAATTCCGAATACGCCTTAATCCCAGCAGCATCAGACACTGTATAATCATAGGTACCGGCAGAAAGCCCACTAAACGCTAAATAATTAACCCCGGAAGGTAAGCTAATTGAGCCTACACTATAAGGCGGCGTTCCTCCATTAATTACTAACGTTGTAGAAGTTCCCTCACAAATTTCTGATGAAGTAAATTTTGCACTAAAATCGATCGCTGCCCTTGGTACACCATGTAGCCGGAGAATGGCATATGGAGGAATTACAATTTGTGAATTGTATGTACACGAGCCTTGATAAGAAATCAGATCTTTACCATGTGTCTTAAAAGTGGGCACACTAGTATATGAAATTTTCGGATTCGACTCGACTCCAAAGATTACATTCTCGGGGGCAATTTTTTCGAAAGTGTACGTTGAAGTACTACTTAGAATGTTGCTTAGATCAAGAAGAAAGGAGGTGCCTTTGTAATTAACAATGAAATCGTCCTCAATATTGTCTTTTGATGAAAGAAATTGCCAAC
>CAIQUX010000249.1 GCA_903875055.1 uncultured Bacteroidota bacterium
ATGGCAAGACCGCAGGTGAGTTTCATTCAATTTTAATAAATAATAAGGAGCAAGTTGCCGGTATGGAACGCAACGTCATTAAAGATGACTGTAAACTTATAGCCCAAATATTCAATAGAAAAATAAGTGCATACATTACAAAAGACAAAAAATCATTTGGACAAATATTTGATCCAATACAAAAGTCAAAAGGTTTTAAAATAGAATTGCTCGATTTAGAAATCCAGTTGAAAGACTTCAAAGGAGAGTTGTTTTGAATCTTGACCTAAAATCTAAGACATCAGCAAACTATAAGCCACAAGGCGACAGCTGAAAGTAATATTAGCAGGGTAGAAACCATATAAAGAAGGCTGTAATCAAAATTAGCAGGGTAGAAACCACAAAAAGAGGGCTGAAATCAAAATTAGTAGGCTATAAACCACAAAGAGAGGGCTGTAATCGAAAATGAGATACCTGTCATCCAAAGTTGAACACTCAAATTGATCAAAAGACGACAGAAATTCACAAAAAGATCACTCAAATTTTTTCTCAATCCATCGAAATTCACAAAAAGACCGTTCAAAAAGTTTCTCAAAGCACGTAAATTAACAAAAAGCTTATTCTCAACTTCTTTCAGCGCATGTACATTATCTCTTAGTGCATTAACCCTACTAAAATGACCCGTTCTGCCATCATTACCATGCACATCCTTCAAGAACGAAATGCCAATTCGTCTCGTTCGAATCGGTTCGGAGAATCCAAAAAAGATTTCCTAATTTCGTGTTTCTCAATTTCCAAAGTATGAAATACACTAAACTTGACACGAAACTGTTTATCCATAACAGAGAACGCTTCATTAAAAAAATGAAAGCCAACTCCATCGCCATCTTCCATGCCCATCCGAATCTGCCCGAAAACGGCGATGCGCAATATCATCTGAAACAAAACTCTGAATTGGTTTGGCTTTCAGGTGTGGTGCAGGAAAAAACCATGGTCATCTTGTATCCCGATAATCTGGATAAGACCTATCGCGAAGTGCTGGTGATTCTTCGTCCGGATGAAGTGCTTGAGAAATGGGAAGGTCATAAACTCACCAAGACAGAAGCGACCGATATTTCAGGTATTAAAACCGTCATCTATCTCGATCAGCTGGATGCCATGTTGCAAGCTTGGATGCATCATGCCGAGCATGTGTATCTCGACACCAATGAAAACGACCGCTTAGATACCGGTATTCCACGTATCGACCTGATGTATGTACATGACCTGATGAGACGATATCCATTACATAAATATGAACGTGCTGCCCTGATCATGAAAGAACTTCGCGCCATCAAATCAAAATATGAAGTGGACGTGTTGCAACAGGCCGTTGATATTACGCATAAGGCACTGATGCGTGTTTGCAAGTTTATCAAACCGGGTGTGATGGAACATGAAATCGAAGCCGAAATCACACATGAGTTTATACGCAACCGTGCAACCCGACATGCTTATGGATGTATCCTTGCCAGTGGCGATCGCGCACGTATCCTGCATTATGTCGAAAACAATCAGGAATGTAAAAACGGAGAACTGATACTGATGGACTTTGGTGCCGAGTATGGCAACTATTGCGCTGACCTTACACGCACCATTCCGGTGAATGGAAAATTCAGTAAACGTCAGAAAGAAATCTATGATGCTTGTCTGGCTGTTCATCTTCATGCAAAAAAAATGCTGAAGCCCGGCAAGACCTGGTTAGAAATCACAGCAAGTGCCGAAGAGGAAATGAACAAACAATTGCTGAAGATCGGTATCCTGAAAAAAGAGGATATCAAAAACGAATCACCGGAAAACCGGGCATGTCGTAAATATTTCTATCATGGACTGGGTCATCATCTGGGTCTGGATGTACATGATATCGGCACACGCAATACAGCCATCAAAGAAGGTATGGTGTTCACCATCGAGCCCGGCATCTATGTGCAGGAAGAACAGATCGGTATCCGTATCGAGAATAATTTCTGGGTCACTAAAACCGGTAACCATGATTTATTCAAAGCCATGCCGATCACAACCGCCGAGATAGAAGCTGCGATGAAGAAATAAGACTGCATCAGATTACAGACATTCTTCTTAAACTAACACACATGATGAAGTTAAACACACTGTCTCTTTTTTTATTCGGATTACTTTTTGCAGGACTGAACTTGAAGGCACAGTTCAATGTGAATAATATGTCTGTGGCCGTAGACACTAACAAACTCTATGGCTCATTGACCATGCCGATCACAGATAAGCCTTGTCCGGTCATGCTCTTCATTGCAGGCTCGGGACATACCGACCGCGATGGTAATCAGGAAAATATGCGCACCGATGCGTATAAACAACTGGCAGAAAAGCTGACACAAAAAGGAATCGCAACCCTTCGATACGACAAACGCGGAGTAGGTGAAAGCTTATTTAACATGTATGAAGAGAATCTTCGTTTTGATCAATACATCGATGATGCGGCCTTATGGATTGCCGAATTAAAAAAAGATGAACGCTTTACCAAGGTCATCGTTGCCGGACACAGTGAAGGTTCTCTGATAGGAATCGTTGCCAGTGAAAGTATCAAACCGGATGCCTTTATCTCAATTGCAGGCGCCGGAAGAAGTATCGACGAGGTACTGAAAATACAATTGAAGGAAGCTGTGCCGGATTCGAATTATTATATCAAATGTTGCAAGTATCTTGATACGCTGAAAAGTGGCAAAATGCTGGTGACACCTGATTCGGCATTGTTCTCTTTATTCAGACCCAGCATAC
>CAIQUX010000250.1 GCA_903875055.1 uncultured Bacteroidota bacterium
AAGAAAAATATAAGTACCTTAGCACCATCAAAAGCTCTTCATTTAATACCCCAAAAATTTAGGGGGTCAACATCACCGGAAGGTGGGGTCAACATCACCGGAATTTATACATTTGGTCTGAAAGAATTCTTCATATTCGATGTACGTTTCATGATTATAGACTAAACACGTCAAGCAAGTGAGGTCTCTCACATCTGTTCAAGCTGCTCAAAGGCTGTCAGTATCATAATTAATGTACAAAACCAAGATATTATTTTTCATTTGTAAATAATATCTTCTAACTTCGCGAACGTTTCTTTTTTCCGGAAATTGCACCTTTCAAACATGGGATTATTCAACTTTTTCACTCAAGATATAGCCATAGACCTTGGCACCGCTAACACGCTCATCATCCATAACGATCAGGTTGTTGTAGATGAGCCTTCAATCGTGGCTGTAGACCGGACAACGAACAAGATTATCGCTGTTGGGAAGCGGGCGATGATGATGGACGGAAAAGTACATGAAAATATCAAAACAATCCGCCCGTTGAAAGATGGCGTGATTGCAGATTTTAATGCCGCAGAGGGAATGATCAGGGAAATGATCAAATTGATTTACCCCAAAAAACCTCTGTTTGCTCCCAGTTGGCGAATGGTCATCTGCATCCCCTCTTCCATTACAGAAGTTGAAAAACGGGCTGTTCGGGATAGTGCCGAGCAGGCCGGAGCCAAGGAGGTTTATATGATTCATGAACCTATGGCAGCTGCCTTGGGTATCGGCATCGATGTGGAAGAGCCTTGCGGAAACATGGTGATCGATATCGGCGGTGGCACTACAGGGATTTCCATCATATCTCTTTCCGGAATCGTTTGTGATGAAAGCATCCGTATTGCAGGTGATGAATTCACAGCGGACATTATCGAAGCAATGCGACGTTATCACAGCTTATTAATTGGTGAACGTACTGCTGAACAGATTAAAATCCAGGTCGGAAGTGCATTGAAAGAACTTGACCATCCTCCGGATGACGTAGCGGTAAATGGTCGTGATCTGGTGACAGGTATACCTAAGCAAATCATGGTTTCATACCAAGAAGTGGCTGATGCCTTAGATAAATCAGTATTTAAGATTGAAGAAGCTATTCTGAAAGCACTTGAAAAAACACCACCTGAACTAGCTGCCGACATTTTCCGACGAGGTCTATACCTGACTGGTGGTGGAGCTTTGCTGAGAGGGCTGGATATCCGTATTTCAAGCAAAATAAAATTACCCGTTCATATTGCCGACGACCCGCTTCGCAGCGTGGTCAGAGGAACGGGCATGGCATTAAAACATGTTCACAAGTACCCTTTCCTGATGCAGTAAGATGATTTTTCACCCCGGAGACAAACCAAATCACTAGCTGTGCGAAATCTGATATTACTCATAAAGCAATTTTATTCCTTTTTCATCTTTCTGATCCTTGAATTGGTATGCCTGATCATTGTATTCAGGAACAACTCATATCAACAAAGCTCCTATATTAATTCATCCAAAAGCGTTTCAGGCAAGTTCTATTCACAAAAAGCAAAACTGACCGGCTTTATCAATCTCACAGAGGTTAATGATAGCCTGATGAAGGAAAATGCTCAGCTCCGAAAAGAATTGGGGATCACGATGAAAGCCAATCCACTTAAAGATACCGCCTACAGCAAGCAAATACATGTCGATTCTTCACTGCAAACTGTGCATTACACCTATATACCTGCCAAAGTGCTGAACAACAGTATAGACCAAACCATTAATTACATTACGCTGAATGCCGGAAGTAAGCAAGGAATCAGAAAGAATATGGCCGTAATAAGTGCCAATGGCATAGTAGGGAGAATTTCTCATGTATCTGAGAATTACAGCGTGGCCCTTTCCTTTCTTTCAGATCGCTTCAATGTAAGTTCAATGGTGAGTGATGGCACTGTAGGAAAATTATCATGGGATGGCAAGGATCCAGATTACGGCATCCTAAGTGGCATACCGCAATCGGTTAAATTAAAACCGAGAGATTCGATATTCACCAGTGGATTCGGTAATTTTCCTGAGAAGATATTGGTCGGTCGGGCTGCGCAGGTGCTTAATGGAACCAGCTATAAGATATTTCTGAGTACAAACTTCAGGAAACTTCATTTTGTGTATGTCATTGCAGAAAAAATTGATCTTGAACGTAAAAAAATAGAGGATTCAACACAAGTTAACCAATAATGAGCGCACCGGTAAAATTTATAATCAACTTCGTCGTCATCATGGTAATACAACTATTTCTATTGAATGACATCGTTATCAAATCGTCGGTTTCGTTATTAGGCATTCCGGCTTTCATCCCATTGCTTTATCCGCTCATCCTTTTGTTACTGCCTGTGAATACGCCTTCATGGGGCACCATGCTGATAGGTTTCTTTACCGGGCTTCTGATGGATTTTTATTGCAATACACCAGGCATGCATGCAGCCGCCTCAGTCTTGCTCGGTTTTCTTCGTCCATCTTTACTCAGTTTATTTTTTCAGCAAACAACGAAAGAATTGGGGGGCATTGTTCCATCATTGTTTAAAATGGGTATCACATCTTTCCTGATTTATATTTCTGTTTCCATATTGGCACACCACTTATTTTTTTATACACTCCAGATCTGGAGCTTGAAAAACATCTTGTTTATTCTTTTCAAGACACTGTTATCATCTGTCTTGTCTATTATCCTAATCCTTCTTAGTCAATTATTATTTGCTCAACGAGACACACGCAGAGGATGATCCACACTTGCCTATACACCAAGAAGACGGAACATAAGGGTTGGGGTGTGTTTTGCACAGAACCAATTCCTGCTGATACCTTGATTGAAATTTCACCGGTCATAATAATGTCAGCAGTAGAAAAAGAATTACTGGATCAAACCGTACTGTATAATTACATTTTTGATTGGGAATCAGGTCAGTGTTGTATGGCGATGGGACTGATACCTGTTTATAACCATTCTTACCATTCTAATTGTGAGTATTTTCAAGATTATGCTGATTGCACGATTTTCATCAAAACAGTTCGCGATATTGAAGCCGATGAAGAGCTCACCATCAACTACAATGGCGATTGGGATAATAAAAAGGCAATCTGGTTTGAAGCGAGTTAAGATTTAGCGGTTAGAAGTCGACCCGCACAGTACACACTCATTAATTTATTCTCAAGTACAGGTTTATGCCTGATACTGTATTCAACTAAATGCATAAGCCGCCACACACGCTTAATACTTGTCCAGTAATATAATTACCCATATCGCTGGCAAGGAATAAACAAGCATTGGCAATATCATCGGCAGTAGCAAAACGTTGAAGAGGAATACCTGCTTTGTATTTATCGGCGCTATCACCATCCTGCAGATAGCTTGTCATGTCGGTTTCTACAAATCCAGGCGCGATAGCATTGCAACGGATATTTCGGCTTCCTATTTCCTTTGCTATAGACTTCGTAAAGCCTATAACACCCGCCTTGCTGGCTGCGTAGCTGCTTTGACCGGCATTCCCCATTTCGCCAATCACTGAACTCATATTAATAATGCTTCCGCTTCTGGCTTTCATCATGGGTTTAATAATTTGCTTGGTCATATTGAAGACAGATTTCAAATTGGTTGCCATCACATCATCCCATTGTTCCTCACTCATGCGAAGAAGAAGATTATCCTTAGAAATACCTGCATTGTTCACGCAAATGTCAATTGTCCCAAACTCCTTTACAACATCATTTATGAAGGCTTCGCAATCGGAATAATTCCCTGCATTGCTTTTATATGCCTTGGCATTTACACCCAAGTCGGCACATTTTCCTTCCAACACTTTACTTCTGGCTTCACTGCTGTCACTGATATAGGTAAAAGCAACATGGCAACCATGTGCTGCAAATTTCAAAACACTGGCTTCGCCGATACCGCGGCTTCCGCCAGTTATTACGGCCACTTTATTTTCAAGTAATTTCATGATTTCGCCTGATAGTATATGAATAAATAAATTATAAAAATTAGCAAACGTGACTGTCAGCACTTCATGAGAAAACAATTCGCGTTGGAAGCACAAAGTACAAATCAAACTTAAATAAAAAAATAGTTGAGATAAAAGACAGATAAATTCAGAAGGAATACCAGAATTCAATTGAAGAATCACTTTTCATTTAACTATTTCAAAGATTTTCTCAGGTTTCTCTTGTTCAAATCCAACATAACATCCCGTGAGATATTTTAAACAACCTTACCATTTTTTATAATGAGAATAAAAAACCGACTTGCAGAATCAGTTTTAAATTATGAGAAATTCTTATGCGATTTTTAATTTGGCTGGCTTATTGAAGGCAAGGTATGCAACACCAAATGCAAGAAATGAGAAACAAAGGTCCCCTAGAAAACTGTTTATAAAAAAAGTACTTGCTAATTCACTTTTATAAAATGGGATCGCCATGGTAAAGCAAGTCGCAAACCCATTGAATGAATAACCGTAATATCCGCTAAGGAAGGTGCCAAGGTTTGAAAGCACAAAAAAGATGACCGAACCGGATAATGTATAACCAATCGTGTTTACTGCATTTCGTTTAACAAGAAAAGTTCCTAAAAAAGTCACTAATGCCAAGGCAAAGTAATTGATCATTTGCGATACACCATAAAACCCCTGAACATGAGTGAACAGACTAAGACCTACGTCGGACAACAACATCGATAAAAGAGGAATAAGATAGGCAATCCGTTTATTTTGCAAGATTGAACCACTGAACAAACCAAGTGCTGCAACAGGGACCAGATTATAGACGTGAAATTCAGCGTTCACGACCCTTAAAATAGAAGTGACTAAAACCAAGGCGATGACCAGGACTATCTGATTGTATTCTTTTTTCATTTTTTACTTTATTGTGCAAATTTGAGCTTTGTCATTGACAAATACAAGAACTATTTTTTTGCCATTTCCGCCTTAAGATAATCGATTACTTTGACTTCGATAGGGTCATGATGATTTAGGTTCGATAAATGAAGCGAAATCCAATCAGTCAGATGAATAAAATAGAAAGCCTGTTCCAGATAACTATTACCCTTAATACTGATTTCTGAAAAATCTGGATGATACTGCCTGACTACTTTCTTTAACACTTGCAAGCGTTTTAGATTCTTCGCAAAGTCATCCTTATGATAACAAAAAATCACAGCTATGTTTTTATTCTCTGCTCTCCATCCTACAATTTCATTGTGTGTCATTTCAGGAATCACATTGGACCATCCAAGTATTTTTGCATTCTCGTTTAACTGTTGCCTAAACCGTTTAGCCAATCCATCTTTTCCAGCAGTGCTATAAATTGCCACCTGTTTGTCAACTAATCGCGTCGCTATTGATAATGCATTTTTCTGCATGGCTTTTGTCTCCTTATTTATCCTGACAATCGCATCGTTAATCTCATCTTCAAAGGCAGACTTCAACAACTTCGCTTTTTTCAAAACGAATAATAACTGCACTAGTGAATACCCAAGGCAAGCACGCGGTGGCATACCACCCGGAATCTCTATTAGTGGATAGTTATATCTTCTTGCGAAGGAGCTTAATTCACCTCCCGATGTAATGCATACAATCACTGCGTTCGACTTTTTTGCCGATTCTACTGCGAGAAGGGTTTCTTCTGTGTTGCCAGAATACGAACAAGCAATGAATAAAGTTTGTGCATTAACGCATTTTGGGATGAAGTAATTTTTATTCACCATGAATGGAACAGCAAGTTTGTCGATCACGTATTCCTGCACAATACTTGCTCCAATGCCACTTCCGCCTAAACCACTGACGACAACTTGACCAAATTTAGTACTTGGAAAAGAATATTTTGCTTTCTTGCCAATGGCAACGGACTCCTGAAGTTGAGCCGAAAATTCTTCAATTAACTTCTTCATATTTTTGTAAATATGTAAATTTATGAAATAATGAGTAGAAACAGAAACATTGGAGACAAAGGCGAAAATATTGCCATTGACTACCTTCAAAAAGAAGGGTATGAAATCATTGCCACCAATTGGACTACCGGCCACAAAGAAATTGACATCATAACTAAAAAAGATAATTGTTATATTTTTTTTGAAATTAAAACTAGAACGTCTTTGAAACAAGGAATGCCGGAAGAATCCATTTCAATCGGCAAAATCAAGAGTGTTACCGAAGCTGCCAGAGTATTTCTATACGATAAGCAATATAAGGACATCCGTTTTGACGTAATATCCATTGTTCTTCCTTCTGATGGTGAAATGGACTTTTTACATATCAGAGACGCATTCTATTAAACAATCTATCGCATCATCCATTTCCCGAATACCTTATGTAACAAAGGCAATACAACAAAAACCATCACTGACACTACAATCAAGGTAATAGGCAACGTTTTTAAATAAATCGGGATATGCAATGGCAGAATATATTGACCGATTGTGGCTAAAACAACAGTTATTGTTGGATAGATGCCGAGCCAGATGACTACAGCCATTTTCCATCGTTGCGGTTTTTTAATTTTTTCCGACATAATTCTGCGGAGTTATTTTTTTTAGTTCTTTCTTAATTTGGGCACTTATATTCAGAGTATCAATAAAGCGATGAATAGTATCCTTATCCATTTTCTCAGTGCCACGCGTAAGCTCCTTTAGCACTTCATATGGTTTGGGATATTGTTCCCTTCGAAGAATCGTTTGAATCGCTTCAGCTACAACCGCCCAATTACTTTCAAGGTCAGCGTTTATTTTCACTTCGTTTATGATGAGCTTATTCATGCCTTTCATTAGCGAGGTAAAAGCAAGGATCGTATGAGCAAATGGCACACCTATATTCCTTAATACTGTTGAATCGGTCAAGTCACGCTGCAAACGTGAAACAGGTAATTTGGCTGCAAGATGTTCAAACAGGGCAATTGCGATGCCAAAATTTCCTTCTGCATTTTCAAAATCAATCGGATTGACCTTATGAGGCATAGCCGAACTACCCACTTCATTTTTATTTACCTTTTGTTTAAAATAATCCATCGAAATGTAGGTCCATATATCTCGGCTAAAATCGAGAAAAATGGTATTGATTCGTTTCATGGCATCAAAATGAGCAGCTAGTGAATCGTAATGTTCAATTTGTGTGGTGAATTGCATCCGTTTTAGACCTAATTGCCGATTTACAAAGTGATTTGCAAATTTCTTCCAGTCGATTTCTGGGAAGGCAACATAGTGTGCATTAAAATTTCCGGTTGCACCACCAAATTTTGAGGCAAATGGAATCGACTTTAATAAGTCAAGCTGGTTTTCAAGTCGTTCAACAAACACCATCATTTCTTTGCCCAATGAAGTAGGGGACGCCGGCTGTCCATGCGTCCTCGCTAGCATGGGAACATGCCTCCAATCTTTGGCGAATTGTTTCAATTGCCCGATCATTTTGATTACAAAAGGAATATATTCAAACTGGATGGCATCTTTCCATAACAAAGGAATTGCGGTATTATTGATATCTTGTGATGTCAGTCCGAAATGAACCCATTCAAGTTGCTTCTTGAGATTGAGACTTGTTAGCGTCTCTTTTAGAAAATACTCTACCGACTTTACATCGTGGTTGGTCACCTTTTCTATATCCTTGATTCGCTGAGCATCCTCCAAATCAAATTGATTCACGATATTCCGTAGCACCTTGATTTTTGAGACAGGCAGTTCAAATATTTTATGTTCACTAAGCGCAATCAAATATTCAATCTCAACATATACCCTGTATTTAATGAGAGCATACTCTGAAAAATAACAGGAGAGATTATCCAATTGTTTCTTATAACGGCCATCAAGAGGCGAAATCGCATACAATGCGTGGTGTTCAAGCATGAAAAAATAATTAGAAGGCAAAGTTAATCAATGCAAACGGTTGAGTTTATATTTGCCATCGATTATGCAAAAAAAGATTCGTGTCGGAGCTGTAAGTTATTTGAATACAAAACCCCTGATTTATGGTTTTGAGCATGGAATGATGAATGATCAGATTGAATTATCTCTTGATTATCCATCACGTTTGGCTGGTTTGATGCAAAAGAACGAACTTGATATTGCACTTTTACCTGTGGCTTCTATTTCCAATATTGCGAATGCCAATGTATTCACTGATTATTGTATAGCCTCTGACAAAAAAGTTGCTTCGGTATGTCTTTTCAGCAATGTTCCGATAGAAGAAATTCAGGAAGTGTACCTTGACTATCAATCAAGGACCAGCGTGGCCCTTTTTAGGATACTGATGAGGGATTATTGGAACATCAGACCATCGCTTCGAGAATCCGATGAAGCATATATAGGGAAAATAAAAGGCAAGACAGCAGGTATTATTATTGGCGACAGGGCTTTAATACATTATTCAAAATTTCCCTTTGTTTACGATTTGGCTGAAGCTTGGCATTCACACACCCAACTTCCTTTTGTATTTGCCACTTGGGTGACAAATACGTCATTAGATCAACTCTTTATACAGAAATTCAATGGCTCAAATGAATTTGGATTGTCTAAGATGAATGAAATAATTGTCGAAAAACCATTCCTTCCCTATGACTTGAATACTTATTACTCAGAAAATATCAGCTTCAGATTTGACTTGGAAAAAAGAAACGGGATGATGCTTTTTTTGAAAATGATTGAAAAACTGTAGCTCCTGTTTTGAATTAATCG
>CAIQUX010000251.1 GCA_903875055.1 uncultured Bacteroidota bacterium
CACAATTTCGTTAGCCTGAAGCACACCATCTACTTCGCCGGCTGCAACTCGCAGTATATCAATACAGCTTCGTTTTGCCGGCTCGTACCTGATGCACTTCAGACTTTTTCAGCAAGCCCTACTTATCCTTCAGGGTTGGCCTTCTTTTTTTTATAATCTACTATATATTGATTGATCTCATCAAGATCTTCGGGAGCCATCATTTTAAGATGCTCAATCGGATTCCATAAGGAGTCTGATTTCGTGATTTTATGTAGCTCATGGCCGGGTGGTAATTTAAAATTCGGATCAGGGATATAATTGATTAAATCGTTGGGTGTACAATTGAGGTTGATACACATGGTTTCAAGATTATCCAGGGTAAAAGCCCTGGCATCACCTTTCATGAGTGTTGCCGAATTATACGGCGAAAAGCCAAAGCGGGTACGTAAAAACTGGGTATTGGCTTTATAGCCCTTGGCTTTAATCAGCGGTTTGATATGAAATTTGAACATAAGGGTTGAGTTTATTGGCCAAAAATAAGCATTTTCCCCGAAATCGTTAGTTTAGCAGCAACTTTCGTTAGTTTAGCAACTAATAGCGTTAGTTTAGCAACAATTTTCGTTAGTCTAGCGAACAAGACCGTTAGTCTGGCAACAACTTTCGTTAGTCTAGCGAACAAGACCGTTAGTTTAGCAATAACTTTCGTTAGTCTAGCAAACAAGACCGTTAGTCTGGCAACAACTTTCGTTAGTTTAACAGTTATTTTTTACAAGAAGGTGTTCCGGATGAGGATCGGTGGCCTCTGGATGCTAAAACACAAACTCCCCGAAGGCGCTTCTGATCACCAATTCCTTTTTATCGGCGGCTTCCACGCGCCCAACGATCTGCGCATCGATGTTGAAGGAAGCAGCTAAGGCAATAATCTCCTCAGCTATCGATGGACTGGTATACACATCGAGCCGGTTACCCATATTAAAGACCTGATACATTTCCCTGTAATCGATACCGGAAGCTTGCTGTATCAGATTGAAAATCAATGGCGGGGTAAATAAGTTATCCTTGATCAACCGCACTTTACCATCGATATATTTCATGCATTTGGTCTGACCACCGCCAGTATTATGCACGATACCATGTATATTTTGCCCGTATTTTTCAACAATCTGTTTCACTACCGGAGCAAAGGTTCTGGTGGGCGATAATAACATCTTACCGATGGTCATGCCGTTTTCAGCTACATCGGTGAGTGTATGTTTCCCGATATAGCAAACTTCATCGGCCATAGCCGGATCAAAACTTTCAGGGTACTTCTTATAACTTTTATCCAACAGATCGTGACGGGCGCTGGTAAGGCCATTACATCCGATACCGCTATTGGCTTGGTTTTCATAGGTACTTTGTCCGAAGGAAGCAAATCCTACGATTACGTCCCCAGCTTGCGGGTTGATGGTGATTACTTTAGCACGCTCATACCGTGCAAAGGCGGTATAGCCCACATCGATCGTTTTCACCAGATCACCCACATCGGCTGTCTCGCCTCCGGCCATGTGGATATCGATGCCGAACGATTTCCATTCTTGGATCAGTTCTTCGCAACCGTTGATGACGGCGCTCAATACTTCCTTGGGGATCAAGTGTTTATTACGGGCAATGGTGGAAGACAGGACAAAGTTTGAGGTAGCTCCGGCACAAATCATATCGTCGATATTCATTACCATGGCATCTTGTGCGATACCTTTCCAGACACTGAGGTCGCCGGTTTCCTTCCAATATAAGTAGGCGATAATCGATTTGGTTCCTGCGGTATCGGCATGCATGATGCAGCAATAGTCATCATCTTGTGAAACATAATCGGGTAAGATTTTGCAAAACGCATTCGGAAACAGACCTTTATCTAAATGCTTGATGGCTTCATGGACATCTTCTTTCTGGGCCGAAACGCCGCGTTGGCTATATAAATTGCTCATGGGTGCAAATGTAGGAAAAAACAAGTTGTATTGTTTTATGCAGCATGTCTGTATCTTATCCAAAGGGTCAAGATCAACGTATGAAATGAACGAACCCAACCGAACCCGATGATCAGATTGGAAAGGTTGTTGGGTGTACAGTCTATACCTGTCATGTTGAACGCTGGTATCGGACGGGAAATCGACAGGCAGACAAATCAGATGAGAAGCTCCTGACGAGATCTACCATATGAACGTGTGATTACTTCTGAAAATCCCTAAAATAGGCGTTCTCGCTGCAAAAAGATTTTTTTTCTGAATTGTGTACAAAATTTCCTTTTCGCGAAGTACATTTGCCCACATTCGATTTAACGCAAAATTATACTTTAACTGATGTTAAGTTATTTACTACGTATGGCTAAAGATTTAAAAGGACTTTTTATACTCATAGCACTTCTGCTTCTACACTCATTCTCAGGCATGGCAGCTCCTGACGGGAAAGCAATTTTTCAGGCCAACTGCGCAGCTTGTCATAATCCGCTGAAAGACGCTACCGGTCCGGCTTTGCAAGGAGTCAGCGGTCGTGTGCCTTCCAAGGATTGGATCTATAACTGGGTGCATAATTCAGCTTCCGTCATCGGTAGCGGGGATAAGTATGCCAATGATCTGTTCACGAAGTGGAATAAGACGGCTATGACACCTTTCCCGGCGTTGAGCAAAGAAGAAATTGATGCGGTTATCAAGTATGTAGAAGAATTTAAAGCACCGGTTGCCGTTGCCCAAGCCCCTGCTGGCGGAAATAATCAGTCTGGTGGTGATAATACCTTATTATATGCTGTATTGACTATCGTATTATTACTTGCAGCGGTTGTACTTACGTCAGTGAATAAAGTATTGAGCCGTGCGGCGAATGCCAAACAAGGTGTTCCTTCACCGCGTGATGTACCTTTCTTCCGAAATAAAGTGGTGATTGCCTGCATCGCGGTCATAGCCATCGTCAGTTTCGGTGTTTGGTTAACCAAAGGTTCTGAATTTGGCAGACAGAAAAATTATATGCCTAAGCAACCGATTTTCTATTCACATAAAGTACACGCTGGTATCAATCAGATTAACTGTCTCTATTGTCATGCAGGCGCTGAAAAGAGCCGTCATGCCATGATTCCTTCGACAAATGTGTGTATGAATTGCCACAAGCAGATTAGCGAATACACCGGAGCAGATGCTCATCCATTGGTAGATCTGGAAGGCAATAAGGTAGATGGCACCAAGGAAATTCTGAAGTTATATGAATATGCTGGGTGGAACCAAAGCAAAAAAGATTATAACCGCGACGCAAAAGGCGCTATTATGGCCAAGCCGGTTGAATGGGTTAAAATCCATAACTTACCTGACCACGTTTATTTCAATCACTCATTACACGTCGTTTCAGGTAAAGTAGCCTGTCAGCGTTGTCATGGTGGTATTCAGGAAATGGATGAGGTGTACCAGTTTGCTGATCTGAGCATGGGATGGTGTATCAATTGTCACAGAACGACCAAGGTTCAGTTTGCCGACAACAACTACTATTCAATTTTCAAAAAATATCATGATGAGATCAAGGAAGGGAAACGTGAAGATGTGAAAGTGAGTGATATTGGAGGGCTTGAATGTCAACGATGCCATTATTAAAATAAATCCGAAAATCGAAATCTGAAATCCGTTGCATGAACATTGCTGATTGCTTACGGAAATCATCCGTCGACATCGAATACTGAATATAATATGAGTAAAAAACAATATTGGAAAGGACTTGAGGAATTGAACCCCTCAGCACAGTTTAAAGAAATTGAAGCGAATGAATTTCGTGAAGATTTACCATTTGACGGGATTGAAAGTATTGCTGAAGCCAATACGTCACGTCGCGATTTCCTTAAATACTTAGGTTTTAGCACGGTTGCAGCCACGATAGCGGCTAGTTGCGAAATTCCGGTCCGAAATGCCATTCCGTATGCAATCAAGCCTGAGAATGTAACACCTGGTGTTCCATTATTATATGCCTCGACCTATGTTGACGGTGGAGAAGCAGTACCGGTATTGGTCAGGACGCGTGAAGGACGCCCTATTAAAATAGAAGGAAACTCAGACAGTACGCTGACACACGGTGCCACTACGGCGCGTATTCAGGGTTCGGTATTGAATTTATACGATGCTACCCGAGCTAAGTTCCCTTCAATCGAAAAGAAAGAAAGTACCTGGGAGGCCGTTGATAAGATGGTGAGTGATGCCTTGAATGGCATGGGCGGAGCTCCATTATATATTATTACATCTACAAACAACAGTGCGACGACTGCAGTAGCACTTGCACAGTTTGCTCAGAAATATCCGAACACGAAACACATCATGTATGATGCAGTGTCATACAGCGGATTGCTGGAAGCTAATCAAAGTTCATTCGGTGTACGAGCTATTCCTGCTTACCGATTTGACAATGCTAAAGTGATCGTGAGCATAGGGGCCGATTTCCTCGGAACCTGGATTTCACCTGAAATCTATGCAAAACAATACAGCAAAGGCCGAAAGATCAGTGCCAAGAATATTGCCATGAGCAAACATTTCCAGATCGAAGGGATGATGAGCTTGACAGGCAGCAGCGCCGACCAACGTTTCACAGCCAAACCATCACAATATGGTGCGGTGGCATTGGGTATTTTAAACGCGTTGAATGGAGGGGCTTCGAATATCAACCCATCTCTGAATACTGCGATTACAAAAATTGCGGCAGAACTCAACGCCAATAAAGGAAATGCCTTGGTTGTTTGCGGAAGCAATGACGCATCGGTACAAACCATCGTCAATGCCATCAACAGTGCGATCGGAGCATTAGGTACGACCATGACCTTCGCTACTACGAATAATACCAAGAAAGGAAGTGACGCTGATATGAACGCCTTCGCCGAAGCCCTGAAAAGCGGACAAGTTGGCGGTGTGATGTTCTATGATTGCAATCCGGTGTATGATAACGCGAACGGAAAAAGTATAAAAGAGAAGATAGGAGGTTTAAAACTTTCTGTTTCTTTCAATGACAGGATGGATGAAACCACACAATTGTGCAAGGTTTCAGCTCCGTCAAATCACTGGCTGGAAAGCTGGGGTGATGCTGAACCGCATACCGGATATACATCCTTGATGCAACCTACCATTTCACCATTGTTCAAAACCCGTCCTTGGGAAGAATCATTATTGAAATGGAGTGGCGATCACACAGCTCATTATGATTTCGTCAAAAATTACTGGATGACCAAATTGGGCGGTCAGACTGCCTTTGATGCGGCTATCCAAAAAGGGATTGTTGAGCCTGAAACAATGTCGATGAGCGGCGCTAATTTCAGTGGAAATGTATCGGATGCAAGTGCGAAGATTTCAGCCATGAAAGGTGCTGCGTTGGAACTTGTCATGTATGAAAAAGTGGGTATAGGCCGCGGTGGTGTATGGAGTAACAATCCATGGTTACAGGAATTACCTGATCCGATATCGAAGTGTACATGGGATAACTATATATTGATGTCACCAAATACCGCTAAGGCAAATGGTGCAGAACATACAGACCTGAATGAAGTACAACGTGCCAAGAAAGTCTTTTCTGTCAAGGCAAACGGTACGGAAATCAAATTGCCGGTATTGGTCTTGCCGGGTATGCATGATGAAGTGATAGCCATTGCCGTAGGTTATGGTCGTGATAAAGGAGTGGGTAAGGCTGCTGCAGGAACCGGTGTGAATATCTATCCGATGGTTACAAAGGATGCAAACGGCCACTCAAATTATTACTCGAATGCTGAAATGACAGGCACGAGCGATACCTATGATTTAGCGATCACTCAAACGCATCATAGTTTTGAATCAAAACGTCCTATCATTCATGAATTTACATTCGACGAATTTAAAAAGAATCCTTCTGCTCTATACGACGAGCGTAAAGAAGAGTTAAGCCATTTTACCCATAGTTTCGATGCGCCGCAAAATGCATCGGAAGCAGAAGCTGCCGCACAAACACATGCCCATGCTGCAGAGAAGATTCCTTCAACGACGGCTACAGGAGAAGATTGGGAAGACGCCTATCGTAAAAACGGTACGCTGTACCCGAATCACGAATCTCTTGGGATGAAGTGGGGTATGAGTATCGATTTGAACAGTTGTGTAGGTTGTGGTGCTTGTACGATCGCTTGTCAGGCTGAAAACAACGTATCAGTAGTCGGTAAGAACCAGGTATTATTGGTTCACGATATGCATTGGTTACGTATCGACCGATATTTTGCGGGTGATCCATCTAAGCCTGATTCGATCCAAACCTTATTCCAACCGATGCTTTGTCAGCATTGTGATAATGCCCCTTGTGAAAATGTTTGTCCGGTGAATGCCACCAACCACAGCAGCGAAGGGATGAATCAAATGGCGTATAACCGCTGCATCGGTACAAGATATTGTGCGAACAACTGTCCGTATAAAGTACGTCGTTTCAATTGGAGAGACTGGAATGAAGCAGATTGCTTTGACGATAATGTCTATGAAGATGGACGCAGAGATGATATCAACAATGACATCACCCGCATGGTACTGAATCCGGATGTAACTGTCAGAAGCCGTGGTGTGATGGAAAAATGCAGTTTCTGTGTACAACGTTTACAAGGAGCTAAAGCAACCGCTAAGAAACAAGGACGAACTATGAAAGATGGCGAAGCAAGAACAGCTTGTCAGCAATCATGTCCAACTGACGCTATCGTTTTCGGAAATGTAAATGATAACGAAAGTGCCATCTACAAATTAAGATACGAAGAGCAAAAGGAACGTGTATTCCATGTTTTGGAAGAAATACACACATTGCCGAACGTGAATTATTTATCTAAGATCAGACATGCGGATGTCTTACAAAGCGCCGATCCTGAGAAAGAATTATTATATAAAGCACCATAAGAACACGCTTAAGTTAAAAAGAATAATATCTAACAAGTATAAAGAGCATTCTGAGCAAAGCGAAGGATGACAACGAAAAAATAAAAAGATATGCATTTAAAGTACGAATCGATTATCAGGGAGCCTTTAGTAGACGGTGATAAGTCGTATCATCAGATAACAGAGGATATTTGTGCACCCATAGAAAACAAACCCACCAAACTCTGGACGATAGGGTTCCTGATTTCAGCCTCCTTGCTGGCTTTCGGGATATTCAGTGTGACATGGGAAGTGTATTGGGGTACAGGGGTGTGGAACCTGAACCGAACCATAGGATGGGGATATGATATCACCAATTTCGTATGGTGGGTGGGTATCGGTCATGCGGGAACGCTAATCTCTGCCATCTTGTTACTATTCCGTCAGGGCTGGCGAACCGGTGTAAATCGGGCAGCTGAAGCCATGACCATCTTTGCGGTAATGTGCGCCGGTCAGTTTCCGATCTGGCATATGGGACGTGTTTGGGATGCCTTCTTTGTATTGCCTTATGGAAATACACGTGGTCCGCTTTGGCCTAACTTTATTTCGCCGTTGCTTTGGGACGTATTTGCGATATCGACTTACTTTACTGTATCTCTCTTGTTCTGGTACTCGGGATTGATTCCTGATTTCGCCACCTTGCGTGACAGGGCAAAAACGAAATTCAGAAAGATGTCTTACGGAATTGCATCTTTCGGATGGGCTGGTAGTGCCAAACACTGGCAGCGTCATGAAATGTTGTCGTTGGTATTGGCCGGTTTAAGTACACCTCTTGTACTTTCTGTACATACGATCGTATCGTTTGACTTCGCCACCTCAATTGTTCCGGGTTGGCATACGACTATCTTCCCTCCTTACTTCGTTGCAGGGGCGGTATTCTCAGGTTTCGCGATGGTGCAAACCTTGTTGGTGATTACACGTAAAGTATTGAATCTTCAGGAATATATCACCATCGGTCATATCGAAGCGATGAATAAAGTCATTGTTCTTACCGGTTCGATTGTCGGTGTGGCTTATCTCACTGAGTTGTTCATTGCCTATTACAGTGGAGCATTATGGGAGCAGGAAGCGTTCCGTCTGCGTGTGATGGGACCTTACTGGTGGGCTTATTGGGCGATGATGACCTGTAATGTGGTATCTCCTCAGTTGTTTTGGTTTAAGAAATTACGTCGTAATGTCTGGTTTACTTTCTTCATGAGTATCATTGTGAATATTGGTATGTGGTTCGAGCGTTTCGTTATCATTATGTCGCTTCACAGAGATTATCTTCCATCAAGCTGGAGTTACTACACCCCATCTTGGCCTGAAGTGGGTTTCTATCTCGGTTCATTCGGATTGTTCTTCACCTGCTACTTCCTTTTTGCGAAATATTTCCCTGTGATAGCTATCGCCGAGATCAAGTTTATCCTGAAAACTAGTGGTGAGAACTTCAAGAACAAGATGGATGTGATCGAGGAAGCCAATACAGAACATTTTATTGAGGAACAATTACATCATCATTAATCAAATTGAACCGGACAGGCCGTGACCTTTGAGACAATCAAGCCACTTGCCAAGCCGAAAAACACAAACTCACTAACGCCTTAATAATATTAACATGAGTATAAAAAAATTTGCAGTAGCCGTTTATGATGACGAAGCCGTTCTTTTCCCTGCGGTAAAGAAAGTACGCGGTGCGGGCTATAAGATTCACGATGTATTTACACCCTTTGCCGTTCATGGATTAGATGAGGCCTTGGGTGAGAAAGAGAGTGATTTGCACATTGCCGGTTTTATTTATGGTATCACAGGAACCTGCACTGCTTTAGGATTTATGGGTTGGATATTCACCACAGACTGGCCTCAGAATTTCGGGGGTAAACCTAATTTCCCTTTACCAGCTTTCATTCCGATCACGTTTGAGTTGACTGTTTTGTTTGCTGCAGTGGGTATGGTATTGACGTTCTGTTATCTGAATCAGATCATGCCAGGTGTCAAGAAACATATATTTGATCCACGTCAGACAGATGATAAGTTTGTGATGGTCATCGAAGTAAATGACCAGAATGCATCAGAGACTGAGGCTTTCCTAAAGGCAACAGGTGCTGAAGCAACAAATATTCAGGTAGCAGAATCAGATTGGTGGTTCGGGCGTTTTGACAAAAAAGAAGATTACGAAATTCAACAACAATTAGCATAAACGAAATGAAGAAGATATCTGTATATATTCTGTTAGTCGCAGTAACATTCGTTGTTTCCTGCGGTTCCGATTACCATAGAAACACAGGCCGGACCTATGCGCCTGACATGGTGTATTCAAGGGCTGTAGACTACTATAACGGAACCGGGAAAATTGAAGCTCAAGGAGGGGCCTATAATAAAATGCCAGCTCCGAATACGATTGCCCGCGAGCAAGCCTTGCCTGATCATATCGGAGAAACAGATACATTGTTGGCCAATGCGCATGTCTGCAATATTCCTTTGACAGAAAAAGACTTAGTAGAAGGGAAACGATTGTTCCTGATTTATTGCGCTATTTGTCATGGTGAACAAATGGACGGTAACGGACCATTGTACAGTAGTGGTAAATTCGCGGCCATGCCAGCCAACCTTAAATCCGGTGAAAAATATTTGAAATTCAGCCAAGGTCGTATATATCATGGGATTGTATATGGTAAAAATGCTATGGGATCTTATGCCAGTCAGTTAGAGACAAAACAACGTTGGATGGTAGTCGCTTATATTAAAAAAGTTCAAAGCGAAAATGGCGGTGAACCCTTCACCATGATTAAAGCTGCCGAAACAAGCGACTCAGTAAAATCGAAAGAGGCACCTAAAGTGGAAATGGTTCGTATCGTTCCACCGGTCGATGCATCAAAAGCCAAAGCAAACGAAAAAAAGTAATCTGAATATTAAAAAAAATTGAAGATGTTGAATCAAGAATTTAAAGTTCCTGCCAAATTAAAAACAACCAGCTTTGCCTTATTAGGTATCGGAATAGTGACCTTACTGGCCGGATTGGTATTTCTTCTCATGAAAGGGGACCAGATGGCACAGAACAGGTTTTGGGCGGTATTATTGCAAAACAGTATTTTCTTTTTGCTGATCAGTCTTGCCAGCGTGTTTATTCTCAGTGCGACAAGTTTGGCACAGGCCGGATGGATAGTTTCCTTTAGACGAATTCCCGAATCAATAGGTTCTATCGTATGGGTACTAGCCATCATTGTCGGGGTTATCCTGATGACAATTGTCTGGACCAATAACACACATATCTATAGTTGGTTAGACCCTTCTTATAATCCTAAGAATTCATTGAACGGATTGAAGAATTTTTTCCTGAGTAAGAATTTCTTTACTTTCTGGACTATTTTGACACTTTCATTGTGGGGCTGGTTCGGCGTAAAACTTCGTGAATTATCGGTAA
Organism: uncultured Bacteroidota bacterium; assembly: GCA_903875055.1. Classification (GTDB taxonomy): domain Bacteria; phylum Bacteroidota; class Bacteroidia; order Chitinophagales; family Chitinophagaceae; genus OLB11. Next base: position 10,297 of record CAIQUX010000251.1, read on the forward strand.
AGCAGGATAGTGAACCTAAGGGTTCTACGAAAGTATATTGGCTCAATTTCAACTTTTCTGCAGGGTTTATTTTTGTCTTCGCGTTGACATTAGCCTCTACGATTCCATGGTTATGGATCATGAGTATCGACTCGCACTGGTTCTCGACCATGTTCAGTTGGTATACATTTGCCAGTTCATTTGTGAGTGGAATGAGTATGATTATGTTGTGGGTTTTGTATTTGAAGCGTCAGGGTTATCTTGAAATTGTGAGTACCGAGCATGTTCATGATATCGGTAAATTCATGTTTGCCTTCAGTATTTTCTGGACGTATTTGTGGTTCTCACAATTTATGCTGATTTGGTATGCAAACATTCCTGAGGAAACAGTTTATTTCCAGATCCGTATGCATGGACCTTACAGAATATTCTATTGGTTGAATATCATCTTAAACTTCGTGGCACCAATCCTCATTCTGATGCCTCGTCCGAATAAGCGAAATTATTTTGTAGTCACATTAGTAGCTATTATCATATTGGTGGGTCACTGGATTGATTTTTATCAGATGGTGATGCCGACCACTGTTGGTGAAAACTGGCATATCGGTTGGTTCGAAATTGGTATTGTTTGCGGTTTTATTGGTTTAATCTTGTTTCTTGTGAGTAACAAGTTGACTAAAGCCCCGTTGGTACCTCAAAATCATCCATTCCTGAAAGAAACCGTTATTCATATTAGCTAAAAAAATTAAAAAGAAAAAGATATGTCCGGATTATTATTAGTACTTCTTGTTGCCTTAATTTTTGTAGTGCTTTATCAGGTTGCTCGTTCGAGCGAGATGATAGCAAGTATACAAGGTGAAGAGATATTTGATAAGAAGAGAAATAAAATATTAGCGTATTCAATGCTGGTGGTGTATGCCGCTTTCATGATCGGCATTTACTGTTGCCACCTGTATATGATGCCTTTAATGGCGCCCGAAGCAGCTTCTGATCATGGTCAGTCGTATGATTTCATGTTCAAGATTACTATTTATGTGACAGGTGCTATCTTTTTACTTACACAGTTTCTTCTTTTCTGGTTTGCTTTCAAGTATCAACGAACCGGGGATAAAGCACCGTTTCATTTTGTCCATAGTACCAAGCTGGAACTAGTCTGGACTACCATTCCTGCTATTGCAATGGCCGTATTGGTTGCCATTGGATTGAAGAGCTGGTTTACCATGACAGATATGGCTCCAAAAGGGGCTATGCAGATTGAAATGGTTGGAAAGCAATTCAACTGGATCTCACGTTATCCTGGTCCTGATGGTGTTTTAGGTAAACGCTATTTTACCAATATAAATGACAAAGACAATATATTAGGCCTTGACTGGAAAGATCAAAAAAATATGGATGATATCATTGTGCCAAATGGTGAATTGCGTTTGGTAAAAGGAAAGCCTGTTGAATTGATTATCGGTTCTCGTGATGTGATTCATGACGTAGGCCTTAGCCATTTCAGAATGAAAATGGACGCCGTTCCGGGTATCACAACAAGAATTTGGTTTACACCAATTTTCACTACAAGAGAAATGCAGGAGAAAACAGGCAATCCGAACTTCGTATATGAAGTATCATGTGATCAGATGTGTGGTAAGGGGCACTACTCTATGAGAGCTGTAGTGATCGTAGAAACACAAGCCGAACATAATATCTGGCTGAAAAAGCAACAGTCGTATTATGCACAAAACCATCCGGAAGTCAATCCTCCGGCTGCCGAACCTACACCGGCACCAAAGGATACGACGAAACAAATAACAATGAAGTAAATAAATTAGTATAAAAATGAGTAACGAAGCAACAATACATCAACACGACGTACATACCCATGACGATCATGCCCATCATGAGCATGCGCATCATGAGCATAAGCAGCATTTTCTGACTAAATATGTTTTCAGCCAGGATCATAAGATTATATCACGTCAGTTTTTGATTACCGGTATTTTCTGGGCAATTGTCGGTGGATTGATGTCCGTGTTTTTCAGACTACAACTTGGATTTCCTGAAGAAACTTTCAAGGTGTTAAGTACCTTCCTTGGAGATTGGGCACCAAACGGAAAGATGGACCCTGAAATGTATTATGGTCTCATTACTATTCATGGTACTGTTCTGGTATTCTTTGTATTGACCGCAGGATTGAGCGGAACCTTTAGTAATTTCCTTATTCCGTTGCAGATTGGAGCCAGAGATATGGCATCGCCTTTCCTAAATATGCTTTCATATTGGTTTTTTGCAATCGCTGGTCTGATCATGTTCGTTTCATTGTTTATTTCAACTGGTCCGGCATCGGGCGGTTGGACTACTTATCCTCCATTGAGTGCCTTGAAAGAAGCATCATTAGGATCAGGAACAGGAATGGATTTGTGGTTGGTGAGTATGGCGTTATTTGTGGTTTCATCATTGTTAGGAGGATTGAATTATATCGTAACTATTTTGAACATGCGAACCAAAGGAATGAGTATGACCAGAATGCCGTTGACAGTCTGGGCGTTCTTATTTACAGCTGTACTAGGTGTATTGTCATTTCCGGTTTTGTTATCCGCAGCCGTATTATTACTTTTTGACCGACACATGGGTACCAGTTTTTATCTGTCGGAAATTTATATCGCGGGAAGAGCATTGCCAAATGTTGGAGGGTCTCCTATTCTATATCAGCATCTGTTTTGGTTCCTCGGACATCCGGAGGTATATATTATCATGTTGCCTGCAATGGGTATGGCGTCTGAAATATTATCAACGCATTCACGAAAACCTATTTTCGGTTATATGGCGATGGTGCTTTCCCTTATCGGAATCACAGTTTTGGCTTTCTTGGTATGGGCGCACCATATGTTCGTAACAGGAATGAGTCCGTTCCTTGGAGGAATCTTCGTATTGCTAACCTTATTGATTGCTATTCCTTCCGCTGTAAAAGTGTTTAACTGGTTGACGACTATCTTCCGGGGTAATATACGTTTCACTGTTCCTATGCTTTTTGCATTAGGCTTTGTCTCCTTATTCATTTCCGGTGGTTTGACAGGATTGTTCCTTGGAAACTCCGCATTGGACATACATCTTCACGATACGTATTTCGTTATTGCCCACTTCCATATTGTAATGGGTATCTCTGCCTTCTTCGGCATGTTTGCGGGAGTGTATCATTGGTTCCCTAAAATGTATGGCCGGTTTATGAATAATACTTTAGGTTATATCCATTTCTTCATCACGTTTGTGGGTGCCTATGTTATTTTCTGGCCTATGCACTATGAAGGAATCGCAGGAATGCCACGCCGATATTATGATTATAGCAGCTGGGAGTCTTTCAAGCAATTTGCTGATTTGAATCAAATGATTAGTATAGCTGCTATCATTGTATTCTTCGCGCAATTATTGTTTGTCTTCAATTATTTCGTAAGTGTTTGGAAAGGGAAAAAAGTAACCACAAAGAATCCTTGGAATGCCAATTCCTTGGAATGGACAACACCTATTTTACCTGGACATGGTAACTGGGATGGTCCTATACCTGAAGTTCATCGTTGGGCATATGACTACAAAGACAACGGTGAAGGTGGTGATTTCATCCCTCAGAACGTGCCTTTAAGAGACGGTGAGGAATCTCACTAATTTAATACCTGCTTGTAAAACAGGTTTTGCCCGAGAACAAACCATACAAATTAATTCAGCGATGTTGATAATACGCAAACTGAAAGATTATCAGCAATTGATGAAGCTCAATCTCAGCATGCTGGTGGTATTTTCCAGTGTGGTCGGATATGTGATTATACCTGACGTGAAGGTAGAATTTATGAATCTGTTGTATCTTTTTTTGGGAGGATCGCTAGTTACCGCTGCAGCGAATACAGGTAATGAGATTCTGGAGCGTGATACGGATAAGTTGATGCGAAGGACCATGTTTCGTCCATTACCAGATGCAAGGATGACCGTATTGGAAGCGAGTCTTTTTTGTATCATTACGCTAGCTGGGGGGATTGCCATTTTATATCTGAAATTTAATCCGCTAACCGCCCTGTTGAGTTTGCTGTGTTTTTTTATCTATGCGGCTATCTATACGCCAATGAAGAAGGTCTCTCCTGTTTCGGTCCTCATCGGTGCTTTTCCAGGTTCATTACCTTGTCTGATCGGCTGGGTGGCCGGTACCAATCACATGGGTAGTATGGCGGCATGGACTTTATTTATCATTCAATTTTTCTGGCAATTTCCACATTTCTGGTCGATTGCCTGGATTGGGCATGAAGATTATGAAAAGGCAGGCATGAAGATGTTACCCAGAATGGAGAAGGCCGGTTATTTTACAGCTTTTCAATGTGTTTTATATAGTGCGGTTTTGATTCCGCTTAGTGCCTTGCCCATGGTGGTTGGACTCGGAGGCTGGATATCGGTCACGGGACTCGGATTAGCTGCCATTTGGTTTTTATATAACTCCTTGAATTTTCTCAAGGATAATTCAGATGCTATGGCTCGAAAAGTGATGTTCGCATCCTTTGTCTATCTGCCAACAGTGCTGATAACTTTGGTATTGGATAAGTACTTTTAGAATAGCTATCGAAAGTGTCAGTTAATAATTCTGGAAGGCTATGAGATGCTTAAAAAGAATGGAACCCTGATAAATTTAGTTTAAAACCACATCTGGTAATCGATAGGTAACACCGTCATAGACAAACAAGCGGTCGATTTCAATTTTCCAATAGTTGAACAAAGGTGATTTTGACAAAAGATCCATGACTTCTTCTTTGGTTTCTGCATTAAAGAGAATCCAGGATCGATAGCTGTCCATGCTCACTGCATAACTCTCGATAATGGTTTTCTCAATCAAACTATTGATATAGTCTCGATGATCAGGAACCTTATCCATAAAGGTGTCGTCCATGGTGAAGTAAATCGTGACTTGAAATTTATGCATGATCATAGTTTGATTGGAATAATTGAATTAATATAGTTCTCATCATAAGGAATTGAAACTCTTATATAATTGTCGCTGTAACCTTCCATGAGCCCATTTTTTTCGGCATGTTCAAATAAGACAGGTCGAATTTGACCAAGATGTTGCTCAGTGAAGTAATTCATTTTCTTTTCTGATAAGTTTCTTAGGACAGCATTTCGCTCTTTACGAAGAGATGTCGGCACAATACCATCCATATTGATAGCTGGTGTATTTTCCCTTTCAGAGTATGTAAACACATGCAAGTATGAAACATCCAACTGATGCAGGTACTCATAAGTGGCTTGAAATTCTTCATCCGTTTCACCAGGAAATCCGACGATGACATCAACACCGATACAACAATGAGGCATCATTGATTTTATTTTTTCAACCCTTTCGGTATATAACCCCCGTTTGTATCGCCTTTTCATCTGTCCCAACAGCACATTACTGCCGCTTTGCAAAGGGATATGAAAATGGGGCATGAACCGTTTGGAGGTAGCAACAAATTCAATAATTTCATCAGTCAGCAAATTCGGTTCAATCGACGAAATCCTGAAACGCGGCACCTTGGAATATTCATCGAGGGCTTTTACCAAATCAAAAAAACTTTCTTCCCTGTTACGGGCTCCGTTATAGCCTTTGCCGAAATCACCAAGATTAACTCCTGTCAATACGATTTCCTGAACTCCCGTATTCGCCAGTTCGTTGACGTTATCAAGCACACCTTGTATCGTATCGCTGCGGCTATGTCCACGGGCTAGTGGTATGGTGCAGAAGGTACAACTATAATCGCAACCATCCTGTACTTTTAAGAACGTGCGGGTCCTGTCATTTAATGAAAAGGAGGAATGAAAGCCCTGCACATCGTCAATATCGCAGCTGCAGATTTTAGCTTCACCTGTTCGTTTGAATTCGGCCACATGTTTTGCCACATTGAATTTTTCAGACGCACCGATAACAAGATCAACACCGCTAATCTCCGCTATACGCTCAGGCTGGAGTTGAGCATAGCAACCGGTAATCACCACGGTCGATAAGGGGTTCTGTTTTTTAACCCGTCGTATGAGTTGCTTACATTCCTTGTCTGCGTTCTCAGTTACCGAACAAGTGTTGATTACATACACATCCGCTTCCTGATTGAAATCGGTTTTTGTATAACCTTCTTCTTCAAATGATCTCGCCATCGTGGAGGTCTCAGAAAAATTAAGCTTGCAACCCAAGGTATGATATGCGATTCGTTGTAGTTCTTTCACAAGGCTGCGAAGATAGCAACAATTCAACAATGCGACAATGAGATAATATGGCAGTCCTTAAACTCTAAATTGCTGCCGTTTACTGTTTATTTTCCTTTGCCCATGAATCTTTCAGGCCGACAGTGCGGTTGAAGATTAGCTTGTCAACTACTGAATTTTTATCCAGACAGAAATAACCTAAACGAAGGAATTGGAACTTATCTGTCCTGGATGCATTGAGCAAGGCCGGTTCTATCTTGGCATTTGGAATAATATGTAGACTATCTGGATTCAATATGTCTTTCAATTCTTCTTCCGATGCGGCAGGGTTTTCGACAGTGAATAAACGATCATACAACCTGATTTCAGCATCTTTGGCGTGCGCACAACTTACCCAGTGAATGGTGCCTTTGACCTTGATGCCACTGGTATCATGTCCGCTTTTGCTTTCAGGAAAATAACGGCAATGCACTTCAGTAATTTGCCCAGCTTCATCTTTTTTGAAATCATGGCATTCCACAATATAGGCGCTTTTCAATCGTACCTGTAAACCAGGTCCTAAACGGAAATACTTCTTAGGGGCATCCTCCATAAAGTCGGTTCGTTCTATCCAAAGTTCGTTTCCGAAGGGAAGTGAACGATACCCTGCTTCAATGTCTTCAGGGTTGTTTTCAGCCTCTAGAAACTCCTCGGTGATATGTGCAGGATAATTGGTGATGACAAGCTTGATCGGGTCGAGGACTGCCATACGTCGTAAGGCAATTTGATTGAGATGGTCGCGCAGACAAAAATCCAGCAAGGAAGTATCTATCATGTTGTCGCGTTTAGCCACGCCAATCTTGTCACAAAACTCGCGGATGGATTCAGGCGTATAACCTCGTCGTCGGAATCCGCTGATGGTAGGCATGCGTGGATCGTCCCATCCTTCCACAAATTTTTCATTCACCAATGTCAACAGCTTTCGTTTACTCATCAAAGTATAAGACATATTGAGGCGGGCGAACTCATATTGACGGGAAGGAAAAATTTCCAGTTTTTCGATACACCAGTTATATAAATCGCGATGAGGGATGAATTCAAGCGTGCAGATACTGTGTGTGATTTCTTCAATACTGTCGCTTTGACCATGAGCGAAATCATACATCGGATAGATACACCATGCATTGCCGGTGCGATGATGCTCGGTGTGTTTGATTCGATAAATGACAGGGTCGCGCATGATCATATTATCATGTGCCATATCAATTTTTGCCCTCAGTACGCGGGTGCCGTCAGCATACTCGCCATTTTTCATACGGGTGAATAAATCCAGGTTTTCTTCTACGTTTCGGCTTCGGCAAGGACTGTCGCTACCAGGTGCAGTGGGTGTGCCTTTTAGTTTAGCCATTTCTTCTGAACTTGCATCCTCAACATAGGCTAATCCCTTTTTGATCAGCGTCACTGCAAAATCGTAGAGCTTGTCGAAATAATCAGAGGCGTAAAATTCATTATCCCATTGAAACCCCAGCCATTGAATATCTTCCTTGATACTTTCTACATATTCAACCTCTTCCTTTTCGGGATTCGTATCATCGAAACGGAGATTGCATTTACCGTAATATTTTTTGGCCAAACCAAAATTCAGGCAAATCGATTTTGAATGACCAATATGGAGATAACCATTTGGTTCTGGAGGAAAACGAGTCTGCACCCATCCGTTGTGGACATTATTTTCAATATCTTTTTCTATGATCTCTTCAATAAAATTCAACGATTTTTCCTCACTCATGTTCGATAACTGTTTGAGCGCAAAAGTAGTTTATTTAAAAAATATTTGTACTGATAAAATGAAACGATTACTTTTACTTGGTACCCAACATGACTATTGAATGTGGTGGGATTAAAATAGCAGAAATGAAAAAATTAGTCACTCTATTAACGCTGGCGATATTATTGTCTGGCGTATCTAAAGCACAGATCATCCAAAAAGGAGGGAGCTGTATGCAAATCGGTTATGGATATCCAAGTGCCATGCAATTGATGAGCTCGGTATTTAAGTTTTCCATGAATTCTGCAGATGCTGGTTCCACATCCACCTTCAAATATAAAGGCTTCGGTCCATTGCATTTCCGTTACGATTATATGGTTGGAGGTCGTGTCGGATTAGGATTGAGTGCCAATTATGAACATGGAAATTTCAAATTCACCGATACCTATTCAGATGTTGATGAAAACATCGTTACCAGTGTTACGAAATTTGATTATTCAAGTGTGAACGCCATGGTAAGAATGAATATACATTTTATTAAAAATGCAGAGAAAGTGGATATCTATTATGGTTTCGGTGTTGGATATAGCCATACCCGCGTGAAATTGGAAGAAACGCTAGGCGGAAATGCGATCGATCCTATTGATCAGGCCGATATCAATGATTTCAACAATTACCTCAATGGGATCTTTAAAATGTTTCCGGTGGCCTTTGAAGAGGTCTTTGGTTTAAAAGCACCATTCGGTCCAAATGCAGGAATGTACTTCGAAGTAGGTTATTCAAAGGCCTTGTGCCAATTAGGTTTTTACGCCAAGATAGGAGGGCCAAGGGGATTTAACAGCGATAAATGGCAATGGTTTTAAGGACACATCAGCCGGGGCATCGGAATGACTGAATACGTTCAATCCGACGAGATCAGTAAAAACTACATATTACTTTGATAGAAAAAAAAATACAAGTCGCTGAAGAAACCAATGTCATTCTGGTGGGTTGGCTTCAGCAAGGGCAGCCCGAACAGATTATTACCGAATATTTAGATGAACTTTCCTTTCTGGCCGAAACAGCCGGCGCAAAGGAAGTCAAGCGCTATTATCAGCGATTGCCTCATCCCGACAGTAAGACTTTTCTGGGTAAAGGGAAACTCGAAGAAATTAAAGACTATATCACAGCCCATAAAGTGGATATGGTGATTTTTGATGATGAACTAACCGGATCCCAGATTACAAATATTGAAAAGATACTAGGCCGACAAGTCATTGACCGTAGTGATCTGATTCTGGATATTTTTGCCAGTCGTGCTAAAACCGCACAGGCCAAGGTACAGGTTGAATTAGCCCAATATCAATACATCCTTCCCCGTCTGAAAGGGATGTGGAGTCATCTTGAACGTCAAGGAGGCGGTATCGGATCACGAGGTCCGGGTGAGACTGAAATTGAAACCGACCGACGTATCGTGAAGGACAAGATAGCCTTACTTAAAAAACGATTGCTTGATTTTGATAAACAGGCCTTTACACAACGCAAAGAACGTGGCGAATTCATTCGTGTGGCGTTGGTAGGCTATACCAATGTCGGTAAGTCGACTCTGATGCGTTTTCTAAGCAAATCCGACGCCTTTGTCGAAAATAAATTATTTGCAACACTGGATACAACCACCCGTAAGGTGGTGTTTAACCGCACTCCTTTTCTTTTGAGCGATACAGTCGGTTTTATCCGTAAGCTTCCACATCACTTGGTTGAAAGTTTCAAGAGCACACTTGACGAGGTGCGTGAGGCTGATATCCTGCTTCATGTGGTCGATATTTCACATCCGAAATTTGAAGAGCAGATTACCATTGTAAAAAATACCTTGCAGGAGTTGAAAGCCGGTGATAAACCAACCATTTTGGTCTTTAACAAAATGGACCTTTATGAAAAAAATACGTTTGACGAATGGCTCGAAGAAGAGGTAAAACTCGATTTGCTCAAGCAGCTGAAGAAGTATTGGAACAATGAAACACAAAACAATGCCATATTCATTTCGGCTACCGAAAAAATGAACGTCGATGAGTTGCGAGTGACGATATTGGACAAAGTAAAAGAAATGTATGCCATTCGTTATCCTTACAAGACTATGTTTTACGAATAACCACTTTCAACTTAGCTTAGCCGTCTTCCATGATTGATTCATTATAAGTATTGACAGACATCTGTCAGATTAATTCCACATGATGTGGACAGGAAGATGATTCAAGCTAAGACCAATTCGATCTCAAAAGGTAATACACCGAAGTACATGAATCAGGGTATTTTCAATAAAGCTAGGTTTGTCGATGTGAATAGGAAATCATCTCTGATTGCCGGCCTAACGTATAAACTTGTTCGCAGAGTGGCCATCAAGATTGATTAAACGGGGCGGTTGACCGGCAAGATTTATGAAAATTAACCTTTCGGAACCGCGGCTTCCCGAAACGGTTTTATTATTCTTAGATTAGGTTAAAACTTTTAATGATGCAGACTCAAAGAACCTTTCTGAAACAATGCTATACGGTCTGCATAAGCATGTCGGTAATGGGTGTCTTACTCGATTCCCGTAGTGTGTCGCAACAAATATTCAAGCCTGCCATACAGGAAGATACATTGGTCGTTGCGATGGAAAATTTCTGAGGGGTATAAAGCCTGATTCTGAGGTTCAGGGAACTTCCCTATGATATTGTGGTTGCAAAACATGAAGGTCTATTTGCCGCTTTGCAGAAGCGGTGTACGCATAATGATGTAGCCAATCCGTTGCCGGAAACAAATTGATCTGTAACGTCCATGGAAGCGAGTTCGATTTGCACAACAAGGTATTAAAGGAATCTGCAGAAAGAACGTTTACAACTTATCGAACAAGCATCAGACGGGAGAATCTTATCATTCATTTCAAGAGATAGAACAACCCGCTATGCATTCATCAGGCGTATATGAATGAATTTGGACTGATCAGAAGGTAAATAAAAGATCAAAGATGTTTTTTTTAGAATAAAATTGGTAGATATTATTTTTTTCCTATTTTTGCGCTCCTATAACACTCTTCCTTAGCTCAGTTGGTTAGAGCACCTGACTGTTAATCAGGGGGTCTCTGGTTCAAGTCCAGAAGGGAGAGCAGAAATACAGAGGGTTTCAGACGAATACGTTTGGAACCCTTTTTTCGTTTAGATACAAAAGGAATTGGAGTTGGAATGTGGATAAGAACAATTGAATCGTGAAAGACTGTCAAATTTGACTAACACGTTTTAATAATGGGCAAGAAAGTTAGTGCGGGAAAACGGACGGTTACAATCAAATAGAGTTAGATTTTTAATGTTTAAATATTCAGGATTTAGTCTGCTTAAGATAAGTGTCAGTAGAGGCTCTATGTATATGGATAAGTTCATGAATGATAAAGGCTTACTTATCGAGTTGTCTCGCCTCCAAGCAGGATTATTGATTTTATTACAGCGCTGCACGTAAGAATTCTCTTGAATGCGTTGTGATTAGCAAAATTTATTTCTTCAAAAGGGATCCAGGGTGATTATTCGTTGCAAACCAAATTTGGTTCATATTGGTATCAATGAGCCAATTGTCATCGTCTCAAAAAAACGAATCCAACACCGCTATTATCAAGCATCCAGTAGATAGTTTGAAGCAGGTAGGTTCAATGTTATTCGTATAAAATTATTGGTCTTACTGGTTGAAATAAAACTATTTTAAGAACATGATAAAAATCATGATTCAAACTAGTATTCATCATTTGAGAGAATCTGATATGATACAACCTTTGTCCTTTGATAATTGTAAATAGTTGGCAATTACTTAAATCTACATGCATGAACATATGTGAGGAAATAAGCGCGATGATATTTTTAGATAATGGAAGAATAGATGCATCGTCAGATTCAAATTTTAATTAGATATAAGAATGCACCTAACTGGAATAGTGAAAATGGAAAATCAATTTATATATTTAACAGGCAAATGTTGATAAAATTAATATAACCCGTGAGTGGGTATACAAAAAAACGAAAACAAAATTACCATGAGTAACAATGAAAATTCATCCAATGGCAGAAGAAACTTTCTGAAACTGGGGTTATTGGCAGGCGGTTCGGTTGTAGTGGGGGCGGGGATTGTCAAGGCAATCGGCAACAAGGATACAGCAGAAACCGGAGAGAAGGTAAAAGTGCTGACTGCTAATGGCAAACTCGTAGAAGTTGATCGAGGCCTGGTTGGGCATCCGGCTGAAATTAAAATTACAAATCTGATTGCCCGAGAAGGTATTGAAGGAAGGAAATTTGTTATGGTAATTGATTTAGCCAGATGTGCTAATGCCAGAAAGTGCATTGAAGGATGTCAGAAAATGCACCACAAAACACCTCCTGTTGAATGGATAAAGGTGAAACATATGCAGGATGCCGAAACGACAGCACCTTACTGGATGCCGCAACCTTGTTTTCACTGTGATAATCCGCCTTGTACAAAAGTATGTCCGGTCGATGCCACCTTTAAACGTCAAGACGGTATCGTGTTAATCGACAATGAACGTTGTATTGGTTGCAGGTTCTGCATGGCAGCTTGCCCATACAATTCAAGATCCTTTAATTGGGGTGATCATTGGGCGGTGGCGAAGGATTCAACATCCCCTTCAGGTGCAGGTTGCTGTGAATCAAATCCTGAGAATGGAACACCAAGCAAAATGGGTACAGTGGAGAAATGTGATTTCTGTCCTGATATGGCCAGAAAGGGTGAACTTCCTGATTGTGTGACTTCTTGTCCGAATGGTACTCTTTTCTTTGGTGATGCCAATGAAGATTCTGTAACCAATGGCGAAGATACTTTCAGATTGAGCGAATTGATTAAGAAACGTGCAGGCTACCGTTATCTGGAAGAATTAGGTACAGAACCTAGGGTATACTACCTGCCACCAGTTAACAGAAATTTCCCATTTGAAGAAGATACAGAAGCACATAATACAAAAGAATAAAACTAATTAATATGGAAAAGAATATTCATCATACGGCCCATCATAGTGAACATACTCCTGCTGAAGAAATAGCAATGCGGAGAGAAATGCGCGATGATGTGTTAAGACCCATCAGACATACAAGTTTGTTGGGTAAGCTTTGGATTGCCACATTGTTGGTTGTCATCGGTATTGGTTGTTATGCATACTATATCCAATTGACGAACGGCTTAAAAGTGACATCGCTTAGAGATTATGCCTCTTGGGGTTTGTATATTTCTAATTTTGTCTTTTTTGTGGCCATTAGTTTGGTTGGAGCCCTCATTTCATCAGTGTTACGGTTGACCAATTTTGAATGGCATCGGCCGTTGACACGGGTGGCTGAAATTATTGCCGTGGCAGGTATCATGTTTGCCGGTTTGATTATTATTATTGATATGGGGCGTCCCGAAAGATTGCTTAATATCTTTATTCATGGACGTATTCAATCGCCTATTGTATGGGATGTGATTGTTGTGTCTACCTATCTGGTCACCAGTGTCTTGTTTTTATATTTCCCTTTGCTGCCAGCTATTGCATTATGCAGGGACGAACTGACTGATAAACCTAAGTGGCAACGATGGCTTTACAAGGTATTGGCTTTAGGTTGGGATGGTAATGAAAAGCAATGGAAGTTGATGAAAAAATGTGTTTCCATACTTAGTGTGCTTGTGATTCCTTTAGCCATTTCGATTCACACGGTCACAGCTTGGTTGTTCGCAACAACCTTGCGTCCAGGTTGGGACAGTACTAATTTCGGTCCTTATTTTGTAGCCGGGGCCTTTCAGGCAGGGACTGCTTGTGTGATCATTGCCATGTTTGTGTTTTCAAGGGCCTATAATCTGAAAAAGTATTTAACAGATTTACACTTTGACCGCATGGGAAAATTACTTGTATTCTTATGTTTGGTGTATGCTTATTTTAATGTGAATGAATATCTGGTTCCAGCGTTCAAAATGCGCGAGGCGGAAGCTAATCTGTTGAATGACCTTTTCTCTGGTCCTTTTTCCAAAGTATATTGGCCAGTTCAGATTTTCGGTATGGCATTACCCGCCATTCTACTTTTGTTCAGGAAAATGAGAAGACCTCTACCGATAACGATCATCGCCTTGTTTGTAGTTGTTGGAGCTTGGTTAAAAAGATACCTGATTGTAACACCTATTATGTTGCATCCTTACCTTCCGATTCAAAATGTACCTGCCAATTGGGCATCGTATTTTCCTTCATGGGTTGAAATATCAATAGTTTCTGCATCGCTGGCCGGGGTATTACTAATAATTACATTATTCTCAAAATTGTTCCCAATGATTTCTATTTGGGAAACGATGGAAGGAGAAGGAATCGATTTGGAAGAAATGGATAACCAAAACAATAAGTAAGATTATGAAAATTATAAATAGAATTAAAGCAGAAAACACCTTTCAGGTAAAGTCATTTGTTTTGTTGATATGTTTTTTTGCAGGAAGCCTGGGGCAAAAAGTGCTGGCTCAGGAAGAATCATCTAAGGCTGAAATCAAAGTGACGGTCGATATAAAAGATTCAGTCAGAACAGCGACAGCTTTGCTTACCTTGAACGGAGCACCTGTCAAAGAAAAGTCAATTAATTTTTTCGTTAAAAGATTGTATAGCTTACAGTCAATAGGTGAGGGCGCAACCACGGATGAAAGTGGCGCGGCAACAATTGATATCCCGAAAGATATCCCTGCCGATATGAAAGGTAATTTGGATGTCATTGCAAAAATTGAGGATGATGAGAATGTGGGGACAGTCAAAGGTTCTACTACAGTCGTGTGGCCTGTTAAGTCAGAAAAATCAGGGCATTGGGGCGAACGTTCGCTTTCCGCAGCAAGAGATAAGGCCCCATTTTATTTAATACTTGTATCAAATATGATAATTTGTGTAATTTGGGGAACAATTTTTTATGTACTTTTACAGCTCTTTAAAATAAAAAAACACAGCAGATTAAATTTTAACAAACCTAAAAAATAAGAATTATGAAAAGCAATTGTTTAAATCTACGGACGATTTTTATGGCAGCCTTCGCAGTAACAGTTTCATTTTGTTTAACGACAGATGCAACAGCTCAGGCTAAACCGAAAGGGAAGCCATGGCCAGCGCCTGCAGATGCCATCGCAAAGAAAAGTCCTGTTAAAGGCGCTGATGCGATTAAAGAAGGAAAGGAACTTTATGCGCAGCATTGTAAATCGTGCCACGGAGCCAAAGGGCAAGGTGACGGAGCCAAAGCAGATAAATTGGATATCACCCCAGGTGATTTCACTTCTGCAGAGTCAGCAAAAGTTAGTGAAGGTGAAATGTATTGGAAAACCACTCAAGGAAGGAAGCCAATGCCAGCTTTTAAAGACAAGTTGACTGACAATGAAAGATGGTCAGTCATCATGTACGTGAAGTCATTGAAATAATGCAGTAAGCATCAGAATTTATGTAAGAAGCTGTCTCAAACGACAGCTTCTTTTTTTTGTTTTCTGTTCTGGTCGGGATATAAGTAGCGGCCCGATCAATAGAATGGGATTTGAAATATGTATTTGTAAATGTAGAACGTATGTAAACTGCCAATTTATGTTCATAAATAAGGGATGAAAAATACAAACAATGACTAAATTGATAGTCGTAAAGTAAGGAGGTATATATTGTTTTGCATCGAGGCAATATTTGGTCTTGAATAAAAAAGTAGTCAGAAATATTTTACTTTTGGTAAATGCATTATGGCAACTTTCATTTATCAGCCCATTCAAGGTTGTCTGGTTTTCACGAAAAAGGCAAATCAAATAATCAAAACACCACTCATTATATTAGTGGGCAGCGGCCAATCATAATTCTGAAAAGATTCCTATCATTCGCCGTTGAAATTCGTAATCTACTGTGTGGTTTTGAATGTGGAGTTCCTTGTTTGTATAAATAAACCGTGTTCACGAATTCGATAACAGGTTTGAAATAAGGCAAATGATTAATTACGGGTAAAATCAAATCATAAGTAGAAAATTTGTGTAAATATTTAATTCAAAAAGTTTTCGTATTTATTATAACGAAAGACACCAACTGATAACAAATCAAGGAAAAAACAACTTGTAAACATGGATTAATTTGATTTCAAATAACATATGCATGGATCAGAACTTATTCAACAAATATCATGAGCTATTTTATAAATAATCAACCGTAAAATATATTTTAAATATCGGCAAGTCTCACCTGAATAAATTTATAAAAAGTTGAAAAAAATCTTGCATTAATCCGATATTGATAATATCTTGCGCCCTATTAAAATTATCATAATTTTGGCTATCCATAGTAATTCCTTGTTAAAAGTATGATAAAAATCATAAACCAATATAGTATTCGTCATTTGACAAATAAGCCCTTATAACAACCTTTGTATCCTGAAATCATAATAAAAATTAAAAATTATCATTTATGAAAACTAAAAGTAAAAACATGAATAGAGTATCCCTAAAATCAATAGCTTACACCATAGCGTGTGTATCTGTTGTTACAATTGTCTACATGAGCAGTTGTACCCGAAAAAACCAAATTCTCGACTTACCAGCAGTGGTAACCAATCAATCGACTTTGCTTTGCGCGAAAACGACAACAGCACCGACGATAGATGGTATTATGGACGACATTTGGGAAAAAGCCACACCATTAACTGCAGTGACTCAGGTTCCTGATCCAGGTAATGGCTTATTTTACGGTTATATCGGTACGCAGTACCCGGTGACCTTGCGATCTATGTATGATGCGACCAGTATTTATTTCTTAGCTGAAATTCCTGACATGACGAAAAGTATTTTGACTTCTCCTTGGTATTTCGATCCAGTAACAAAACGTTGGGCTCAGGAACCAGGTGCAAGAACCTATGATGTGAACGGTAACCTGACTAGGGAAGGATGGGGAGAAGATAAACTCGCCTTCTTATGGAACATCGATAACTCTGTAACTAAGTTTGCAACACAAACATGTTATGCTAGTTGTCACTTGTT
Organism: uncultured Bacteroidota bacterium; assembly: GCA_903875055.1. Lineage (GTDB taxonomy): Bacteria > Bacteroidota > Bacteroidia > Chitinophagales > Chitinophagaceae > OLB11. The sequence continues at coordinate 27,221 of CAIQUX010000251.1, forward strand.
TACTCCATATCTGGACCCTACAACAACTCCGGCTACAATGAAGTCTAATCAAAGTGGTAATCACTACACCAACGGTTCAACAGAAAAAATCGATATGTGGTGGTGTCAACTTGGTAGAGACCCTCTTTATAACCAATTCTCTGATGAATATCAAGATTGGGCAGGTGGTCCTTCTATCACAGCCTTAGTTGGTGGTAGCGGTAATGGTCGTAAAAAGGATGATCAAGTGGTGATCGGTTCTTCAACTTCTTATCCGTATGCTCCAACGTACAGCACGGCTGTAGGTGGTACAACAAGCAATACACAAAAATTGAACCTGACAGGGGTTACACCTGCGGTAAGTGTAAGTGTTCCTTTGTATGTTATTCCTGGTAAGATGAACTATTACTACATACTTCAAACTGAAGTAGCTGCAAACGTAGCTAAGAAAGTAATCGCAGTAGATTCAACAGGTATCCTTACGTTAAGCGATAGCACTAAAATCAATCCTATTACTGATGTAGACTACCAGCGTAATGCATGGGAAGACGTCGTTTATGGTAAAGACGGAGCTAAAACTATTCCAAGTTATCTTTCTGCACCTTTGACTAATGGTCGTGCTGATATTACTTGCCAAGTGGAATACACAGGAACAGGTTGGAGAGTTGAATGGAAACGTTTGTTGAAAACTCCTAGCAGTTTGAAACAAGATATCGATTTCACAAAAGGTATGGTTGACGGTCAGATGCAAGATCAGCCATTCGGTATGGCCTTCTTTAATCAATCCAACTATCAGCATGGTATTAAACCAAACCTGTTGTTGAAATTCCAAAAATAAATAAAGAAGCCTTGAGCTTGGAATAAACCCTATTTTAAATGATTTAACAAACAAAATCATGTCAATAAAAAAAATTGCAATAGTCATCATGGTAATAGCCGCTCCTGTCTTTGCGTTGCAGAGTTGTTACAAAGTAGCCACGGTAATCCCTAAAACGGATGTGGAAGTAACAGGACCGGTGAGTTTTGCCAAGGATATCATCCCGGTACTAAATGCAAAGTGCAGCATAAGCGGGTGTCATGCTTCAGGTGGTCATATCCCTAATTTAGCGGATGACAAAGCCTTTAGTTCACTCAGCAATGGAGGTTATCTGGATACAGGTTCTCCAGAAAGCAGTTCTTTGTATCAATGGTTAACCGGAAAAAAAGGTACGATTATGCCTCCTGGAGGACCTAATAATCCTTCCAATATTAATCAACTTGTACTAGCCTGGATTAAACAAGGCGCACAAAACAATTAAAAAAAAATAATATGAAAATTCATTCAAAAAAAATAAGTACTCTCGTTCAGCGTCTCGCCTTGTCTGTGTGCCTGTTGGTATTAGCAAACATTGCGTATGCTCAGGACGGTGATGCAAAACAACCCATCAAACCGGTAAAAAATACCTTCGCAGGCAATTTCCTACTTGATAACCAAAGCGTAATGCTGCCAAACAAAGGGATTTTTGAATTTGTTATTCAACATCGCTTCGGTGTTATTAATAATGGATACAAAGATTTTTATGGTCTTTATGCTCCATCCAATATCAGACTTGGATTCAACTACGCGTTTCATAAAAATGTTCAAGTAGGGTTCGGCTTTACAAAAGAGCGTATGCAATGGGACGGAAACCTTAAATTAGCCATTGTCAGACAATCTCAGATTGATGGTGCCGGATCACCGTTGAGTATCTCCTATTATGGGTTGATGTCAATTGATTCCCGTCAGAAGAAAGGAAACTTCGTAGATAACAACGATCGTCTATCGTATTTCCATCAATTACTTTTTGCACGAAAAATAACGAAAAATTTCTCTGCTCAGATTGCACCTAGTTTTTCATGGTTTAACAATGTAGAAGGTTATATTTCATCGGATAGCAGTGTAAGGTCTAAAATGCATAACGGACATTTTGCGGTATCATTCAGTGGTTCATATGCTGTTACTAGTTCTATGTCAATAGTTGCTAATTACGACCAGCCATTAACAGAACATCCTTCTAATAATCCGCATCCTAATCTTAGTTTGGGATTACAACTTGCTACAAGTACACATACTTTCCAAATATTCTTAAGTAATTATCAAAGCATAATTCAACAAGCCAATAACATGTATAATCAAAATGATTATACCAAATGGCAATACCTGATAGGCTTTAATATCAGCAAACGATAAGAATAAGTAAGTCTGACTAAACCAACGGTTTGCCGGACGGATAAAAAGTAATCTTAAATTGCCATGGGCATTTAAAGCAAATAAAAAGACAACATGCAATAAGCCTCAAGCTTGAACATGTTGTCTTTTTTCATGCTAAAAGGGGGTTTCAAACGGAGGTTTGGAACCCCTTTTTAGATCCGGTTATTCCAGATTAGGGAAGCATAGTAATGGATCAATTCGCTCCTTATAATCGATAAATAGGGCCCGCTGAAAAAGTCTGAAGTGCATCAGGTACGAGCCGGCAAAACGAAGCTGTATTGATATACTGCGAGTTGCAGCCGGCGAAGTAGATGGTGTGCTTC
>CAIQUX010000252.1 GCA_903875055.1 uncultured Bacteroidota bacterium
AGCCACTTGCGGAAGCTAATTTCATAATCGAATTTCTCGTCTGTTTTCTCAAACGATTCACTTACTTTGAGGGTATACTCAGATTTACTCATTTCGCATTTTGTTTGCCCAAAATGTGTCAAGTTTTTTTAGGAGAGGACAGTCAGCTAGGTTACGAAGTGGGTAAGCTCTTATTTTGGGAGCAGAATCTCTGATGAAGTATAAAATGACGTTGAACGGAGCGTCGCAACCCCGCTGCATCGATGTACTGTCCCCGACCCCAAAAGAAAAGAGAGACAGGTGGTTTGGCCTCATCGACATGGTGCAAGTGCCCGATCGGCACGGACGGGGAATCATAACATTCTGCTCACTCAATTTTTTTCATTTCCACGTTCAAAGCCTTACCTTTGCCGCCTTTAAAAAACCGGCAAGGCCTATGAGTCTGCCGCTTGAAAATTAATCAGTTATGTTATCTACCAACAATGTATCGCTTTCGTACGGCAAACGGGTCCTTTTTGATGAGGTCAGTATCAATTTCACCAAAGGCAACTGCTATGGTATCATTGGTGCCAACGGGGCCGGCAAATCGACCTTCCTTAAAATCCTGAGCGGGGAAATCGAACCCAATAAAGGCAATGTGAGCATTTCACCGGGCGAACGTCTGAGTATGCTGAAACAAAACCACTTCGAGTTCAATGATTTTACCGTACTCAATACCGTATTGATGGGTAATAAGAAGATGTGGGATATACAACAGGTGAAAGATGCCCTTTACCTGAAAGAAGATTTTACGGAAGCAGATGGTATCAAAGCCGGTGAACTGGAACATGATTTTGGTGAAATGGGCGGATACACGGCCGAGAGTGATGCAGCACAATTACTGTCAGACCTGGGTGTCACCGATGAGCTCCATCAGACTCTGATGCAGGATCTGAACGGTACCCAAAAAGTAAGGGTATTGCTGGCGCAGGCCTTGTTTGGCAATCCTGATATTTTGCTGTTGGATGAGCCTACCAATGACCTTGATATTGAAACCATACGCTGGCTCGAAAACTTTCTGGCCGATTACGAAAATACCGCCATCGTGGTGAGTCATGACCGTCACTTTCTGGATACCGTGTGTACCCATGTGGCCGATGTGGATCGCAGCAAAATCAATATCTATACCGGTAACTATACCTTCTGGTATGAGAGTAGCCAATTGGCAGCCCGTCAGTTGAATGATAAGAATAAGAAGAACGAAGAGAAACGTAAAGACCTCCTGGATTTCATCGCGCGATTCAGTGCCAATGCGAGTAAGAGCAAGCAGGCCACCTCACGTAAGAAGGCGCTGGAGAAACTGGTTATCGAGGATATTAAACCAAGTAACAGACGTTATCCGGGTATCATCTTCAAGCCCGATCGTCAGGTGGGGAATGATATCGTGAAGATTGAAAAATTATCAGCCAGTGTGGATGGGGAAGTATTGTTTGCCGATGTGAGTTTTGATGTGCACAAGAGCGATAAGATCTTGTTTGTGAGTAAAAACCAATTGGCCGTGCATGCCTTCTTCGATATCATCAATGGTGAAGCGAAAGCCGATCATGGTACGGTTGAATGGGGAACCACCATCACCAAAGCGTATCTGCCGAATAATAACCAGAAGTTTTTTGAAAGCGAACTGAATCTGATGGATTGGCTTCGTCAATTTGTACCCGATACGGTTAAAGATGCGGACGAAGATTTCTTACGTGGTTTCTTCGGCAAGATGTTGTTTAACGGCGAGGAACTGAATAAGAAGACCAAGGTCTTGAGCGGAGGAGAGAAAGTACGTTGTATGCTCAGCAAGATGATGTTGCAGAATCCAAACTGTATCGTCCTCGATGAGCCTACCAATCACCTTGATCTGGAAAGTATCACGGCCTTCAATAATGGTGCGCTGGATTTCCCTGGCGTTATCATGATGACCACACATGATCTGGCGTTTGCCAATTCGGTGTGTAACCGTATCATCGAATTGACACCGAACGGTATCATCGATCGGATCTGCAATTACGAAGAATATCTGGAGAACGAGCGTGTGCATGAATTGAAAGTGGAGATGTACGCATAATTACAAGTAAAGAAATCTAACGAACACTATTTACAGAGGCTGTCTCATACTTGAGACGGCCTTTTTTATTTTTATTTTTTTCAAGGTGTGGAATATGAAAATCAATTGCATCCAAGCGGTCAATTTTCACCATTTAAAAATTCCATATCATGAAACAGCGTACGTTCATCTTTGCAGCCGCCTTGACAGGCTTGGCTTTCATCCTCACTCTTTCTTCGTTTTACAGACCTTGGAATCAAGACAATCACCGTTACAACGACGACAATCCATCGTACAATTCAACTTCTAAAAGTTCACAACGAAAAGCAAATCTGACCTTATCGACCGCCTTTGAAAATGATTATTATACCCACAATCACCGTGAGGGACATTTTTATGCCGAGCTTATTTCGGACCGCTATTCCGGTGAAAATTACAAACACATCCCATTGAATTTATCCATCGTCATAGACCGAAGTGGCTCTATGGCTGGTGAAAAGATCAGCAATGCCAAGAAGGCGGCGAAGTATATAGTAGATCAGCTAAGTCCGGAAGATTATTTGTCTATCGTTATCTATGATGGCAGTGTGGATGTGCTACAATATGCAACGCCGGTCAATAATAAATATAGCATCAAGAGCAAAATAGATGGCATCACTGACAGAGGCAGCACCAACCTGATGGGTGGTGCCTTGGAAGGATATACACAAGTGAAACGTAATTATAATTCAAGCTATATCAACCGGGTCTTGTTGCTGAGTGATGGTCTCGCCAATCAGGGTATCACCGATCCGAATCAGATTCAAAAGATTGTACGTGCGAAAAATAAGATGGAAGGAATCTCTATTTCTACCTTCGGTGTCGGACGTGATTATAATGAAGACCTGATGACGGCCATGGCTGAAACCGGAACCGGCAACTATTACTTCATCGACAATGCAGAAGAGATAGCCGGTATCTTCAAAAAGGAACTGAATAACCTGTCGGAGGTGATGGCTCAACATGCCGAATTGAAAATCACCATACCTGACTATGTGAATATTGACAGGGTATATGGACAACAATATGAGCAGGAAGGAAGGACCTTGACGATCAGACTACACGATATCTTTTCTGAAGAGACCAAGGGTGTGCTTATCAAATACACCGTAAGGCCGGGCAATAGTACCACTGTCAGTTTCAATACGGCCCTTACGTATTATGATCCGATGCAGGAAAGAAAAGCAGGTATCATGTTGACCAATAAAAATGAATTTACATCGAATGAACAATTGTATTCCAATAGTTTCAACGACAGGGTTGGCACACAGGTAGCTATCTATGAATCGAATGAAACCTTAGAACGCGCCATGAAGGAAGTTGATAAAGGCAATTATGAAGAAGCGAAGAAAATGGTTAAACAGAATGATGAATATATTCGTTCAAAACCAAAGGCTATTCAACAAGCGCCTGCCATGCAGGGTGCAGCTTCCGTCAATGAGGCGTATGAAAAAAAACTGAACAATGTCGAATCGATGGCTACTGACGATATCAAGTATATGCAAAAGGACAGTAAGAACAGCAATTATAAAGTGAGGAGTAAGAAGTAAGGATATGAGGTGTTGTTGTAAGACCTATTGATGAAAGTCAGTAGGTCTTTTTTTTGCCATCAGCATACGGGTGTTTCCATACATATCCTGACGCAGTGCTGTTACATAGCCCGCCTCATCGTAAAGTTGCTTTGTCTGCAGGCCATAGTCGCGATTCAATTCAAGAAAAATAGTTCCATTAGAAGCAAGATATTTTTCAGAAAATAAAAGAATGGCTTTATAGAATTGCAGGGGGTCATTGTTCGTCACAAAAAGTGCCTGATCTGGCTCAAAGGCCAACACCCGTTCCTCCATATCAGCTTTCTCAGGAGTTGTGATATAAGGCGGATTACTGACGATGATGTCAAAGTTTTTTCCAGTGGTAAAATTCGGGTCCAATATATCTCCTTGCATAAAATCAATAGTGAGCGCATAGGTCATAGCATTCTGTTTCGCTACATCGAGAGCAGCTTGACTGATATCCAAGGCAGCGACTTCTGCCCGAAGGATTTCCTTTTTTAATACAACGGGAATACAGCCGCTACCGGTGCCGATATCGAGAATTGATGGTGTAATAAATTGCTCTGTCTTAATTGTGTCGAGTATCCATCTGACCAATTCCTCCGTTTCGGGACGTGGTATCAACACATGTTCATTGACAAACAGTTTATGGTTGTAAAACCATTCATAACCCAGAATATATTGCAATGGTTTTTGTGTCGTTAGTTGGACTATCATATCGTTGAGGCGCGTATCATCAACTTCAAGATGGGTATCCAACTTTATTGCCAACCTTGACTTTGTGGTCAATTCTTCGGCGATGCGGGTAAATATTTCTTCCGCTTCGGTTTTATCAAACAGCGAGGCGCATTGCTGATTGAAGTATTTTTTTGCTTCGCGGATATTCATTTCTGCAAAGAAAGGAAAAAACAGTAATTTCAATTTTATTTATTTGTATGAAGAAGTACTTCGTCTATTTTGTTTGTGTAGCCGGCCTATTGATTTCCGGTGCTTGTCTGAAAGGTCGTCTTCCATCGGATATAGTATTGCCAATATCGCATATCGATTCGACCTTTCTGACCTACTTCCAACAGACTAGTGGTGTGACAGCCGCTGAAGGAACTACCTCACTGACCTTATCAGATGGTCGTGTATTATGGTTATTCGGGAGTGCGCATCTGAATGATTATGTAAGTGCGACAGGCATGATCAGTTGCACACCGAATGTTCATAATGCAGCCATGACCTCCAACAGCAGTTTTGCCATGACGACACTGAATGTCGGCACCAATGATTTTATACTAAGTAATGAAGCCGGTACATGGTTTGCGCCATTGCATGCATATCAGTATGCCGACACAGTATTTGTGTTTGCGAAGAAAATGGGTGGTCCGCAAAACACCAGAACCTATGTTGCCAAATTGCATTTTCCTGATTTGCAATATCTGCAGATTGATTCGTTTTCATTCAATAATACCAATTACGGATATACCTGTTTCACTGATACGGCCAAAGGATTCTGTTATGTGTATGGTCTGTATCAGCCCGATATTCAATCTAACAACCTTCTCTATTTTGCGCGTTTCCCGATGAATAGCCTGCATGATACCTGGCAGTTTTATAGCACAGACCTTTGGGTGAATCTTCCATCACAGGCAGAAGCGATTACGCAGGTACCGGGTGAAAATTTTTCTATCCGTCAGGTGAAAAATAAATATATCCTGTTGACGCAGGCCGCTGGCAAGACTTGCAACAAAGGCACAGAGATCTATTCGCAAACTTCTGCGAATCCCTGGGGAACCTTTCTAAACTATCAGTTGATGCACACGATCACTGACCGACTGGATAGCGTATCACCTGTAACCTATGGTGTGACCTTGCATCCGCAATTTTTAAATGCCGATAATGAAGTGTTGATCACCTATGCAATGAATGGTTATTCGCCTTGCATTCCAACTTGTTCTGGAGGATATGATAATCCTGATTATTATAGGGTAAAAACACTTCGTGTGGGTTTGAAAAAAATTGATCCGGCCTACAAATAGAAAGTTCAGGCTGATTAATAAATGGTTATCGAATTTCAATACTACGCTTTTCATTATTACCGAAGATATAAGGGTAATACATCAGACTGCATTTCGCTGCAGGCAATGTAAAATTTCCTTTCAGGTTGGGTTGCATATCAAACGTCAACTGATGCTGGTCCATCGAAAGCTTGCTGTAAAACACTACTATCTTGTTTTTGAAATATTCGATGGTGCATCCTCCGGGTTGTATCTTATTCATGACACGCATACCCGATGGAATGGGAATTTCAAGCATCACATAATCACTGGAACGATACGCATTGACTGTCACTTTCATTTGACAAGGCACGCCTGCCTGAAGTATTTCTTTACTTTGATTTTGCTGGATAAAGGTAGTAGAGACACTGAATAATGAATCCGATTTCGTTGGATTATACACCACATATTCTTCAGCCGTGTTTACAAATACATTACCACCGGTATGACTCAATTTGTAAGAGGTGCCGGTAATAGGAAGTGAATAAGGAAATGTGCTGATATGCAATGTATCATTAATGATGACCTGAGCCGTGATCGGTTTGTTTCCTGTATGCTCAAATGAACTGGTCAAGGCTTCAATCATATTGGCTTTGGCGTAGGTATTCAGGTTCTTTTCAAGTTGCCCGTTACTGAGTTTGTCTTTGAAAACGTTCAACCATTCATCCCCGATGGATGAATTGGCGAAGATGAAATATGCGGTGAACATAGCAGTCTTAGGGTCATGAAAGAAATCTTCATAATACGGAGTTTGCAGACGATTGTTCATTTCAAGAGCAAGAGCATATAAATCGGAGGCCTCCACTTTTTGTCCTAGAAATTCGGCCACTTTATAGTAATAGATCTTGTCGCTCGTTTTCAGTTCATTGATATTCATCTTCGAGAACGCTTCCTTCATTTCGTTATCGACGAAGTTCATTTTCTGAAATACATACATTGCATACAATTGATCAGATGACGATAGCGAGTAAAAATTTGCATTGACGACACTTCGTGCACTGCTGTAATTGCTGTTGGAATATCCGGCTGCATCAGCGCTGCGTAGGACATCCATGGCATAAATCGTCATTCGCCAATTGACCGATTCGCGTTTCCACCATCCCCAGGTACCGTCAATATTCTGATAGTTAGATAATCGGTTGATCAGATTATAAATTGGTGGTGTGAGATTTTCTTTCAATCCCATGGCCTTGTTTATCTTTTCTTTGCAAAGTAAAGCTTTGAGTTTTGAAGCCGTCTGCTCGACGCAACCATATTCGTAGTTGTTCAATTCATTGATCTCCGCAATTATTTTTTCGTACAACGTATTATTGAGCAGGATATTTCCTTTGATGCCGTTGGCAAACTGCAACGTATAGGTACTGTCTTTTTCCATCATGACATGCTGATTGGTATAAAGCCTGAAGGCTGAACTGTAGACAGGAATGTCGCGCTCTTCTTCATCTTTATACTTTTCTTCAAATTGCAAAACTGCTTTCCAATGGATAGGATTCAAATCGGTAGCTGTGAGCAAGACAGAATCCACATACTCGTTCTTAATGGAGACTTCCTTCGAACTCAACCGTTTATCATTCAGCGAAATACCGACAGTAACGGTCTTCGCATCCTTCGTGAGATTAGTGAATTTGGCTTTCGCATATACCTTATCATTATCCCAGATAAACTGCGGAATGATACTCATACTTTGTAAGGGCTTATATACTTTCGTTTCAGCCGAATCGATTCCGTGTAACCGATGTTTCCCCATGGCTATCATAGTCGATTTCCAGGTGGTGATATTATCCGGCAATCGGATATCAAAGCTGGTCTTACCTTGTTTATCGGTAATATGATTCGGTTCCCAGAACCCAACATCATTGAATTTTTTTCTGGATTGACTGATATCGGTATTATTAGCTACATCGTTGATCATGTTGTTGTCGGCAAACGTCACAGCCCCGTAAGCATCTGTTATTCTTCTGGCTCTATCAGTACCCGAGATTTCGAATTCACTTTGAACGGCTTCCAAATCGCCGATAGTATTAAAAGCTCTTCCACCGGCAATGCTAATCGTGGAAGCCCCATATGACTCAGAAAGATTATACGATGGGGAACTATACGAAGGCGCTGCAGCACTATAATACGAATTACTGGCCACTACTCTGCTACCCGGATCAGATGCATCAATCATTTTCACTTTATATGCGGTGATAACCACATCCTTTGACCCACCAGAAATAGCCTTTTTATTTAATTGAAATTCAATCTGAACTTTGCTGCCACTGGCAACTTTAACGCCTTTAATGATTTTTTCTTTATAACCGACATAGGTAACTTTCAAATCGTAGATTCCTGATTGTAGCGGTTTGATTTTGTAATTCCCGTTCATGTCTGTTTTGCTACCGCCTTTGACGATATTGTTCTGATATGCCATGATACTGGCAAAATCGAGACCTTCTTTTTTCTCATCATAAATACGTCCATATATTTCACCTGAGCCCTTTTCGCCGTTATCGGTATAGATGATTTTAGTGTCGTCTGCCTTCACTACGTCCACAACCTCTTCACTCATATCAATCTGAACATTTTTCATTTGAAGATTGTATTCTTTTTTCTTCAAGATACCCGGAGTACCATTCGGTGACATGAACAAATGAAGGACATCAAACATGCCAGATATGAAACGTATATCATGGAGCAGGACCGGAATATAACCAGCACGTTCAATCTGAAGCGTGTAGCTGATATCCGGTGATAAGGGAAAAGGAATTTCCATCTCATGTTTACCAACAAAATTCTTCACATCCACCACCTTGTCATTTTCATAAAAGGTGACACTTCCATCTTGCAAAGGCTCCCGGCTTTCCTTATCATAAAGTTGTACTCTTAAGTTATCCTTTTGTTTAGCATTACCAAAACTAAGGAACCGAAAATCCTGATTGACGGTTTCAAATACAGGCTTTTGTGTCTCAGATTCATTCATGCCAATATTCAATTCATAGTCATAGCCTTGTTGCATGAACTTGACAGGAAATTGCAGCATCTGATGTTCAGGATGAAATACTTTCACCTGATAGGATCCCGGAGGCAGATTCAGTATTTCAAATTCCCCGTTGCCATTGGTATACCCTCCTTCTTTGAATTTGCCATTGACTTCCAATAAGATGATGGCATTCGGAATAGGTTGCAATGATTTATCTGTAATGATCCCATGCAGGTAGGGATTACTTCGTTTTGGATTCTTGATTTCTTTGATGGCTTCATCCGATTCTTCCGGAGGAAAGTAAAAAGGCAGGAGGGGTAATTTAGTGAGGTCACTGTAAATTTTCAACGGAATGGCCAATCGATCATTGCTGAGTTTTTCCGATTTGAATAAGGCCGGGTTGATATAGAACTCATCATATTTTTTCAACGTGATGTTTTTCATGATGAGCAGTTTATTGTTGCTCAATAAGAAATACAGGTCATAGACACCATCAGCACTATACACCGGGAATCCATACAGATTGTTCTGTGGTATGTCCGTCGAAAAGACACATTCTTCCGCTTTACTGTTATTGATGACCCAGAGTGCTTTGACGATGCAGTTCTTTTGCATGTTTTTGATCTTGATCTGGAAATAATTACCCGCGTTCTGGGCTCTGAAATTCTGTGCATACACTGGCTCGGGTTCTTCCTTGGCCGCCTTAAACGCTTCCTTATCAAATTTCATATCCACCGCTTGCGCTGCGGGTTTCACCGTGTCAGGTCTGAGCAAGGCAGCTAACTGATAATCCTGCAACTGGTTTTCATAGAAATTAAAAATAACGCCTTTGATAGTTCCGATATTCTTAGTGGTGAACTCTTTCGTGAAGGCATCATAATAATGCGCATATTCAGGCGATATTTTCAAGGTATGCTCCTTCTGTTTTATCTGTATCACGGCATTGGAATGGCTTGTCAATGGACCGAATACATAAAAGGCATCACCGTCCACATTCAGTACTTTAGGTCTTACAGATGGCGTATAATGATATTTCGAACTGCTGTCTTTTTTGTTTCTGACATCCAATGTATCACATGCAAATTGATTCGTGAAAAGCAATGAACCGTAAAGTAACTTTTTTTCTTCATCACTAGGCTGAACTGTCGGCAATGAATCGGTGATCGTAATAGTACTGTTCGATTTCGTCATACTGTCGATGTTGATGCCAAACCAGTATTTTTTTCCAGCGTCGAATTGAATGTTGTTGAGCATATACAATTTGTCGAAATACCGAAAGCTGATCGAGTGTGTGTCGGTGCCGGCCTGAAATGAATACGCATTTGAATTGAGGTCGCATATATACACAGGTTGACCATCCAATAAAATATACTTAGGTGAATAGAGTATATTCTTATGCGTTACGGTCACGGCAAATTCAGGTATGTTGGATTGTA